>DATMDY010000069.1:0-34168 GCA_035557335.1 Methyloceanibacter sp.
GATCTTGTGCCCGGCCTTCAGCGACAAAGCTTCGGCGAGAAGGCGGCGGCTTTCGATCTCGTGCGAGAGAAGCACGAGCTTCGGCGGCGGCTTGTCGTCGTAGAACTGGGCGATGAACGATTCGAGCACTTCCTCGACGGAAAGGCTCTTGTCGGCGCGCGGGAAATAGGCGCGGTTGCCCCAATTGTTGCCGGTGCGGAAGAAGAACACCTGGATGCAGGTCTGGCCCGCCTCCTGGTGCGCGGCGAACACATCGGCCTCCTTCACGCTTTGCGGGTTGATGCCCTGGCGCGACTGGATGTGGCTGAGCGCAGTCAGACGATCGCGGAAGCTCGCTGCCCGCTCGTAGTCCTGCTTGAGGCTCGCCTCGTCCATGAGCTTATGCAGACGGCGCTTCACCTCGTCGCTCTCGCCGCGCAGAAATCGAAGCGCCTCTTCCACCAGCGCGTCATAATCCTCGACCGAGATTTCGCCGGTGCAAGGTGCGCTGCAACGTTTGATCTGAAACAAGAGGCAGGGCCGCACCCGGCTCTCGTAATAAGCGTCGGAGCAGGAGCGCAGCAGAAAGGCGCGCTGCAGCGTGTTGATGGTGCGGGAGACCGCGCCGGCCGAGGCGAAAGGCCCGAAATAATCGCCATCGCGGCTCCGCGCCCCGCGATGCTTGAGGATTTGCGGCACGGAATGGTCGCGGGCGATCAGGATGAAGGGGAAGGACTTGTCGTCCCGGAGCACCACATTGAAGCGGGGCTTGAGCCGCTTGATCAGGTTGGCCTCGAGCAGCAGCGCCTCGATCTCGGTCGCGGTGGTGACGAACTCCATGCTTGCGGTGTCGGCGATCATGCGCACGATGCGGTTGTTGTGCGTGCCCGACCGCGTGTAGCTCTGCACCCGCTTCTTGAGATGCCGCGCCTTGCCGACATAGAGCACCTCGCCATCCGCATCGATCATGCGGTAAACGCCCGGTCCCGGCGGCGCCGTCTTGGCGTAGCGGCCGATCACCGGCGCGCCGGTCTCGACGCCGCGCAACAATTCGCGCGCGCGCGAGACGAGCGAGGCAGGGGCGCTTTCGGGGTTCTCTAGCGGCATGGGATCACGATTTTAGCGCAAGATGCCAACACATCGCGCCTTATGAGGGCAAGGTAAGGTCTAGGCACAGGCCGGTTCAAGGGCTTGGGGCCTGCCAGGCGAGATGCTGGCCCGAATCGAGAGCGATCATCTGACCGGTGATGGAGGGAGTATCGAGCAGGAAGTGGATGGCGGACGTGACCTCGTCGATACCCACACCGCGCTGAAGCAGGGTCGAGCGGCATTCCTCGGCGAAGTCGGCTTCGCTCTGCGCGCGGCTCGGCAGTACGGGCCCCGGGGCAACGGCGTTGACTCTGATTCGCGGGGCCAGCGCCTGCGCCAACGTCTGGGTCGCGGTCCACAATGCCGATTTGGCGATGGTGTAGGAGAAGAATCCGGGGTCTAGGCGCAAGACCTTCTGATCGATGACGTTGATCACATGGCCTGACGCGCCTTCGGGCAGGAGCCTGGCGAAAGCCTGGGCGAGAAAGACTGGCGCGCGTAGATTGACGTCGAGATGCGCCTGCCAGCTCTTGGCGTCGAGGGTAGCGGCCGAATCCCATTCGAAACAGGCGGCGTTGTTGACGAGGCAGGCCGGGGCGCCGAGCTCTCTGGCGCACGCCTCCATCAGGGGGGCGAGGTCGTCCAGCCGGGCCAAATCGGCGGGGAACGCCGCCGCCCGGCGGCCTAAGTGCTTGATTTCGGCGACCAGATCCAAGGCCTCAGCCTTCGAGGCGTGATAATGCACCCCGACTCGCCAGCCCCGGCGGGCGAAATCGAGGGCGATGGCGCGGCCTAGCCGGCGTCCCGCGCCGGTCACGAGCACGGTCGCGGATTGCGCTTTATTAGCCATGTCTGCTTTTGCGGGAGCGTCCGTGGAATCACTTGCGTCAAGCGAATTCTTGCTGGCTCGGGGCCACTCTAGGTGAGCGCCTGAGTCGGAACAAGGCTAAGCGGACGGATCCCCTCGTGCCGCTGGGGCTGGCGGATGGGTCAACAGCCGCCTTCAGTATAGGCAAAATGCACGTCCTCTGTGCAGTTTTGGGCGACGCCAATAGGCGATGAGCCCAATGTGGCATCAAAACCCGTTGACCATTGCAGAATAGTCACACAGCCCAAGTTGTTTTCGGAAAACCGGGCTTTTTCGTTGCTTCGGCAGGGGGCGGGATTATTGTCATGTCACGGGGGACGTTGCACCAAGGGCACGAGTGCCGGGCAGCATCCTGAACGGGAAGTTCAACTCGCAGGGACAAGCGACAATCAGGAGACTGGGAAATGACTCGGCACAGGGAAGTGGGGATCATCAAATCGTTGGTTCTGGGTGCGGCGTTTGCCGCCGCGTTGGCATTACCCGCGAACGCTCAGGACAACCCCGGCGAGTTGGAATTGGCCGCGGGCACTCAGGGCAAGAAGCTGACACTTTCGGGGACGGCCGTCTTAACCACCGACTACATCTTCCGCGGCATTTCCAACTCGGATGAGAATCCGGCAGTGCAGGCTTCGTTCGACGCTGCCTATGGCATTGCCTATGCCGGCGTCTGGGGATCGAATACCGACTTCGGGGACGGCATCGAACTCGATTACTATGCCGGTATCAAGCCGGTGTGGAATAGTCTCACCTTCGATATCGGCGGCCTGTACTACACCTTCCCGGGTTTTAGCTCGATTGACTATTTCGAGCTGAAGACCGGTGTGGGCTGGACGGGCGGGAACTGGTCCCTTGGCGTCGTGAACTATTGGTCGCCGGACAATTTCGGCCTGGGCGTCGAGTCGAATGCGACAGAGGGAGGGGTGGGCTACGCGTTCGGTGGCAAGCTCTTCAACTTCTTCTCGCCCAGCATCAGCGGCTTGATCGGATATCAGTCTTACCAAGCCGTCAACGCGGATTATACCTATTGGAACGCCGGCCTTACCCTCGGCTTTATGGAGCGCTGGTCTGCCGACATCCGCTACTGGGATACGGACTATAGCGACGCTGACTGCGCCTTTAACAGCGGCGGGCCTGGCAACTGCGATGCGCGGGTCGTCGGAACTGTGAAGGCAACGTTCTAACAAATTTCAGACCTTCCCCAAAAAGCACTTCCCACCTCAAAGGGCGCCTTAAGGCGCCCTTTCTTTTTGGCGTATCGAGTGACATAGCAGGGCAATGCCCGACGAATCTTCGCGACAGGCCAACGCTGCGCGAGACGGCGCGGCGATCGCTCGCGCGCATGCGATCTACACGCCCGTCATGCTCTCGGTTTACGATGCGCTGGTCCACGGCCTCTCGAACCGCTTTGCCTGGCGCTGTCCGACACGACGGCTGCTCGATCTCTACCGCGCCAATCTCTCCGCCGGTCATCTCGAGGCCGGCGTCGGTACCGGCCTCTTCATCGACCGCGTGGGCGGCGCGAGTTTCGACCGGTTGGCTCTACTCGACATCAATCGCCACTGTCTCGATCGGGCCGGAAGCAGGCTGGCGCGCTTCAATCCCGTACTCCACCAAGTCAACCTGCTCGACCCGATCGAGATAGACTTGGCGCCCTTCGCATCGGTCGGCCTCACTTATGTGTTGCACTGTCTGCCGGGCAGCATGAGCGAGAAGCTCGTGGCGGTCGACCATTTGCGCCCGTTGATGGGTGATGACGCCGTATTGTTCGGCGCGACCATTCTCGGGCGCGATATCGCACCCAACTTCGCGGCTCGGAGACTGCTCGATCTCTATAACGCGAAGGGCGTCTTCAACAATCGCGAGGACGATCTTGCCTCTTTGTCGGAAGGCTTGCGGGAGCGCTTCCCCAAGGTTGAGGTCGAGACGCAAGGCTTGGTCGCCTTGTTTCGCGCGCCCTGAGACAGACCCCGGCCACATACGCCATGGGATGGCCATTAACCCGCCGTTTCCTATAGACGCTCTAAAATGGCTGTGCTAAGCCATTCCTGAGAAGGAAATGCGTTGGAAATGGCTTCGCGCGGTACCGGCATGGGGAAGGGTTTGGGAAAGAGGAACGGCAACGGTCGCGGTCTCTTTCGTCGTGCGCTCGCGCTCAAAGCGAACGAGACGTTAGATGACCCCGCTGTCCGGGGCCTCCGCTACGTCGCCCGCACCCTCTCCGATGGTAGCGTGCGCCAGTACGGCGAATTCCGTTACAAGCATCCCGCGACGGGCAAGTGGGAAAGCAAGGGCCTCGGCTCCCTCCCAGCGTGGGAGCAAGTCCAGTCGGAGGTTGAACACTACGAAGTCGAACAGAGCGCCCTGCTCCCCGACGGCGCGAAGCTCATCGTGCCGCCGATTGATGACTTTGCATTCGATCAAATACGAACGGAGGCGCGCAAGATCACGGGGCTTGTGCGGCAGGGCCTTGACCCGAAACTTGTCGCTGGCGTGCAGGGCCTCACACTAGAGCAAGCAATCGAGGCGCACATAGCGGCACCCCGCAACGATGGGCCGCTCTCTCCGAACACTGTCAAGCAATATCGGAAGCTCGCGAAGCTCTATCTTTCGGACCACCTCAAGACACCGCTCCGGCGTCTTGATCAGGCGACGCTCGTTACGCTTCTCGACACGATAAATAAGGAGCGTGGCCCCAGCGCCTCGAAGATGGCGGGGCGCTTGATACGCGCGGCGTGGGGCTCGGCACAATTCACAGACCCGCGCTTGCCCACGTTCCCAACGCTGCGTCGCGGTACGCTCGCGGGCAGACCCGCAAGAAAAGCGGCCATCCGTCCGAGCCAGCTTCCCAAGTTCTTCAAGGAACTCGACAAGGTGAAGGGGCGCCGCAAAGACGTATGGCTATTCGGCTTGATGACCGGCCTCCGCCCGACAGATCTTCGGAGCGTCCGCCGTGAGGACATAGACCTCAAGGGCACAGTGCTGCACCGGCCCGCGCCAAAGGGAGGGGAGGAACGCGCCTTCGACGTTCCTCTCTCATGCGAGGCATTGGCCCTCGCGGAGCGCGTACTTCGCTCGCATAACAGTGAGTGGCTATTCCCGGCAGGGAAGCGTTCGCCGATCGGAGGGGAGCCCGGACCCATCGGCAACATCAAACCACGCGCCGGCGAGTTCAGCATGGAATGGAGCCCACATGATCTGCGGCGCATCTATGCGAGCGCGGGTGCGGCCGTTGTGACGAACGGCTATCACCTCAAGGCCCTGCTCAACCATGCCCAGCCGACTGGCGACACAACGAGCGGCTATATCGGCTTCGAGGCGGACGATCTGCGCCCGAGCCAACAGGCCATCACAGATAGGCTCGTTGCGAAGGGCTTGCCGGTGTAGTTGCACTCGCTCGCGCCGTGCGCCGGGCCCGAGTACAAGTCGGGAGGCTAACAGCGCGCGAGGCGATTGCCGTGCGACACGCGCCCCATGAGCGGGAGGGGTGGGTCTCGGATTGTTGAACAAGATCAGTAACGGGCTACCTTCGCACGCACCCTCGCAGGGCTCTGGGATTTTGCCCGAGGGAATAAATCCCACAGCGCGCCATGCTCGCGCCTGGCGCTGTACACCGCTGGCAAGGGGTCAGACGCCCTTCGCTTCATTGCGTCGGCCGGTAGGAACAAGCAGTTAACTAGTGAATAGGCCTGTAGTTCTTGCTACATAAAGCGTTACGAGTGAGTGGCCATGCCCATTTCCTAGATGCTGCCCACATGAGCGCTGGACTGGCGCGCCTGGGGGACCCCGAGCGTGCCGGGATAGGGTGTCGGCTTCCCCCCACCGGGGAGGGGTCCCCACGCCCTAGTACTAGGGGCCCCGTCTCACAGCGCGACCTAGTCAACCTATGTTAGAGTGCCGTGGGGGACTATGCGAATGAGCGCAAACCTGCGAGGGGCGCTGGGGCTCACCATTGTTGCGGTCATTGGAGCGGGCTGCGGGCCCCTGCCCGTTGGCGATCAACCGGAGTGCTACACTGTGGTCGTTGGCCAAACAGGCGCGAGGTCTAATGACGAGGCGATGATCATGCTCAACAAGTGTACCGGCGAGACCTAGATGCTGGTTAGGACAACGCTAAGTGAAGCTGGCCCGGGTGCCGGACAGAAAGAGGTCTTCACCTACAGGTGGTCACCTCTTACCAAAATCTACCTAGAGCCCAAGTTGTCCTTCGGCCCGTAGCAATGCGGCGGTTCCGTCTCAACGGCTGGCAACGCATTGGCATCGCACTCTCGGTCTTGTGGGCCGTATTTGCGTTGTTTTACTTCCATCACGCGGCTGTAAAGGAGGCGGGCGACAGTTATGGCATCTTCTATGTAGGCTGTATCGAGCGCCTAGGCGGCCGCGACACATCACAGGAAAGCTATTCCAACTGTAGCGACCTCGCTATGGACCTTTACAGGACCACTTTTGCAGACCGCTGGCCGAGCCGCGGGCTTGCGGCGCTCGCGCTAATCCCTATCGCCTGGCTGCTCGCCTACGTGGTCTTGTGGCTCGTGCGGTGGGTGCGGCGCGGTTTTTAATCCACAATTATATGGTTGACAAAGCATCGGTGACTCCCCATATTGTCAAGTGACAGAAGGGGCTAGACCGATGAACCTCACCGATCCTCGTTTCCAAGATGCCGAGAAGGCCCGTGAGTGGCTTGAGAAGCAGCGTTGGGCCGATGGGCCTTACTGCTCGCATTGCGGCTCGTTTTCGGTGACAGCCCTACAGGGCCGCGCTCATCGCCCTGGCGTGTGGCAGTGCAACGATTGCCGTCAGCAATTCACCGTCACCACCGGCTCGGTGATGGAGCGCTCCAAAATCCCGCTCAATAAGTGGCTGTTGGCGATGCACCTAATGGCGTCGAGCAAGAAGGGCTATTCAGCCCACCAGCTGCATAGGACGCTCGGTATCACCTATCAGTCGGCTTGGTTTCTCTCGCACCGCATCCGTGAGGCGATGGCCAATGACCAGTCAGGCCCTTTAGGCGGTGAAGGTAAAACCGTCGAGTTGACGAAACCTATTTTGGCGAGCGTGACACGCCGATCAAATCAGCGCAGCGCCGTGGCCGTCCCTACAAATACAAGCGCAAGGGGCCTCGTAATAAGCGCGCCGTGGTCTCTCTAGTCGAGCGCGGCGGTAAGTCCCGCACGTTCCATGTGACCGCTGAAAACGTCCGCGACGTGATTGTTCGCAACGTCTCTCGCAAGAGCGTCCTGCAAACTGACGAAAGCAATCTCTACGTTTCAGTCGGCGAAGAGTTTGCCAAGCATGAAACCGTGAAACACAGTGCCAAAGAGTATGTTCGCGGCGACGTTCACACCAACACCGTTGAAGGCTTCTTTTCGATCTTCAAGCGCGGCATGAAAGGCGTCTATCAGCATTGCGGCGAAGCCCACCTTCACCGCTACGTAGCTGAATTTGATTTTCGCTATAACAACCGTTCAGGCCTGGGCGTCGAGGATACCGAACGCGCCAGCAAGATCATCAAACAGGCCGAAGGTCGTCGCTTGACCTATCGGCGGATTGGTGAAGCCAAAAACGCCTAAACAGAAGGCTAAGCGCTATTTGCGCTGGAGGAAAAACAGATGAATGGGGCTCAGCAGTATCCAGCTAATCGCGTCCTTACATTCTACGGCCCGATCAATCTCCCCTTCACCAACGGATTGCGCGCCGCGCTATGCAGTTTAGTCAATGAGGGTGCCAAGAAGGTTACTTTGCTTTTTTCTAGCGGAGGTGGGTCGGCTGACGACGCAATCGCTCTCTACAGCTATCTGAGCGCGCTTCCATTTGAGCTAACAATGCATGCCATCGGTCCCGTCAGTAGTGTGGCCGTTCCTGTGTTTCTTGTTGGTAAGGAGCGCTTTGCGTCTCAAAACGCGCGGTTCTACTTTCATGACTACACGTGGACTTTTGGCGCTCAAACCGTCGCTCGACCGTCGCTGGCAGAAGCCGCCCTAAACCTTGGAAATGCGCTCGACTGGACGCGAGATATTCTGAAGCAGAAGACAAAGCTCACCGATGCACAGCTCCAAACGATGAAGCTGTTCGAGGAGCCTCACCTCATGGACCCCGCCAGCGCCGCTGAGATGGGGTTGATAAGCGCGGTCAGGGAACCCACTATACCCGCCGATTGCCAGCCAAGAATCGTCGCGTAAATTCATTTTGAACTTCCTTTGCGCTTCGTGACCGTCTTGGTCTGTGCCGGCCGATTTTTCTTACCTAGAACTGACTCCTCACGCGGCTTATGAGGCATGGACAAGAGCTTCTTGGCCAGCTTCTCTAGGTCTTTCTCGTTTTGAGATTTGCGGGGCTTAGCCATTCAGATCGTATCTGAGGTTATACATGCCGACCCAACTTTCACAGGCTGAGATCTCTATCTATGCAGCAGTTGGATACGCTCAAACGAAATGGGCAGATCTAGAATATACCCTGTGCAGGGTTTTCCGCGAGGCCGTCAGTCCGTTCGCGCACGAACCATCCGGAGCAATCTCAGCAGACTCCCCGGCCGAAGATGCGTTCTGGGCGATCATATCATTCGAGGGAAAATTGAAAATGACCAACGCAGCCGTCGAGCGGCGTTTGAACTCGCCATCCAACCATGCCCTTTTGGCCGAGTGGGCGAAGGCCAGCAAACGAGTTCGTGTGAAAGCCGCAAAACGGAACCAACTTGCACATGGCGCAACATTTAAAGAAAACACTGCCGGAGGCGAGAGAGTGTCATTTGTTCCTTTCTTGAACCAACTGATGGCCGGCTACCTAATTGTTGCTGGGGCGCCTGATGCTGAAATCTCCCTCTGGCCTGGCGATATTCCACCGGAGCGTGATAAATGGAACGTCAAAAGAATTGAAAGCATAGCCAAAGGCTTTGAGGTTGGAACTTTGCGCCTCAAGCGTTTTTATTACGCGCTGCAAGCGCACAACAAAGCAGTGTCCGAACAAGAAGCCGAGACGAGGCGTTTTTTTGAGGCGCATCGAAAATCCCATAACTCAATAAAGAATCCAGACCCGCCTCAACCATCTGAGGCGTGACCTCAATTCCCGAGGCACTCCCGCCAGCCCCGCATTGATCGTGCGGGGCTTTTGATTTGTGGGGATTAATGGGTGCTTTGTCAACCATATAATTGGGCTTTAATTCCTAATCCGGCACAGCGCTCAAACACTGTGCGAGTGCTTCGAGCGTCTCCTCCTTTTTCACTGTGTGAAGCGGAGTGCCATCGTAAAGGCAGAGCTTCTAAGCAGGTTTGTTTAAGGGCATGAAAAATCAGCTACTTAGGCGCAATGTGCGAAAATGCCCGCTACCCTCGCACCACCCGGGCACATTCCGGGCTTCCTGAGCCAACTTTGGGGCTTTGAAGGGCACTCTGTAGCCATCAAGCTATAGGTGCTTAACAAGTATTCGCAAGCAGAATTGTAAGTCTGGCGGGGCATGCGGCTGCAAGTCGCAGTTGATCATCTTGAAAATGGTCGTCTGACTCCCCATATATGCCCAAGCGCGTTGCTGAACACTTCTCTGAATTGTTAAAGCAAGCAACTTTTTGAACCATACCTTTATAAGCTAATGGAGCGAGCACAAAAAGGCCGCTCCGCGTCGTGTTCTTCGAAGGAAAGGAAAAGGGTGCTTATTCCCCGCTTAAAGGGGGCCCGGTGGATTTGACGACGCTACGGGGGTGTGAATTGCGAAGGAGTGTTTTGATGGAGCCTACGTGTCGAAAGACCTAGAACGACGCATCCGCATTAAGCGGGTCGACGATATTATGAACATGCCCGAGCCCAAATGGCTGATTGAGGGCATCCTGAAAGAGAACTCGCTGGCCGTACTCTATGGTGCTCCTAAAAGCACAAAGAGCTTCGTGGCGCTCGACTGGGCCGCTTCGCTCGTTGAAGGCAAAGACTGGTTCGACTTCACGGTGCCGCACCAACGAGACGTGATCTACGTGCAGGCCGAAGCAGCATGGGGGCTGAAGGCGCGCATTACCGCTTGGCAAAGGGCGCGGGGCGGCGAGCTACATGGGCTCGGCTTTGTTGATCACCCGATAAACATGCTGGACGATGGCGAACGCAAGGCACTGTCCGACGCTATCAAAGCGACAGGTCTACAGCCGGGTTTGATAATTCTCGACACGCTTGCGCGAAACTTCGGTGGTGGCGATGAGAATTCCGCGCAGCATATGAACCAGTTCGTTCGCAACGTCGATCTTCTCAAAGCAGAGCTTGGCAGTGCTGTTTTGATCGTTCACCACTCCGGGAGAAAGAGAAAGGCAGGTCCACGCGGCTCTACGGCACTCTTTGGAGCGCTCGACACGCAAATCCTTCTCGAAAAACGAAGCCCCGGTCGGACCGCGAGTGGCGGCAAAATTAAGGCTGAGCTGATCTGCGAGGCGCAGAAAGACGCGCAATTATTTGAGCGTCAAAGCGTGACGCTAGAGTGTCGGGAAAGTTGCGTTGCGGTTACGGTTGAGGAGCTAAAGGTTGCGGCTCCGAAGAAAGCTAAGGTTAAATCCCGCAAGAACCGAGACAAGATGCTCGGCGTGCTGTCCGAGCAAGAGTGCACCCCGTATCCCGATTGGAAGCAGCGAAGCGGCGTGCCGCCAAGCAGCTTCTACAGGCTCCGCGATACGCTGGTTAAAGACGGCGCGGTTTTGCAGGACAAAGACTGCTTCCGGCTGCCGCCGAGTGGGACATAAATGGGACTATCGGCCCTCGGAACGCCTTGAATACGCAGCCTTTCCCATTCTCTTTCACACACCCCCCTTAGGGGGTGGGAAGTGGGAAAGCGCTCGTAAGGCACGGGAATAACGGGGATAACCGGTAAATACGCCCCTTGGAACGGGTACAACCGGTCCTATATAGCGAACAAGACGCTACTTTCACGTTTCGTTCACGGGGAACAAATGGCTCATCGAATTTTCAAGGA
Source organism: Methyloceanibacter sp. (assembly GCA_035557335.1). GTDB lineage: Bacteria > Pseudomonadota > Alphaproteobacteria > Rhizobiales > Methyloligellaceae > Methyloceanibacter. Next base: position 10,872 of record DATMDY010000069.1, read on the forward strand.
CCGCCCTCATCCGGATTTTGAGGAGGCGGTAAGGGCGCATATACGAGCGACTGGTCAGCCCGAGACCTTCGAAGGCCTATTCCACGGGCGTATCCCAAAATCCGAACATTTTATCCTTCTTTCAAAGATTGACATTGATCGGAAGAAGCGGCCGGACGGCGACTGTGCACCATGCCCCATGTGCCAGCCTAACAAGTTTCTTCACGGGTATCTTTGTTGGTTTCATGCCCTGCAAGTTGCCGCCGTAATCGGACACTGCTGTGCCGACAAAGACGTTGTGGCGGCTGCGGAGCGACGCTTCCGCTATGAAAGCCAGCGAAAGCATCAAGAAGATTATCTCCTTCAAGCACTACCTCTAATCGAACGGAAGCTAGAAGCTCTCAGGCTTCTTAGGCGACCAGCAGAAGAAGCATTGCGGCTTTATCGAAGAATCCGAAACGCCAGATCGGTCCACGCCGCACTGCGAGAAATTGATCGAGCTGGAGGCCGCCTGATTGTCCATGAGGAAGTTGGGGAGTCGGTGAGGCTGGCTAGTTCGGACACGTCGCGGCTCAAGGGTCCAAAGCGCGAGTTTCGACAAGTTGACCTCGGTAAGTTTGACGGCCTAACAGCAAGCCTCACTAATTTCAATCCGGTCAAGAAACTTGAGTGGATTGAGCGCACTTTGGCCTCTGTCGAGCCCGGTATGACAGAGGATGAAATCTTTGAGTTCGCATGCTTACTAGATGACAAGACGCGCAACGCAACTTACGTTTTGCTGAAAGATGCCGACAAGCGGTTTGATAAGCTGCAAAAGCGATTGGCTGATTTCGCGTCCTTCTTCGACAACGAAAACTTGCGGAAATTAGATGCATGGGGTGGTCACGAGGCCAATCGTGTTCCAATTCGCGTCAAGCAAAAGCGCGTTCTAGGGCAGCGTCGTATAGAGATTGGTGTGCAGGATGACGTGGCCGCCCTCGTTCCCGATGCCGTTTTGTGGGAACACAAGGTTTCTTGGCCCACGGTCGTGACGCCATAGGATGCGAGCTACCTTAGCCGCCATGCGGGAAGTTTTCGATAAAATTGGAGAGGATGAGCGTATCACTCGGGCGAAGGATATGTCCGAGAAGGTGCTAGAGCACTTTATCCACTTGGCCGCTCTACATGAGAACAACGGCATTGTCGTGTTCTCCCCGACGCTCGCCTCGCAGATACCGCGCTCTTATGCAGCTAACGCATTCCATGTTTTTCAGCACGCGATGTACGACTTTGAACTCATTCGACTTTGCGCCCTATGGGACTGCCCGGGCAATGAGTCCGATGAAGTAGAGAGCATTCCGACCGTCATTGAACTCATAGACCATCCTCGGATTATCGATGCTCTGACCGAAGAAACTCGTGCTGCCTATGCGGATAGACCATCGCACAATCTCAATCCCTCTGCGGACCCCGAATTGCGGGCTCTGGAAGAACAAACGTTTGCTCGGGTGCAAACCCAATTCGCCGAGGAGCAGGCGCTGAAAGCCAGAAGGGAGTTGACCAAAACGATAGCGAATGCTCGCACAATTCTTAAATCCTCACGACTTGCTGTGTTGAGGAACCATCGTGACAAGTATCTTGTGCACTCGCTTAGCTCAACACGCCGTGAGAAAAAAACAGGCCCGATATCACCAATGAAATACGGGCGGGAAACCGACCTCCTGGCAGCGTCCATTCCGATTATCGAGAAGCTCTATTGCTGGGTAAACGGATGCAGCTTCCACATTGAACATAGCCAAGAGACCGCCCGCAGGCACGCAGGGGCGTTGTGGAACGGTTGCACGTTCAAAGTTGAGCGTTAGCAGCTTGCTGGCGAGAAGCGCCCCCCACGCTAGGGGCTATGATTAAGTGAGGTACACGCATGGCCGGATTTTGGGGACTTGTTCTCGCCGCGCTGATCGGGTCCTTCGCTTGGGTCTACCAGAAAGCGTGGGACCGACAGCAGGCACGCATCGCCAGCTATCAGCAAATTGTAGACATGCTTCCGGGCTTCACAGTTCGCCACTTGGACGCAGACAAGATCGACGCAGCTCTTAATGAGGTACGGAGACTTTGGCTCTTCGCGCCTGATGACGTTGTTCGCGCAGGCAATGCCTTTCTGGCTACGATTAGAGACGATCAAAGCTCGACCGACGAAGTGAGGGAGCGCGTTTTAGCTGACTTCGTCCTTGCCATGCGTCGCGATGCTTCCTTTACTTCATCGCTCTGGCCTCGTTTTTTCCGCACGTCTCTTTCAGCAAAGGACGTTCGTTTGCAAAGTGCCGCGAGGCGTAAAAATGCTCGGCGGTAAAGTTGGGGACAAGCCTATGAGCGTCGGTGTTCGCTCACCGAGCCATATCCTGGCCACCATAGCAGTTGTCTTGTTCATAGGTGCCCTGTTGATGTTCGGCATTAAAATTACACGGTCGGCACCCATCGATGCGCCCCTAATTGTCGATTCTGAGCGTAAGACATATGCCAGCGTTCCTTGTGTCCTGAACGGAACGCTAGACCGCGAACTCATAAAGAACCGGCGCGACGTTAACGCACCAACGAAACCGTTAGTGCTCATGGACTACGCGGAAGAGAGCACGATAGGTGAGGTGCGCCGACTTAAGAGCTGGCACCCTGACGTTACCTGTCGCAACGCGGCTGGGTTCACCCAGACGATCAGTCTGGCCGGGAGCCTCCTCGGCTGGGAAAGACGTTGGACGCGCAAAGGTCAATGGCGGTGGTAGGTCAATTCGTTGTGGAGTCAAAATCTGACTCACTGACACCTCGTTCTGCGCACCGGTCTGGGATCTTCGAAACGGACGGCACTCTTGACCAATCAGACGCATGGACCTCATTTCTCACTCCACGGGCCAGTGAGGATGAAGGACCCGGCTAGGGTTCGTGTAGGGACTAAGCCGTGTCCGGCTGGGGAAGGACACAGGCAATGCCCATTTTAGGCGCGTGCGATTGGTAGTACTCAAATACATAGTCAGGGACACCCTGTATGCCTTGCGCCCCGCATATGCGAGCGAGTTGGATACCGGGCTGTGTCATTAGGACGTTGCCGATATTGATTTCGTTGCCGCTTGCCTCGGCAAAGTGGAACCTAAACTTCTGGCCCCAGTAAGAGGCATCGACCTCCCCAGAAAATCTTTTGCGCGTGAAGCCTCCCAAGCCGTCAAAGGTTATCAACCCTATATCGTCAAGGTGGGTTAAGCTGCCAAAGGTGACGCCGTTGTCTCCGTAGATACTGGCGCCGACTTTCAAGATCAGTGGTTGTAGAACGGATGGCTTGAAACCCCAGATGAAGCGACAAAGCGCTGTGAACATCTCCGCATCTTGTTTGTCCAGATCGGACACCAAGCGCAGTGTCCGTTTTGAAAAAGACCCGGCCTCGTTCGCCTCACTAGCAAGAATGCGCCCCCAGAGCGTTTGCATTTCCTCGTTCGAGACGATGCGGCATTGATCAAAGAAGCTGGCTATCCAATCATTGTCCATCTTCTCGGGTGTGGCATCGTCCTTTAGGTGCGGCAGCGCTAGGCGGACAACTTCTTCGATATTCGCTTGATCGCGTGCCTGTTCGATCACCATTCTTTTCATGGCACGCTGCTGCATCTCTTTTATTTCTATGTCGGCCTCGGCGTGTATCACTGCCGCGTCGGCCTCTGCCCGAGCGACACGCCTAATCTGGCCAGGGCGGCAAATGCCACCTATGCCATCCGATAGCTTCTCGATTAGCCGCTTTGCTGCGGGCCCGAAGTCACCGAGACCTATGAGGGGATTGTCGCCGGACATAACTTCCCGCAATAGTAGTTTCCGAAGTCCGCCGCAATAGGGCTCTTCTGCCTCCGGGGCCCCAGCGGGAGGGAGCCCATGACCGATGATTTCAAGAAGTGGGTTGATGATGCCTTTGCTGCCGACCCGGAGCTAAAGAAAAGGATTGAACAAGACGAGGAGCGTCGGGAACAAGAAAGGCTCGCGGAACAGATCGCTAACGAACGCGGTGAGTTTTGGGACCGCTTCTTTCGCGGCGTCGGCTATCCTACCCGGACGTTGGTCTTTCTTGTGGCTATCGGATTATGGGTCCTCGTTTGGTACGGATGGCTGAAGCCCGCCGACATTTCGGACCGCCCGATAGGTAGTCTCACTCTCAAAGAATTTGGTGAAAACCTGTTCTGGTTCGGGCTTTGGATAGGGGGCCTCATTCTCTTAGGCGGCCGCTTCATCAATTACGATGAAGACATCATAGATTGGGAAGGCTGGGGTAAAGCCGGTCTCTGGCTACTGGGCGCAGCTGTACTGGGAGGGGCTTGGTGGAGCTACGGAGCCTAGAGGCTTCTCGATTAAGGTGGCACTAGGAAATTCTGCGAAGATGGACTTCAAGGCATACCTGAAACAATTTGTCGGCCCAGCACATCCAAACGACATAGGCACGGCAGAGAATACGCAGAGGTTCACCAAGTGGCTGTTCGATTTTGCACGAAACGTAATGATAGTCGGCGTAGTCCGATACATTGCCGACGTGACGGGTTCCCTGTCGGTGCGGATTATCGATATGGTACTGAGCGGCGCTTTGATCGCTTTCATTTTCTCCCATATTCAGGTTTGGCACCTGCACCCATTTGGCTTTCTCAATAACGAGCGCGTAGCGACTGCCTTGGATTTCGTTGTGACCATCCTCGTGAGCATTGCGCTGTTCTCAGCGGCGCAAATAACCATCTTCACCGCGATAGAAGAGATTGCGAAAGCTCAAGGCCCGCAATGACCCCCCTAATGCACAGATCGGACCCGGACCCTTGAAGCGGTGATCACCGCGATGATGGACGTGACCGGCTACGCAACGCGCGCCGAACTCCTCGCCAAGCTCCCCGTAACCGCGAAGCAAAGCATTGAGGCGGTGGAGCGCTCGGGTGTGCTTTTCGATTACGCGGGGGACCGGCGCTTTCTTCTCTCTGGGAAGCTGGCGCACCTAAGCAGCTACCTCGAAGCCGAGGTGAACGCCAAGCAGCGCTCGTGACCTACCTACTTTCGGAAATCGCGTGCCGTACTGGCGTCAATCGCGGACCGTGTCTCCCAGGTGCTTCACGGTATCCAGGTGGCCCAAGTAGCCCGGGGCTTTTGGGAAATGCTTGGGCAAGGACATGTTTCCCACAAATAGCCTCCGCTAATGCCTCGGGCCATAAGCGCTTTTTGACGCTGCCCAGAAATCGTCCTTAACCCGCCGTTTACCCTGCGAAGTTTCGCCCTCCTTCATTGTTAACCCACGGTAAGGGTAGGGCTCTACCTTGGGGCCAGGTCCCCAATCGTGAGGAGTTTCGCATGCGCAGGCGACTGTTCCAGGCAGTGACTCTTGCCACCGTCTCGATGATCGGCGTCGCGGCCTCGAGCCCGGTGCTGAGCGCCGACGCATACGAAAATCTCTACGATGCAGGCCCGGGCCCGCTCGCGCCTCAGAATGTTTTCGAAGGCTGGTATCTCGGCGGCACGCTGGGCGGCGCCACGGTGAATTACGATTTCTCTCCGGCCACGGGCGATGTCCACACTAGTGGCATTCTGGGCGGCGTGGTCGGCGGCTGGAGCTTCCAGAGCGGCCCCTTCGTCATCGGCATCGAAGGCGATGTCCTGGCCGCCGATATCAGCGGCAGCCGCAACTTCAATGCCGGCCTGAACAAGGTCAGCCCGAGCATCGACACCATGGCGGATCTCCGCTTGCGCGCCGGCTACACCATCACGCCGCGCGTGCTCCTATTCGGCACCTTCGGCGGCGCCTGGGCCAATGCCGAGCTGCCGGTCACCGGGCCTGGCGGCGGCGTGCGCGAGAGGGATTTCTTCGGCTGGAGCTATGGCGCCGGCGCGGAGGTATCGCTCAATCCGAACTGGGCAGCCCGCTTCGACTACCAGTTCACCGATTTCGAGTCCGAGACGGTCGGATATCCGGCCGGCCAGACGACCTACGATCCGGATGCCAATACCTTCCGCGGCTCGCTCATCTATCGCTTCTGACGCTGCTTCCCCTGCAACCAATCTGGGCCCAGGGCCCGCCCCGCGTCCGGGGTCGTTCCGGTATTTCTAGACCTTCCTATCCAACGGGATAATATGGTCTTGCCGAGCCATGTTGTGACGGAACTTCCATTCGGGGGCAGGCGGATGGAGACGGGGGCAGATGACCGACGGGGCGAGCCCGGTTGTCGTGGTGGAAAATCCGGAAGGTCCCGGACCGTTCGCGGTCGTTTGCGATCACGCCTCAAATCGCATCCCCGAAGCGTGTGAGCCGTTCGGGCTTGCGGCGGATGTGCTCAGAACGCACATCGCATGGGACCCCGGCGCGCTGCCGGTGGCGCGGCATCTATCGGCGCGGCTGGATGCGCCGCTTTTCTGGCCGGACGTGTCGCGCCTCGTCATCGACTGCAATCGTTCGCCGGACGCCGATAGCCTCATCGTCGTGGAGAGCGAGGGGAGGGCGGTGCCCGCCAATCGCGACTTGAGCGAGGCGGAGCGCACGCGGCGCCTCGACCGCATTCACGCGCCCTATCATGCCGCGATCGATGCATGCCTCAACCGTCGCGATGAGGCGGGGCTTTCGACGGCGCTCATTGCCATTCATTCCTACACGCCGGTCTATTTCGGCAAGGCGAGGTCATGGCAGGTCGGGATCGTCTTCGGCAACGATCGCCGCCTTGCCGATCTTCTGATCCACGGATTGAAGGCCGATCCGGCACTCACCGTCGGCGTCAACGAGCCGTATGCGCCGGCGGACCAGGTCTATTACACCGTCGAGCGTCATGCCGGTCCGCGCCAGTTGCCGGCAGCCATGATCGAAATCCGCAACGACGAGATTGGTGATGAGTCAGGCCAGCGGGACTGGGCGGACCGGCTAGCCGAAATTCTCGTTGTAGCGGAGCGGAATTTGGCCGGAGCCAGCCATGCCGCGGTGTGAAACTTGCAAGTGCAAGCCAGATTGGCGACGGAGCCCAAGGAAACCGGCATGAGTGCCCAAATCGACGGCATCACCCAAATGGCAGGAGCCCGATGCCCAAGGCGATAAGGCTCTTCGTCCGCTATGTCGACGCCGTGAACTACGGGGTCGGCCGCTTCGCCATGTATCTGTTCTTCGTGCTCGGCGGCGTTCTGATCTACGCGACGCTCTCCAGGGTGCTTGCTGGAATACCCGTTAACTGGGCGCTCGAGATGTCCCAGTTCCTGCTGTCGGCCTATTACCTGCTCGGTGGCGCTTATACCATGCAGCTCAATGGCCATGTGCGCATGGATTTGCTCTACGCCAATCTTCCCCCGCGGAAGCGGGCCATGACTGACGCGATCACGATCCTCTTCGTCATTTTCTACCTTGCCGTCTTGCTTGCCGGCGGCATGTCGGCCACCGACTACGCCATCACGTACCAGCAGCGAAACTACTCGTCCTGGTCGCCACTGCTGTGGCCGATCAAGGTCGTCATGACCATCGCGATCTTCCTCATGCTGCTGCAGGCGATATCGACCTTCTTCAAAGATGTGGCGGAAGCGCGGGGCAAGCCCATCGCATGAGCTCCGAATTTATCAGCGTCTTCATGTTCGCCACGATGATGGTGCTGCTCATGACGGGACAGCGCGTGTTCGGCGTCATCGGCTTCGTAGGCGCTGCCGCGGCGCTCCTGCTTTGGGGCGAGGGCTCCTTCGAGATGCCCTTCAACGCCAGCTTTCAGGTGCTGAACTGGTACCCGCTGATCACGGTGCCGTTCTTCATCTTCATGGGCTACATGATGTCGGAGTCCGGCATCGCCAGCAATCTGTACCGGATGTTCCATGTCTGGTTCGGATCGATCAGCGGCGGTCTCGCGCTCGGAACTATCGGTCTCATGGTGCTGATCTCGTGCATCAACGGCCTGTCGGTGGCCGGCATGGCGGTCGGCGCAACCATCGCACTGCCCGAACTGCGACGCCGAGGCTACGACAAAGTCATGGTGACCGGGGTCATCCAGGCGGGCAGCTCGCTCGGCATTCTCATCCCGCCAAGCGTCGTTCTGGTGCTCTACGCCATGATTGCGCGGCAGCCCGTCCTGCAGCTATGGCTCGCGGGGATTCTACCAGGGCTGCTGATGGCGGCCATCTTCGCCATCTACATTTACGTGCGTTGCCGCCTCAACCCGGCGCTGGGGCCGGCGCTCTCCGAGGAAGAACGTTCCAAGATTACGTGGGGCGAGAAGATTTCACTGCTGCGCGAAGGCATCATCCCCCTCGTCATCTTCGGCCTGATGATGGGCATGTTCTTGACGGGTGTCACAAGTCTCGTTGAGAGCTCGGCGGTTGGCGCGCTGCTCACCATCTTGGCCGCGATTATCGAGCGCAAGCTCACCTGGCAGGTCATGGAGAATTCGCTCCGTAACACGCTCTTGGTGACCTGCATGTTCATGTGGATCATCCTGGCGGCGCTGTGCTTCAGCGCGGTCTATGACGGTCTCGGCGCGGTGAAGGCCATCGAGAACCTGCTGGTGAAGACGTGGGAGTTCGATCCCTGGACGATCCTGATTCTGATGCTGATCTCGTTCATCGTCTTGGGGGCGTTTCTCGACGACACCGCCATGCTGGTCATCGTGGCGCCGCTCTACATCCCGCTGGTTATCAAGATGGGATTCAACCCGATCTGGTTCGGCATCCTCTATACGGTTACCTGCCAGATCGCTTACATAACGCCGCCTTTCGGCTACAACCTGTTCTTGATGCGGGCCATGGCGCCGCCCGATATCACCTTGAAAGACATTTACCGATCCATCGTGCCGTTCTTCTTCCTGATGGTGATTTCTCTCATCCTCCTGATAGTTTTTCCGCAAATTTCGTTGTGGCTGCCCCAGCAATATGTAGGGAAATAACCTATGACACGGAAAATCAGACAAGTAATCGAGAGAATAGAGAGGAAGCGGCAGGCGGGTTCATGCGATAGTGGGAGATCGGCCGTTCGGTTCGCCGATGCTCCGGGTTTTGGTTCAACAGGGAGTGGCGAAGATGACCAAAGTGACCAAAGTCAGTAAACGTGAATTCATTAAGAAGGCGGGCCTCGTTACCGCCGGCGCTGCCGCGACGACCTTGGCGGCGCCATACGTGAAGGCGCAGAACGCGCCGATCAAATGGCGTCTCCAGACCTATGCGGGCCCGGCTCTTGCCGAGCACGTCGTCAAGAACTCGATCGACGTCTTCAACAAGGCGGCCAACGGCGAGATGGTGATCGATCTCTTCACCGCTGATCAGCTTGTGCCTCAGGGCGAGCTGTTCCGGGCAGTGCAGGCCGGCACCATCGACGCCGCGCAGAGTGACGACGACTCGGCGGCGGCTCCGGTCGACGTCAAAGTGTTCGGCGCTTATTTCCCGTTCGCTTCGCGCTATTCGCTCGACGTTCCGGCGCTTTGGGAGTGGTGGGGTCTCCGCCAGATTTGGGAGGAGGCTTATGCCGAGGTTCCCAACGTCACCTGGCTCAGCACCGGTGCTTGGGATCCATGCAACCTTTGCAGCACCAAGCCGGTCCGCTCGGTCGCCGATCTCAAGGGCCTGCGGGTCTACATGTTCCCAACAGGTGGACAGTTCATGCAGCAATTCGGCGTCGTGCCGGTGTCGCTGCCTTACGAAGACGTGCAGCCTGCGATCCAGACCGGCGAGCTGGACGGCGTTTGGTGGTGCGGCATTACCGAGGCCTATACAGTCGGATGGGCCGACGTCACCAAATACTACCTCACCAACAACATCTCGGGCGCCTGGGCGGGATCGTATTTCGTCAACACCGAGAAATGGAATGCGGTGCCGGAGCACCTCAAGACGCTGTTCAAGATGTGCATCGACTGGTCGCACTATTACCGGCAGCACTGGTATTGGTGGGGTGAGGCGCATTACCGGACCACCGGCGGCAAGCTCGAGTTGACTACGGTCCCGGATGACGATTGGAAAACGGTCGAGGATGCAGCGCCCAAGTTCTGGGACGAGATCGCCAAGACCAGCCCACGCTGCGCCAAGGTCGTCGAGATCCTGAAGAATTACAACGCCTCGATGGTGAAGGCTGGCCCGCCCTATCGCTACTAGACCGGGCCTCGACTTTGACCCTATGACAGAGACCCGCGCGGCACCTTCCGCGCGGGTCTTGCCGCAATGACCTCGAAACCTAGACGCCTACCATGCCCGGCACGTTGACATTGGAAGAGCTGCGCGTTGCCGCCGATCGCGGCGAGATCGACACCGTCATCGCCTGCATGCCTGACATGCAGGGACGGCTGGTCGGCAAGCGTTTCCACGTCGAGTTTTTCCTCGACGGCGCCTATGAGGAGACCCACGGCTGCGACTATCTCCTCGCCAACGACATCGACATGGAGCCAGTGCCCGGCTACGTGGTGGCCAATTGGGAGAAGGGCTACGGCGATTTCACGATGAAGCCGGACCTAGCGACGCTCCGGCGCATTCCCTGGCTGCCGGCGACGGCGCTCGTGCTGTGCGACGTGCTGGACCATCACACGCACCAGGAATTGGCGCACAGCCCTCGCGCGATGCTGAAGAAGCAGATCGCGCGGCTTGCGGGCATGAACATGGCGTCCTTCTTCGCTTCAGAGCTCGAATTTTATCTGTTCGACGAGACCTACGAGTCGGCCGAGGCGAAAAACTGGAACGGCCTCAAGACGACCGGAAGTTACATCCAGGATTATCACGTCTTCCAGACCACCAAGGAGGAGGGTGTGATGCGGGCCATCCGCAATGGCCTCCAGGCGGCCGGCATTCCGGTGGAGAATTCGAAAGGCGAATGGGGACCGGGGCAGGAGGAGGTCAATGTCCGCTACGCCGACCCGCTCACCATGGCCGATTGGCACGTGATCCTGAAGAACGCCTGCAAGGAGATCGCCTATTCGCTCGGCAAGGCTGTCACCTTCATGGCCAAATGGCGTTACGACCTTGCCGGCTCGTCCAGCCACATCCACGTGTCGCTGTGGGATGCCGCGGGCAAGAGCCCGCTCTTTCTCGATCCCAAGGGCGAATACGGCATGTCGCCGCTGATGCGCCATTTCGTGGCGGGCCAGCTCACCTATGCCCGCGAGATCACCTGGTTCCTCGCGCCCTATGTCAACTCCTTTAAGCGCTTTCAGGCTGGCACCTTCGCGCCGACCAAGGCGATCTGGTCGCTCGACAACCGCACCGCCGGCTTCCGGCTCTGCGGCCCGCAGAGCAAGGCCATCCGCATCGAATGCCGCATTGGCGGCGCCGATCTCAATCCTTATCTTGCCTTCGCCGCGCTGATCGCCGCCGGGCTTGCCGGCGTTCAGCAGAAGCTGGAGCTTGAGCGGCCCTTCGCGGGCGACGCCTATCAGGGCAAGGCGCTGCGCGAGGTGCCGAAGACGTTGCGAGAGGCGACGGAATTGATGCGCGGCTCGCAAATGCTGCGCGCGGCCTTCGGCGACGATGTCATCGAGCACTATGTGCATACCGCCGCATGGGAACAGTTCGAATATGACCGCCGCATCACGGATTGGGAGCTGAAGCGCGGCTTCGAGCGCTACTGAGAATCTCCGAGGAACCATGTCCGACAACGTGAAGATCGTTTCCCCAATCGACGGCTCGGTCTATGCCGAACGAGCGCTTGCGCGCGATGCGGAGATCGAGTCTGCCGTCACGGCCGCCCGCGCCGCTCTGCCGGCATGGAGGAGCGTGTCGGTGTCCGAGCGCGCGCGCTACATGCTTGCGTTTCTCGATGCGCTTTTGGCAATGAACGACGAGATCGCCGTGGAGCTCGCCTGGCAGATGGGTCGCCCCGTGCGCTATGGCGGCGAGAAGGGCAGCGTCGAGGATCGCGTGCGGGGCATGGTCGCGCTCGCCGAGGAGGCGTTGAAGTCCTACTACCCGCCGGAGAAGCCCGGCTTCCGCCGCTACATCGCGCGCGAGCCGCTTGGCGTGGTGCTGGTCGTCGCGCCCTGGAACTATCCCTATCTCACCTCCGTCAACACCATCGTCCCGGGCCTTCTCGCCGGCAACGCCGTCATTCTCAAGCATGCCGCCCAGACCTTGCTCGTCGGCGAGCGCATCGCCGAGGCCTTCAAGCGCGCCGGACTGCCCAAGGGGCTGTTCGCCAACCTGGTCATGTCGCACGAGCAGACCGAGAAGCTGATCGGCTCGGGCCGCATCGACCATGTTGCCTTCACCGGCTCGGTCGGCGGGGGCCGCGCCATCGAGCGGGGGGTCGCCGGCACCTTCGCCTCGACTGGACTCGAGCTTGGCGGCAAGGACCCGGCCTATGTGCGCGCCGACGCCAAGCTCGATCACGCCATCGAGAATCTGGTCGACGGCTCGTTCTTCAACTCCGGGCAGTCCTGCTGCGGGGTCGAGCGCATCTATGTCGATGCGTCTGTGTTCGACGACTTCATCGATGGCTTCGCCGATCTGACGCGTAAATATGTCGTCGGCAATCCGCTCGACCAGACGACCACGCTCGGGCCGATGGTGCGCGGCTCTGCCGCAGACACGGTGCGCGCCCAGATCGAAGAGGCGCGGCGCAAGGGCGCCAAGGCTCTGATTAACATGAAGGTCGAAGGCGACAGTCCCGGCTCCCCCTATCTCGCGCCCGAAGTGCTGATCGGCGTCAATCACCAGATGGATGTGATGCGCGAGGAGAGTTTCGGTCCGGTGGTCGGCATCATGCAGGTGCGCGACGACGACGAGGCGGTGGCTTTGATGAACGACAGCCCCTACGGCCTGACGGCCTCGATTTGGACACGCGATATCGAGCGCGCCGCCGAACTGGGGAGCCGGATCGAAACCGGCACGATCTATATGAATCGCTGCGACTACCTCGACCCGCAACTCGCCTGGACCGGCGTCAAGGACACCGGCCGCGGGGTTTCGCTGTCGAAATACGGCTTCGATACCTTGACCCAGCCGAAGAGCTTCCACCTCCGCGAGGTCTGACAAGCCTCTCCCATCCCGGAACCGACGACATGACCGCACCGACCGCCAATTGGAGCTACCCGACCGCCATCCGCTTCGGTGCCGGCCGCATCAAGGAGCTGGCCGAGGCCTGCCGCGCCGCCGGAATCGAGCGACCGCTGCTCGTCACCGACTCCGGTCTCGCCAAGCTTGCCATCACCGGGCGGGCCATGAGCCTCCTGAAGGAGGGCGGATTGCCCGCGGCGATCTTCGCCGATGTCCAACCGAACCCTGTGGATGCCAATGTCGAGGCAGGCATCGCGGTGTTCCGCGCCGGCAAGCATGACGGAATCGTCGCTTTCGGCGGCGGCTCCGGCCTCGACACCGGCAAGGTGGTCGCCTTCATGGCTGGGCAGACGCGCCCGCTTTGGGATTTCGAGGATGTCGGCGATTGGTGGACGCGCGCCGATGCCGACAAGATCGCGCCGGTCGTCGCCGTGCCGACCACCGCTGGCACGGGATCGGAGGTCGGCCGCGCCGGAGTCATCACCCAGGAAGCGACCCAGACCAAGAAGGTGATCTTCCATCCCAAGATGATGCCGAAAGTGGTGATCTGCGATCCCGAGCTGACGGTGGGGATGCCGCCCTACATCACCGCCGGTACCGGCATGGACGCGCTGGCGCATTGCCTCGAAGCCTATTGCGCCCCGAGCTACCACCCGATGGCGGAAGGCATCGCTGTCGAGGGCATGCGCCTGGTGTTCGAGAATTTGCCCAAGGCCGTGTCCAACGGCAACGACCTCGAGGCCCGCGCGCATATGATGAGCGCTGCAGCCATGGGTGCGGCGTCCTTCCAGAAGGGGCTTGGCGCCATCCACGCGCTGTCCCATCCCGTGGGTGCGCTCCATCATACCCATCACGGCATGACCAACGGCGTGTTCATGCCCTACGTCCTCGTGTTCAACCGCCAGGCGATCGAGCCGAAGATCGAGCGGCTCGCGGGCTTCCTCGAGATTCCGGGCGGGTTCGACGGCTTCCTGAAAGCCGTGCTCGATCTGCGCAAGCAGACCGGCGTTCCCCACGATCTCGGCGGACTTAAAGTGGACGGCAGCAAGGCCGAGACCGCCGCCGAAATGGCTGTGGTCGACCCGACCGCGGGCGGCAATCCGATACCCGTGACCAAGGAGGGGGCGCGGAAGCTGTTCGACGCCGCCCTCAAGGGCGACGTCGCCGCTGCTGCCTAGACCCGCTACTCGGCCGCCTTCAAATACGTGTCGGTGGGCGTACAGGAGCAGACGAGGTTGCGGTCGCCGTAAACATTATCGACGCGGTTCACCGGCGGCCAATATTTGTCGACGCGGAAGGCTCCTGCCGGATAGCAGGCGGCCTCGCGCGAATAGGGGCGGTCCCATTCGCCGACCAGATCCTCGACCGTATGCGGCGCGTTCTTGAGCGGGTTGTTGGTCCGGTCCATGCGGCCGTCCTCGATGGCGCGGGCCTCTTCGCGAATCCCGAGCATGGCGTCGCAGAAACGGTCGAGCTCGGCCTTGGTTTCCGACTCGGTCGGCTCGATCATCAAGGTGCCGGGCACCGGCCAGCTCATCGTCGGCGGGTGAAAGCCGCAATCGATCAGCCGCTTGGCGATGTCGTCGACGGTGATGCCGGCGCGCTCGGCGAGCGGCCGCGTGTCGACGATGCATTCATGGGCGACCCGGCCCCGTTTACCCGAGTAGAGCACGTCGTAAGCGCCTTCCAGCCGCTTGGCGATATAGTTGGCGCTGAGGATGGCGACACGTGTCGCCTGGGTGAGTCCTGCGCCGGCCATCATCAAGCAGTAGCTCCAGGAGATCGGCAGGATCGACGGCGATCCGTAAGGCGCGGCCGAGACGGTGCGTTCGCCCCCGCCGGTCTCGGGGTGATCGGGAAGGAAGGGGATCAGATGCGCCTTCACTCCGATCGGTCCCATGCCCGGACCCCCGCCGCCATGCGGAATGCAGAAGGTCTTGTGCAGATTGAGGTGGCCGACATCGGCGCCGAGATCGCCCGGCCGCACTAGGCCCACCATCGCGTTCATATTGGCGCCATCGAGATAGACCTGTCCGCCATTGGCGTGGGTGATGTCGCAGATCTCGCGTACCGTCTCCTCGAACACACCGTGGGTCGAGGGATAGGTGATCATGGAGGCGGCGAGGTTAACGGCATTTGCCTCTGCCTTGGCGCGGAAATCGTCAAGGTCGATATTGCCGCGCTCGTCGGTGGCCACGACCACCACCTTCATGCCGCACAGCCGCGCGGAAGCTGGATTGGTGCCGTGCGCGGAGGAGGGGATCAGACAAACATCTCGGTGACTTTCGCCGCGGCTCTTGTGATAGGCGCGGATGGTGAGCAGACCGGCATATTCGCCTTGCGCACCGGAGTTGGGCTGCATCGACATGGCGTCGTAGCCGGTAATGGCACAGAGCTTGGCCGATAGATCCTCTATCAGTTCGCGATAGCCGAGCGCCTGGTCTTCCGGCGTGAAGGGATGGAGCTCGGCGAATTCCGGCCAGGTGATGGGGAGCATTTCGGCCGTCGCGTTCAGCTTCATCGTGCACGAGCCGAGCGGGATCATGGCCCGGTCCAGCGCAAGGTCGCGGTCGGCGAGCCGGCGCATGTAGCGCGTCATCTCGCTCTCCGCCCGGTTCATGTGGAAGATCGGGTGGGTCAGATAGCCGGACTGGCGCAGCAACGAATCGGGCAGGCGATATTCGGGATGCTCGTCGCTGTAGACCAGGTCGTAGCCGCCAAAGGCGCGCCACACCGCTTCGAGCGTGGTCGGCCGCGTTCGCTCGTCGACGGTAATTCCGATGCGGTCGTGACCCACCTTCCGCAGATTGACGCCGTAATCGACCGCGTTCTTCATGATGAGACCCTGATAGGGTCCGACCTCCACGGCGATGGTGTCGAAATAGGCGTCCGGGGCGATCTTGAAGCCGAGCGAGGCAAGCCCCTCGGCAAGCCGCGTGGCCTTGCGGTGAACGCGCTCGGCGATGGCCTTCAATCCCTTCGGCCCGTGGAACACCGCATACATCGAGGCGATCACGGCGGGGAGAACCTGCGCCGTACAGATATTCGAGGTCGCGCTTTCGCGGCGGATATGCTGCTCGCGGGTTTGCAGCGCCAGGCGATAGGCCCGGTTGCCGCGGGCATCGACCGAGACGCCGACGAGACGGCCGGGGAGCGAGCGCTTATAGGCGTCCCGCGTGGCAATATAGGCGGCGTGCGGGCCGCCATAGCCCATCGGCATGCCGAAGCGCTGCATCGAGCCGATGGCGATGTCGGCGTCCATCTCTCCCGGCGGCTTGAGCAAGGTCAGCGCCAGCGGGTCGGCGGCGACCACGGCGATAGCCTTTGCGGCATGCAGCTTGGCGATCGGCGCCGAGAAATCGTGGAACTCTCCGCAGACGCCCGGATATTGGAAGATCGCGCCGAACACCGCCGCCGGATCGAGTTCCTTGAACGGATCGCCGACCACAATCGACAAGCCGAGAGGCTCGGCGCGGGTCTTCAGCACGGCAATGGTCTGCGGCAGGCAGTCTTGGTCGACGAAGAACGCATTCGCTTTGGACTGTGTGACCCGATGCGCCATGGCCATGGCCTCGGCGGCGGCCGTCGCCTCGTCGAGCAACGAGGCGTTGGCGATGTCTAGCCCGGTCAGGTCGGAGACCAGCGTCTGGAAATTGAGCAGCGCCTCGAGCCGGCCCTGGCTGATCTCCGGCTGATAGGGCGTGTAGGCCGTATACCAGGCCGGATTCTCGAGAATGTTGCGCTGAATGGCGGGGGGCATGATGGTGCCGTGATAGCCCTGGCCGATGAGCGAGGTGAGGACGCGGTTCTTGTCCGCGGTCTCCCGCATCTTGTCGAGCGCGCCGCGCTCCGACAGCGCGCGGCCAAAGTCGAGCGGCGTCTTCTGGCGGATTTCCTCCGCCACCGTCTCGTCGATCAACTGATCGAGGCTCTCGACCCCCACGACGCGCAGCATCTCCGCCATCTCCTCGGGCGACGGCCCGATATGACGGCGATTGGCGAAATCGTAAGGGTCGTATTTGTCGGCGGCGATCATGCGGAACTTTCGACCAGTGCCTGATAGGCGTCGTCGTCCATGAGCCCATCCATCGCCTTGATGTCGCCAAGCCGCAGCTTGAAGAACCAGCCTTGGCCTTCCGGATCGGCATTGACCAGGGCGGGGTCGTTCACCACGGCTTTATTGACCTCGACCACTTCGCCGTCGAGCGGCGCGTAGACGTCGGAGGCCGCTTTCACGGATTCGACCACTGCCGCGCCGTCGCCCTTGACGAATTTGGCGCCGATAACGGGCAACTGAACGAAGACGACGTCGCCGAGCAGCTCCGCCGCGTGTTTGGTAATGCCGACCGTGGCGACGTCTCCATCAAGATCGAGCCACTCGTGCTCCTCGGTATATTTCAGCATACATCCTCCAGGTCGAGAGCTTAGCCGCGTTTATATTTCGGCGCGATGAAAGGAAGTGCCCCAACGGCGGCAGGAAGGTGACTCCCGCGCAGCTCGGCAAAAATTCGCGTGCCGGGCTCGGCCAGCGCGGCAGGCAGATAACCCATCGCGATTGGCGCAGCGAGGCTCGGGCCAAATCCGCCCGACGTTACCGCGCCGATAGCCGCGGTTCCGCCCTCTTCTGCGTAGAGCGGGGCGCCGGCGCGCACCGGCGCGCGGCCCTCGGGCTTGAGGCCGATGCGGCGGCGCGGCGCACCGCTTGCAAGCTGTTCGAGGATAATCTCGGCGCCGGGGAAGCCGCCCGCGCGCGCGCCGCCTTTGCGGCGGACTTTCTGCAAGGCCCAGGACAGGCCCGCTTCGACCGGAGTCGTACTTTCATCGATGTCCGCGCCGTAAAGACAGAGTCCGGCTTCCAAGCGGAGCGAGTCGCGCGCGCCAAGCCCAATCGGCGCCACCTTTTCATTGGCGAGCAATTCCTCCGCGATCTCGCGGGCCATGTCGGCGGGAATCGAGATCTCGAAGCCGTCCTCTCCCGTATAGCCCGATCGCGTGACGAGACATTCGGCACCCATGAGAGTCAGCCTGCGCGCCTCCATGAAACGCATGGCGATGCAGTCCGGTGCGACGCGCGCCAGCGTGGCTTCGGCCTGCGGCCCTTGCAGCGCGATCAGCGCGCGGTCAAGAACGTCGATCTCGCACGCGCCTCCGAGCGCAGCACGGAGATGCGCTTCGTCGTCAGCCTTCCGAGACGCATT
The DNA here is from genome assembly GCA_035557335.1 of Methyloceanibacter sp. Taxonomy (GTDB): domain Bacteria; phylum Pseudomonadota; class Alphaproteobacteria; order Rhizobiales; family Methyloligellaceae; genus Methyloceanibacter. Next base: position 29,009 of record DATMDY010000069.1, read on the forward strand.
GACGACGAGCAACAGGCGATCGCCTAAATTCGCCACCGTCAGATCGTCGAGAATGCCGCCTTGCGCAGTGGTGAAGAAGGCGTAGCGCACGCGTCCTGGTTCGAGTCCGACGATGTCGACCGGAACCAGCGCCTCGAGCGCCAGCGCCGCGTCCCGAACGTCGCCGGATTTCGCCCGCAGGACGATCTGCCCCATATGCGAGACATCGAACAGGCCGGCCGCTTCGCGCGTATGCAGATGCTCCTTGAGGACGCCGGGCTGGTACTGCACCGGCATCTCGTAGCCGGCGAACGGTACCATCCGGGCGCCCAGCTCAACGTGCAGAGCAAAGAGCGGCGTCCGCCTCAGCACTTCGGTCGGTGTGGCAGTGTCGACGCTCATGCAGGGTTCGCTTCAAGCTCTGCATCTATCCCACGCCGCACTTTACCCTAAGGCGCCACCGGAGGGATGGTGATCTTGGCCGCAGGGCAGAGCCGCTTCTGGTCCTCGTTGATGCCGCAATCGCGCGGAAACAGATCGCGGCCAAAACAGATCCGCAGGTCGAGCAGCCTGCCGCCCCGGCATGTCACCGACATCATGTCGGGCTTGAGCCAGGCATTGGCATCGGCGAAGGCGCGCTCGATCTCCTCGGGGGAAAGCGTCCCCGTCTCGGCCGAGGCGAAACGCTCAGGCACCCTGACCTGCTCGTAAAGCTCCCGCGCCACCGCGAAATACTCTGCCGGGTCGAGCCCCGAGCACGTTCCGTGGGTGCGGTACTCATGGATGATCAGGCCCTTGCTCGGCATGATATCGGCCATCTCGTCGATCACCCTTTGGGGGACCCAGGGACGTCTGCCCGTCGGGCAATTCAACGGCCAGCCTTCTTTATATTGAGGCCACAGCCCATGTAGGGTGAAGGCGCGCGGCCGCTTCGTGCCGCACTGCGCGTCCTTTCGGCGGCGGCCTTCGCCCAGGCAGTAGGACGGCGCCCAGGTCAACACCAGCACGTAATAGTCGAACGCGCCGGGCCGGTCGCTCTCGGCGGCTCTCGTCTCGCCGGTCGAGAGCGCGGCAAGAAATGCGATCAGGCATGCAAAAAGAAACCCCCAGCGGCAACGCTCAACGCGAAGCGGGCCAATCAAGGCGTAAGTGGTGGGAGAGTTATTCGCCGAACTGCACGTTGATGGCTTGCGGACCTTTGCCACGGCGATCCGGCTCGGTTTCGAAGGAAACTCGCGCGCCCTCGTCGGGTGCCGAAAGACCCGATTTCTGCAAGGCCGAGATATGCAGGAACACATCCTTGCCGCCATCGTCCGGCGTGATAAAGCCGAACCCCCGCGAATGATTGAAGAACTTGACCGTCCCGGTCTGACGCATGGGAAACTCCTTTTCCCCTCCGAATAATCCGCCCGCTCGCGCGCGGATGGCCAGGCAAGTCTAGAAAACGGGAAAAGAAACCACGCCGCTTCCCAAGCAGCTTACGTGGCCAGTCTCCACCCGGGTTCGCAGTCTGCCCACAAAACGCCTCACTCTAAAAGCGCGAGCCCGCCATGTGCAAGACCCATCTCCCGGCGCGAGAAGGCCAGAACGGTGAGGAGGAGCAGCGCTTAGTTGGGATAGGGCGCTTGGGTGGGGCCGGCGTTCAGCGATTCCGGCGGATAGTCGAAATGCGGCCCGAAATCCTGGGGCGCAGGAGGCATCTTGGCCGGCCCCCAAATGTCGCGCATCCGCAGCGAATAACCGCCACGCTTAGGGACGACATAAGTGTAGTCGAGCTGGCTCGCGTCGGGAGTTGCCGCGCGGCGGCGCTGCGCCTCGGCCGGCTGTAACGACAGCAGCACGAGAGTCGCGCCGAGCAGGAGCGCCACCAGCGGTAACGACTGGCGAACGACCGGTAATAGGGGCATGTGACCTGCTAGCTCCCTGAGGAACGGTTCAACCGCCCCGATTAATTCTGACGAATCATGGTTACGATTGTGTCACCGCGCCTCCGCCACTAAGAACTATAGGCGACCCAAGCCTCTATGTAATCATTCTTTTTCGCCCGGTGGTGACCCTCACCAGGCTATTCAGGGTTGCGCCGGATAAACTTCGGATTGTCTGTTGGCGCCTAGGCGAGCGGGAGCGACCCGTCTCCCGGAGGGAGCGAAATTGGCAGCCGGCCGCGACCGCGGCCGGCTAGGCTCTGAGGGGGATGGTCAGATCAAGCGCGGGCGCTTCTGCTCGCACGCTTGGCGGCCGGCTTCATGAAGCCGGGCGTGTCGCCGAGTATGGCATAGGGATTGTAATGGGCCTCGACGACACCCTTGCGTGAGCCGCGCTTGGCGGCGACATGGGTCCTTTTGGACACGGCGACTCGGCCATAGCTTTTCTTTGCCGTGGCAATTTTGCGGGTCGAGCTCCGGCTCTTGGCGGCGTGTTTGATCTTGGCGGGAGCCTTCGCCGCCAACGGCTTGGTCTTCTGAGACCCACTCGATGCGGCGGCCTTGGCCTGTTGGGGTTTCGCCGTCTGGGCTTTCTTCTCCTGTGCAGCGGCCGCCTTGGCGGCTTCGCTTGTCGCCCGGCCCAGGGCTTCGAGGGCCCCGCCGCCGGCGTGGGTCACCCTGACCTTGGCGACCCCCGAATCGATCATGCCGATATTCGCCGCGGCGGCCTTGGACAGGTCGATGATGCGCCCGCCGATGAAGGGGCCCCGGTCGTTGATGCGCACGACAACCGTGCGGCCGTTATTGAGATTCTCCACCAGCACCTCGGTGCCGAATGGCAGCGAGCGGTGCGCGGCGGTCAGTTCGCTAGGGTTCATCATCTCGCCGCTGGCCGTGCGCGAGTACAGCGCGTACCAGGAGGCGTGACCGACTTGCCCCGCCTTGGCGAGATCGAGGGGTAGCATGACAGCGGCGCCGAGAAGCCCCACCGTAATCATCTTGGCTCGCATTTCAAACATGCGTTGTGCTCCTAGATTCGATTGTGTTTTGGGAGGAAAGACCGGCGAAGAATCAAGCCGGACGCACGCGTTGGTGCAGTGCGGTATGCTATTGAATAAATAGGCGAAATATCGGCTTGGGCAGGGTTATTGAAGGGCTATTTCTGGGCGCAGCCCGGAGTATCTTTGCGCAAGATCAAGGCGCCTCCAGCCGTATTGGTCTCCGATATATTTCGATAGCTAGGTCCCGCTATGTCTTTAGGCGGCGGGTCTTTGCTGCCCAAACCTTTGTCAAATCGTGCCAAACCTTTGCCCTTTTCAAGGCTCACTGTAAGAACGGTGTTCGCAGACGAAACACCGAGGAAACAACAAGGACGGACTCAGGATTAACTTCAATGATGCAAAAGAAGAAGACTCAACAGGCGCAGGAAACCCAGGAGCTCTCAGCCCACGACTTCCCCGGACGGGAGCCCATGACCCGCGCGCAAGCCACTTACCTCAAGACACTGGCCGAGGAGATTCACGAGCCGTCCGCGTTCCAGCAAGACTTGAGCAAGCGGGAAGCGTCGCGGCGAATCGATGCGTTGATTGAAAGGCTGAGGCTCGGCGCCCTACCGCCGCACACCGACTAGCTTTCGCGATCTACGTACCGGAGTCGATGCGTGATGGGCGCGCGTCGATTGACTCTGCCCTGAGGCCACGCCGCGGAAAATTCCACACGGGGTTGACTGATCTCCTCCGACTGGCTTGAGTGAGGCCATGGCTAGACACGGCACGATTCTCATCCCTATGACCGCCGCCGGCCTTTGTGCGGCGGTGCTGTTTGGAACCGCATCCCACGCCCTGGCCGCGTGCCAGCCGCCAGCGGCCTTCCCAAAATGGCTGCAAGACTTCAAGCAGCAGGCGGTGGCGCAAGGGATTTCCCCGCGCACCGTGTCGTCCGCGCTCGACGGGGTGTCCTACGATCCCGCGACCATCGCCAAGGATCGCGGCCAAGCCGTGTTCGCGCAGAGCTTCCTGCAATTCTCCAACCGCATGGTCTCGTCCAATCGCCTTCAGGTCGGCGCGCAGCTGCTCAAGAAATATTCCGGCACCTTCGCCAAGATCCAGCAGCAATACGGCGTGCCGGGTCCCGTGCTCGTCGCCTTTTGGGGACTGGAGACCGATTTCGGCAAGGTGATGGGCAATATGGAGTCGGTCCGCTCGCTCGCCACTTTGAGTTTCGATTGCCGGCGGCCTGAGAAGTTCAGCGCGGAGTTGCTCGATGCCTTGCGCGTGATCGAGCGCGGCGATCTCTCGCCGCGCGAGATGCGCGGCCCCGCGCATGGTGAGGTCGGCCAATTCCAGTTTCAGCCGAGCACATATTATAACTACGCGGTCGATTTCGACGGTGACGGCAGGCGCGATCTGATCAGGAGCGCGCCGGACTCGCTCGCCTCCGCCGCCAATTATCTCAGATCCATCGGGTGGCAACCCAATCAGCCATGGCTCGAGCAAGTGCGCGTCCCCGCAGACCTGCCTTGGGACCAGGCCGATGTCACCATCAAGCGACCGCGCCTGTTCTGGGCAAAGCACGGCGTGACCTATCTCAACGGCCAGCCGCTCCCTGGCGACAACGTGCCCACGTCGCTGGTCTTGCCGATGGGACGGAACGGCCCCGCCTTCCTCGCTTATCCGAATTTCGACATCTATACCGAATGGAACAACTCGCTCGTCTATTCACTCACCGCCGCCTATTACGCGACGCGGCTCGCCGGCGGACCGCCGCTCGCGAAGGGTAACGGACCGGTCGCCGTCCTGAGCGCGGCGGAGACGAAGGAGATCCAGCAGCTCCTCGCCAAGCGTGGGTTCGATGTCGGCAAGATCGACGGTGTGGTCGGCGCGGCGACCCGCAACGCCATTCGCGCCACCCAGATCAAATACGGGATGCCGGCCGACGCCTATCCGACAGCCGAGCTGTTGAGCCGCCTGCGCGCCGGCCGCTGATCGTCTAGGCCAGCGCCGCCACAACCGCCAATATCGCGATCGCAATCGTCAGAGACGGGATCCACCAGCTCGATGCGGGCAGTTTCAGCCTGTCCCGCTCTTGCCTGTCTTCGTCCACCGTCATCTCAGCCACCCATTCATCATGACCGGCTAACGCCCGAAGCGAGGCGTCGTTCCGCCGCGTCACGAGAAAAAGCCCGGCCAAAATGCCGGGCTTTTTCATCGCTGCGAGGCGCGGGCCGGTCAGGCCCATGCCGCGAAGCCTATTTCAT
>DATMDY010000070.1:0-4110 GCA_035557335.1 Methyloceanibacter sp.
TTACCAATGCGAAGCTTGAGATTGTCGGCGGCACGGCGCTGTTCCGCCTGGCGCGATCGCCCGCCGCGCCTGAGTTGTTTCAGCATCTCGGTCATACCGGCATCTTCACGCGCAGATTCGCCGAGGAATCGTCGTGGCTGCGTTTTGGGCTTCCCGGTGACGAGCCGCAATGGCAGCGGCTCAGCGCCGCGCTCGACTCATTCGGTAAATCTCCACGATAACGAGATTAGTGCGCCCAGCGCCTGATGTGCTGCTGGGCCGCTTCGAGATTGCCTTGCGCCTCTTCCGGCAAGAGCCTGGCGATGACGCCCATGGCGAGCTCGACGGAGATGTCGCTGCCGCCGCACTCCTTGAGCTGCTCGCGCAGCCAGCCATAAACCTCCTCGTCGCCGGATTTGAGCCCGACGGCGATCTCTTCAAGCATCTGCACCAACGATTCCCCTGCCATCGCGTCCTCCATCGGCCGAACCCAAAGGCTCACGGCTCGCGGTCACGCCTCCTTGGTGCTTCCCCCGATTCGCGATCATACTCGCTTTCGCCACGCTCTAAGTTGCTAACCGGCAACAGTGGCGAGACTTTTCGCGCTAGTCCTCGCCAGGGCCGACAAAGGGAATGGGCTTGATCGAGGCGGTGGTGGTGAGGTCGCCAGAGGGGGCTTCAGCCACGGGCACGCCGCCCCGTCCGGGCTGCGGCCGGCAATAATGGCGTCCGCGGGAGGCGTTGTTGACCAGTAGGTCCACATGGATGTGGTTGTAGTGGAAGCGGTCGCTGCCCGGTCCGAGCACGGTGTAGAACTCCCGGCAGGCCCCGGCGAACGCTTCTTGCAGGAAGGCCCGCTCGCGCGGAGTGCCGCGCCACCAGTCCTTGACCACGGTGATCTCGTGGCCGTTGGCGAGGCGGAAGCCGGCGATGTCGAGCGCGTTGCCGAAGGAATGCTCGGAGAGGCGCCCCCTGCGGCTGCCGTTACGCCCGCGGCAGCTATAGGAGGCGATCTGTCTAACCTCCACCACCTGCGTGCCGAACTGGCGATGGGCGGCCGGCTGCACCGAATTCTGCACCCAGCGGTCGAGCGCGGCGGTCATCGGGCAGCCGATAGTCGCCGTGGGCTTGATCGCCACCCTGCCACCCATGGCGCCCGACACTTTGAGCGGGGCCTGGAGACCGCAGGCGCTCGGGCCTTTGAGCCGTGATGAGGCCTGGACATAGGACGAGGCCCTGACCACGCCGCTTTTCAGGCAGGCATCTTCCGCCCGGTCGCGCCATTCGGCCCGGGACTCATAGGGTGCGCCGCCCCCGCCGCAGCCGTAAAGGCCCGCGGCCAGCACCATGCACGCCAGGAGATACGCAAAACGGGGCTCCATGACCCCCGAAATTGGACCAAGGGTCTGAACAATCTTTCAATAAAGCCTGAGGAAGAAGGGCCGCCCGCTTGGGCCATCAGGGCCAAAAACGCTTAGAAGCGCCAAAGCCGCCTACCCCTAAGGGCCGCAGCCAAGCATCACTTCAACGATTCGGTGAATTCCGGGGCTCTGCCGAATTTGTAGTTGAGGCCAACCCGGACGATGTTGAAGTCGGTGTCGCTTGCCGAGAATCTGTAGATTTCGGGGTCTGTCGGTGGAGGGTAATGGGCTGTTCCCGAAAAGTCCTCCCCATCAAAGCGGACGAACAGGTACTCCGCCTTGATCGTCCAATTCGGCCTCCAGGCAAATTCCGCGCCTCCGCCGACCGTCCATCCGGTATCCATATCGCCTCTTGCGTCGATCAGGCCGCCGCCGCATGGCGGGACCGTATTGCAGAAGTCGTGATTGCGAACTTCGCCGTTTGAAAAGGCGACACCGGCGGTCCCGAATAGGAGCCATCGATCCATGGCGACGCCCAAGCGGCCCCGCACGGTCGCGAGCCAGCTCATCTCCACGCTGACATAGGTGTCCGATCCCCAGTCAGCGACTGAACTGGCCGGGGTCTTCTTGGCGAAGAAATCGAAGCCCGAAAAATCGGCTTCAACGCCCACGACGAGATTATTGAAGGCGTGGTTGTAGCCGATCTGGCCCCCGCCGATGAAAGCGGTTTCGTCTGGAGTTTTGGTGACTTCGCCCGGGGCAGGATTGGCCGCAAAATAGTTGAAGCCTTCGAGATCCACGAAGGTGGTCTCGCCGCCGAACCCTGCGCCGGCATTCCCGCCGACATAGAATCCTGTCCATGTGAAGGAGTTGGCATCGGCGGTCGTCGGGAGTGCCAAAATGACCAAACCGGCGAGGCAAAGACCAAATCGAACAGGCTTGTTCATGGGATTCTCTGACGCGAGCCGTGTGGGTGACGTTGGCCACGGCCCGCGGTCTCTCTAGGGGCCGTCTAGCGTTCGCGTGAAAAGCCCCGGCCGAGCGAACTCGACCGGGGCTGGCACATGCCGGAGAGATAGAAGGGCTATCTCGTAGTCGTTTAACCGAGCTTCAACGGCTCTGTCACAACGGCCTTTTCATGATGGCCAAAGCAGCCGCCAAGACCGATTGCAGCCGAAATAACAATAGCGAGAGCAATAAAGACACGCATGGCTATCCCCCGTTCCCCCATCGTTTCTGGTTATCAATATATCCCTTTCTACGGAGAAAGCTGTGACACTTAAGCCACGCCTCACTAAAATTAGAGGCTGGCGCCCGCGGGCCTACGGGAAGTCCACCACCTGGTCGTTGAGGGGGAGCTGGTCCTTAAAGGGGCCGGAAAGCGCCGTTTTTTCGATCGTGACGGGGCTCCCCTTGAAGAGAGGCTCCTCGTCGGTCACGCGCCCCTCGACGCTGAAGCCGGTAAAAACATAAGGCAGGCCGTTGGAGAGCAGCGGCGACGGGCCGTCCATGACGTGAAAGTGGAGATGGGGCGCGTCGGTGTTGCCCGTGTTGCCGAGCAGGCCCAGCACCTGGCCGGTTTTGACCCTATCGCCGGGCTTCACTTTCAGACTTCCCGGCTGCATGTGGGCATAGAAGGCGAAGCGCCCACCGCCGATATCCACCACCACGTGATTGCCGGCAGCCGTGCGGATTGTGGCATCGTCGGGAAGCTTGCCCGGCACCTGCTCGGGCTGCCCATCCTCGGCGGCCACCACCGTGCCGTCGGCGACGGAGAGGATCTCATCGCCGAAAAAAGCATAGCTCGTGAGCTGATCGGGCGGGCCGTCGGCGAGCGCGTCCTTGTCATTGAGCTGCACGAAGTCTATGGCGAAACGCTCGGCGACGCGGAGCGCGCCATTGATCGGCAGAGTCGCGCTACGATGATAGCTCGGCGGCGCGCAGCACCCGCCGCCAATTACCCAGCGCGGCCCCTTGAGCGGCGGCGCGATGACCACGGCGCCAGGCCCGACCGGCAAAGGATCGCCGGTGACGGCGATCTCCTGCGGATGTTCCGGCGCGGGATCGCGATCGCCGTCCCGGTCTCCACCGGTCTCTTTGGCCACTTCGATGTCGAAGCGATGTTGCAGCGCCTTGGGGATTGTCGCGTCCTTCGGAAGCGTCACGTCCATGAACACGGTGCCCGAGCCGCCGCCCGATAGCGCGGTTTCCTTGCCGCCACCGTTCAGCCGGAGCTGTTTCGCCAGGCTGTCACCTTCGAGTGTGCCGATCACCGTGCCGTTCGCCGCATCGAGCGTCTCGACCTTCTTGATGGTGATATCCCCTCCGGCCATGTTCATCAGCACGACCTCATAGACGAGATGAACCTTGTCGTCGGTCATGAGCACCGGGTTGGGCGAAGCGATCGGCGTCGCCACCAATGGCGAGAGGACATCATTGGCGCCGGAGGTTTCCGCCGTAACGGGTGCCGCGCCAGCCGCAAGGAAAAATGCAAACGCGACTGTGCGATGAAGATTGAGCCTTAACCCCATGACGTGCTCCTTGGTTTCAGTCGAGGCCGAGCGCCTTGCTCGCCTTGGCCGTGATCGATTGACGTGTCGAGAAGAAACCCTCCCACGGGTCGCTTTTTAGCTTCTTCAGGCGCGCCGGCAGGGTCTTGACCGTATAGGGCGCGCCGCTGGTGAGCGATTTGAGCTCGTCCCAGCGGAGTGGCGAGGCAACCGGCGCACCCTTCTTGGCACGCGTCGAGTAATTGGCGATGGACGAGCCG
>DATMDY010000071.1:0-13910 GCA_035557335.1 Methyloceanibacter sp.
GCATCCCAAGGTGAAGGTCTGGGTGCTGGCGCTGTGGCGCATCCCCATCCGCATCACCGCCGCCTGGGCCCTCGGCATTTGGATCGCAGTGCAGGTCGGCAGTATCTTCTTCGAGGGCGAGGAAGCCATCGCCTGGTGGGCCCATATCGGCGGCCTGGTGGCCGGCGCGGTCTTGATCCTGTTTATGCGGCGGCGCGGTGTAATCCTGTTCGATAAGACCCGCGGCGGCGCCTAAAAACCTCCCGGAACCGCCTAGAAACCGTTGACTTGAGCCATGTCCGGCAGTACGGTCGCGACCATTTCGCAGTTGCGAGATAACCGGCTAGGGAGGCTATAAAAGCGTGCGGGGAACTCAAGCCGCATGAAGATTCTCGTTCCCGTGAAACGGGTTGTCGATTTCAACGTCAAGGTCCGCGTCAAGTCCGACGGCAGCGGGGTCGACCTTGCCAACGTCAAGATGTCGATGAACCCATTCGACGAGATCGCCGTCGAGGAGGCCGTCCGCATCAAGGAGCGCGGCGAGGCGAGCGAGGTCGTCGCCGTTTCCATCGGCAGCACGAAGGCGCAGGACACCTTGCGCACGGCGCTCGCCATGGGCGCGGACCGCGCCATCCTCATCAAGACCGACGCCAGTGTCGAGCCGCTCGCCGTAGCCAAGCTGCTGAAGCAGGTGGTGGAGAGCGAGAAGCCAGACCTCGTCATCATGGGCAAGCAGGCCATCGACGACGACTGCAATCAGTCGGGCCAGATGCTCGCCGGCCTGCTCGGCTGGCCGCAAGGCACCTTCGCCTCGAAGGTCGAGCTTAATGGCGCCAAGGTGAAGGTCGTGCGCGAAGTGGACGGCGGGCTTGAGACCATCACCCTGTCGCGTCCCGCCATAATCACCACCGATTTGCGGCTGAACGAGCCGCGCTACGCCTCGCTCCCCAACATCATGAAGGCGAAAAAGAAGCCGATCGACGAGACCACGCCCGAGGCGCTCGGCGTCGATATCGCGCCGCGCCTGAAGGTGTTGTCCATCACCGAGCCCAAGGGACGCGAGGCCGGCATCAAAGTCGACAGTGTCGCGGCCCTCGTCGACAAATTGAAGAACGAGGCGGGGGTCCTTTAGATGGCGGTCCTGTTGCTGGCAGAGCATGACAATAAGAGTCTCGCGCCGGCGACCGCCAAGGCCTTGACCGCCGCACGCGCATTCGGCTCCGACATCGACATTCTCGTAGTGGGCGACGGTTGCAAGCCTGTCGCCGATGCGGCCGCCAAGCTCGACGGCGTGCGCAAGGTCCTGCTCGCCGAGGCGCCGCATCTCGCGCAACGCCTGGCGGAAGAGACGGCCGCCACGATCCTGCCGCTGATGCAGAATTATTCCGTGCTGCTGGCGCCGGCCACCACCATGGGCAAGAACGTGCTGCCGCGCGTGGCAGCCCTGCTCGACGTCGCGCAAATCTCAGACATCGTCGAGGTGAAGTCGCCCGATACGTTCGTGCGACCCATCTATGCGGGCAATGCGCTGGAGACGGTGCAAACCAACGACAAGATCGTTATCGGCACGGTGCGCATCACGGCTTTCGCCGCCGCTGGCGAGGGCGGCAACGCTCCGATCGAGACGGTCGCTCCACCCCCCGCGGTGGGGCTTTCCAGCTTCGAAGGCTCGGAAATCAGCGTGAGCAACCGGCCCGAGCTGACTGCGGCCCGCATCGTCATTTCCGGCGGGCGCGGCATGCAATCGGGCGACAATTTCAAGACCCTGCTCGAGCCGCTGGCCGACCGGTTGGGCGCCGCCGTGGGCGCCTCCCGCGCCGCGGTCGATGCCGGCTATATGCCGAACGACCACCAGGTCGGGCAGACAGGCAAGGTGGTGGCGCCCGAGCTCTATATCGCCGTCGGCATTTCAGGCGCCATCCAGCATCTTGCCGGCATGAAGGATTCCAAGGTGATCGTCGCCATCAACAAGGATTCCGACGCACCGATTTTCCAGGTCGCCGATTATGGCCTCGTCGGCGACCTGTTCACCGTCCTGCCCGAGCTCGACGCCGAGCTCAAGAATGCAGGCTATTGAGACCGTGCGGGTTGATGAGGAATGACGATGGACGACATAGTAAAGGGCGCGGACATCCTCGCCGATCCTGTCTCACAGCGGACGCGTGAGCTGGGACCCATTCGCAAGATCGGCATCGTAGGCGCGGGCCAGATGGGCGGCGGGATCGCCCATGTAGTGGCGCTGTCTGGCTACGACGTGGCCATCAACGATGTCGCCAAGGAACGCTTCGACACGGCGCTTCAGGCCATCGACAGGAACATGTCCCGCCAGATCGCCTCGGGCAAGATCAGCGAGGACGAACGCAAGGCGGCGATCGCGCGCATCACCTTCGCCGAGTCGATGCAGGATTTCGCCGACGCCGACCTCGTGATCGAAGCCGCCACCGAAGACGAGACTGTGAAGCGTAAGATCTTCGTGGGGCTTTGTCCCTTCCTCAAGCCCGATGCCATTGTCGGCACCAACACGTCATCGATTTCCATTACCCGGCTCGGCGCCACCACCGACCGGCCCGAGCGTTTCATCGGACTGCACTTCATGAATCCGGCGCCGGTGATGGAGCTGGTCGAGATGATCCGCGGCATCGCCACCGACGACGTCACCTTCGGGCGCACCAAGGAATTCGTCGAGAGTTTGGGTAAGACCATCGCCGTGTCGGAAGACTTCCCGGCCTTCATGGTCAACCGCATCCTGCTGCCGATGATCAACGAGGCGGTCTACACGCTCTATGAGGGCGTGGGTTCGGTCGACGCCATCGACACCGCCATGCGCCTCGGCGCCCATCATCCGATGGGTCCTTTGCAGCTTGCCGATTTTATCGGGCTCGATACGTGTCTCTCGATCATGCAGGTGCTGTATGAGGGGCTCGCGGATTCCAAGTACCGGCCCTGTCCGCTCCTGGTGAAATATGTCGAGGCCGGTTGGCTCGGGCGGAAAACGAAGCGCGGCTTCTACGACTATCGCGGCGAAAAGCCGATGCCGACCCGCTAATCTTTGGCCTTTCAGGCCGGGTCCAGTTCAGACAGTCTCCAAGCGGCGGCAATGCCGGACGCCTGTCTAAGCGTCTGAAATACAACATAGAATTTAATAGACGCGCCACCATGCGCCGATGAACGGCACATGAACGCCGCCCTCAGCTTCGGTTCAGCGTCAATCGGCGACAAAGGTGCCAAGGAGCGAGGGGAAGCCTCCGCTCCACGGCATGAAACCCGAAGCTGGAGGACAACCGATGTTCAAATCTCTTCTCACCGCCGCGGCCCTGATGGCGCTGATGCTTGGCGCCACCATCGTTGCCAGCGAAGCCGCAGAGACCAAATCCGCTCTTGCCGGCGACGAGCTCCGCAAAGCGATCAGCGGCAAGACCGTCTATCTCAAGATTTCCGGTTTCGATCTGCCGATCCGCTACGCGGCCGGCGGCGCCATGTCCGGCAGCATGAGCACGGTCATGGCCGCTTTGGCGCGCGGCGATGGCGCGTCGGACCGTGGCAAATGGTGGATCGAGGGTAACCAGCTTTGTCAGCGCTGGAACGTCTGGATGGACGGCAAGTCCTATTGCTACAAATTCACCGCCAAAGGCAGCGCCGTGCACTGGGTACGCAATGACGGCCGCTCGGGCACGGCGCGTATCGGCAGCTAGAACGGCAATCCAAATGCATCTGGAACTGCCAAAAATTCGCTAGTCAAAACATGTAGAGGCCGCCAGTGCAGCGCCCGCAAGGTCGCGTTGGAAGGTGGTGTCCGCGGGATTGAGCCACCTATTTGGCTCACCCGCGAAAGACCCAAGCTTTGACCTTGGGAAATCCGCAGATTTTTCGATAACCTTTGAAGGCCTCCTCGAAAGCCTTTGTCAGAAAGGTGTTGGGAGCGATAGTACGCTTGGGCTAACACCAGTCCGAAGCTGAGACGATCTCTAAGAGGAGTAGCAATCCGTGCAAACCCGCTGGCTAACACGGCGCGAATTCCTGAAGGCATCAGCAGCGGCCGGCACGGCGGGTCTTCTCGTCTCCACTCTCGATTTTGGCGGATGGCCGGTCTCTCACGCAGCGTCGATGAATCCGCCAGGAGGGTGGAATGGGGGTCCGGGACTGGCCCGTTATCGTATCGACGGGCTGGCGAAGGTTACCGGCCAGAAAATTTACGCCCGCGATTTCCAGCCGATCGATCTACCCAATTGGCCGACGAAATATCGACACGCGCTGGTGGTGTGCGCACCTTTCGTGGATCACATCTTCGACGGTCTCGATCTCGATCAGCTTCCCAAAGAGCTTCAGCCGATTGTGACGATAACTGCCGCCGATCTGGCGCGGGATTCGATCGGCATCGCCGAGGAGGATTATCCGGAAGGGGAGTATCTCGTGCCGGCCGGAAAGCCGCCGTCCTATCTCGGTCAGGCCGTGGCGATTCTGCTCTACGACGAGTTGACGGCCTATAGCAGGGCCAAAGAGCAGATCGTATCGAACGGCAAGGCTATCCGGGTCGGCAAGGCCGTGCCCCTGCCCGAGCCGACCAGCTACAAACCGGAAACCAGCATCGTTCACGCCCTAACCAGAGAGGGTGAACAACACTTCGCGCAGACGATCGACGGACCGATCCATCCGTCCCAGCCGGGTGCGAAGAACGAAAAAGCCATGGAAATCGTCAATTTGGTCAGCGACACGCTCAAGTCGGCCGATCTCGATATCTACAGCCACACTTACGAAACGCCGGTGGTCGACCCCATGTTCATGGAGCCCGAAACGGGCCTTGCCTGGTTCGACCGCGAGGCAAAGACCTTGCGGATGCTGATCGGCACTCAGTCGCCCGGCTATGACCTTGACGCGGCGCTCGCGCTGTTCGCCCCGAAGGAGTGCCAGATCCAAATCGACGACGTCCACCTCTATGCCGCTTATCCAGGTGGAGCTTTTGGCGGACGCGACACCTCGATCCTGTGTCTTTATCTTGCTCTCGCCGCCGCCTACTCGGACAAGCCGATCCGCATCTCCAACGATCGGTTCCAGCAGTTTCAAAGCGGCATCAAACGCCATGCATCAAACATCGAAATGACGATCGGCGTAAGCAAGGCGAACCTTATCGAGGTCTTCCGCAACCACACGATCCTCGACGGAGGTGGGCGCCGCAACGTCAGCACCTATGTCGCCAATGTGACCGGCATCCTCGGAACGGGTGTCTATCGCGCGCCACTCGCCGACATCTGGTCGCGTGCGCAACACACTGTGTCGCAAGTTGCGGGCTCCATGCGCGGCTTTGGATCATTCCAATCGACATTCGCCGTCGAATCCATGATTGACGAAATCGCGGTCGCACGCGGCTTCGATCCTCTCGAGTTCCGGAAGTTAAACCTTCTCCAACCCGGTGATACTGTCGTTACGGGCGCCCCACGCACGCCGCCGGGGCTCACCGAAGTCTGCGACAAGGCGCTGGGCCATACGGTTTGGAAGAACCGGGAAGCCGATCAGCAGCGGCTCTCGACGGACGACGAGCGCTACGGCGTCGGCGCCGCAATCGCCATGAAGAATTTCGGATCCGGCGCGGACGCCGTCATGTCGCAAGTGCGTATCGGTCCGGACGGCCGCCTGTCGGTCGTCACCCATAATGTCGATATGGGCCAAGGCGCCGCGACCGCGCACGCCTTGTCAGTAAGCAAGGCACTGGGACGCAACGCGGACGACGTCGACACCGGGAGGACGGATATATTCCGCGAGCTGCAGCTTGTCGGCGGGTTTGAAAAACAGCCGGACAATCCGCGCTGGACGCCGATCGTGTGGAATTCGACCAAGGCGACGGCGGGAGTGGGACGCTGGCTGCATGCCACGGAACAGGCGGCCGACATTCTATTGAAGACTGCGATCCTGCCCGCGGCCCGCTTGATCTGGGGCGCCACGGCCGACCCTATCGACACGCCGGACATCTCGTGGAGCGAAGGCCAGTTGACGAGCCCAGGATTGGCGGCGATCCCATTCTCGGCGCTGGCCGCCAAGCTATACGAGGAGGATCTCGCGACCAGCGCCATGGTGCATGGGTTTTTTAGCGGGCGCTGGATCGAGGCCGATTACACCGTCGACGGCATCACGCATCGCTGGAAAATCGACTCTCTAGCCATACAACGCGGCGACGCGCCGGCCTATAAGCTGATCGATCGCAAGAATCCCGTTCTCTTCACCACCGAAAGCATGTGGGAAGAGAACGGCCAAAGCTTCACCGCCGGGGGCGCCATCGCTGCCGTCAAAGTCGATCGCAAGACGGGCGTCATCCGCCTCGTCAAGGGTGTGCATATTCTCGCTCCGGGAACCATAATCCAGCAGGATCTGCTCGAAGGTCAGATGGATGGTGGGTGGGCAATGGGGCTCGGGCATACGTTATTGGAAGAGCTGCCGGCAAACGCGGACGGTGCGGCAAACGGCAAATGGAATCTCGATCGCTATCACGTCGCCCTGTCCGCGGACTGTGCGCTCCACGACGTGGAGAAGATTTTCATCGCGCCAGATCCAGCGGACCCCATCCCGCGCGGTATTGCCGAGCTCGTCATGGTCACGGTAGGGCCGGCTATGTCCAATGCGGTCACGCACGCCATCGGCCATCGCTTCCGGACGCTGCCGATCACGCCCGACAAGGTTCGGGCAGTCTGGTCCTGACATGAGCAATATCGCGCTCAGCCTGACTATCAACGACGAGCTGATCGTTCGCGAGTCGATCGATGGTGACATGTGGCTAAACGACTTCCTGCGTAACGAGATCGGCCTGACCGGCACCAAATTCTGTTGCGGTATCGCCGTTTGCCGCGTCTGCACGGTCGCCGCCGCACGTGTCCCCGGCGCTCTTCCAGAACCGATCCGGTCGTGCACCACGCCGCTCCACGCGGTAAGCGGCAAGATCATCACGACAGTCGAGGGGCTCAGCAAGAGCGGCGAGCTTCATCCGCTCCAGCATGCTTTTTTGAAAAATTTCTCATTCCAGTGCGGTTATTCGGCGCCGGGCTTCCTGATGGCCGCATACTGTCTGCTCGACCGCCTAAAACACAGTCCGATACCGAAAAGCGCCGTGGATGCCGCCATCGAGGATGCGGTCGGACTGCACATATGCCGGTGCACCGGCTATGTCCGCTACCATCGGGCCATTCGTGAAGTCATTCTCGACACGCCCGGTCTCGCGATCTGAGGTCTGGAGAAGGATAATGAAACGCCAACGGATCGGTGTGGCGATTGTCGGGATGGCCGTCTTGCTCCTCGCAGGCGACACGGCCGCTCCGGAGAGTGACGAGTACGACGTACATGCCTATGGGCGCGAATGCGCACAGTTGATCGCCGAGATCCCTCCGTTCAACTGTCTCGATGGCGAAATCGTGCCGATAACCGTGAACGGCAAAACGCCCGAAACCTATTCACGTCACATGCGCTGCGACAAGCCGGCTTATCTGCCATATCCCAAGGAGACGGATGGCCAATGCACCCCCTACACGCGGATAAGGGCGGTGCGTGACGACGATATCCAGATGGTCCTCTATTGCCGGCGTATGTATATCCGGCAGTCAGACGACCCCCGCTTCGACTCGATCGAGGCCATCATGCACAATGTCAAGACGGGCAGCACATGCTTCTTCATCTCGAAGAATTACGGCGAGAAGCCCGAAGGGGACGACGGCCGTCGCGTGCCGCCCCCGACCGAGGAAACACCGCCGGAGGGTTTCATATCGGCGAAGGAGCTCTGGGCGTCGCCCCAGCAAGTCGTGAATCATGGCTGCATCAATTGCCATGACAGCGATCCGTGGATGCATACGCCTTGGATCGACCAGACCGCGCAAGTTCCCTCCGATCCCTGGGGTTTCCACTCGGTGGATGTCGGCGGTCCATTCGTCAATTGGCCCAAGCCGATGAGCGTATCGACCCGCGGCAACTCGTGTACGGGCTGCCATCGCATCGGCTCGCTCAACACCTGCAAGACGTTGATGGTCGGGGATTTCGGCGAGCAGCCGGCCAAGATGCTGCAATCGATCGGCCAGGCACCGCACGGACGCTTCGGCGCGCCAAAGGGAACAGCATACGACAACCCGGATCCGGTCTATACGGCTTACGGATTGCTCCCCCATGGCTGGATGGGCGCCCGCCTACCAGAAGTGAATAGCAGCCGTTGGACGGAGTACCAGGCCAATATCAGAGATTTGCAGCGCTGCTGCGACGATCACTCAGCGCCCGGCTGCATCGTCGAGCCCATTGAGAACATGAAGCAGTGGCTCAAACGCACAGATGCTGCTCTCAAGCAATAGACTTTCATTAGTTTCGAGCAATGAGCACTGACGACCCGATCATTCTTCCCACGGCGTTGGCCTGGCGCGCCGAGGGCCGCCGCGTTGCGCTCGCCACCGTCATTCAGACATGGGGATCGGCCCCTCGGCCGGTGGGCAGCCAGCTCGTCATCGATGGCAGCGGGAATTTTCTCGGCTCGGTCTCTGGCGGCTGCGTCGAAGGGGAGGTGATCGCCGAAGTCCCCGAGGTGCTTACCTCCGCCAAGTCAAAGACGCTTGAGTTCGGCGTGGAGAACGACGCCGCCTGGAAGGTCGGGCTGACCTGCGGCGGCACCATCCGCATCTTCCTCGAGCCGCTCGAAGCGCTCAAGCGGGAGCATGACGGCGTCCTGAGCCGGATTGCCGGAGATATTGCCGCGCGGCGCAAAGTGGCGCTGATCACCGAGCTTACCACCGGCACGCGGCGGATCGCGCATACGCCGGATGATCTCGGGCCGGAACTTGCGCCCGCGCTCGTTGATGCCTTTCTTAAAGGACGAAGCTCGGTCCTGGAAGGCAGTGCCGGCGAAATTTTCATCAGAATATTCAACCCCACTACGCGGCTCATCGTCATCGGCGCGGTGCATATCGCGCAACCTCTGGTGCCAATGGCCCGCGCGCTTGGCTGGGAAGTCGTCATCGTCGATCCACGCGAGGCGTTCGCTACGGTAGAGCGTTTCAGGAACACCGAGATCGTGCAGGACTGGCCTGAAGAGGCCCTTGCGGCACTCGGCCTCGATGCCTCGACCGCGGTCGTGGTGCTGAGCCACGACAAGAAGATCGACGATCCGGCGCTTATCGCCGCGCTAAGCTCCGATGCCTTCTATGTTGGCGCGCTGGGAAGCAAGAAGACGCATGCCAAGCGGGTGGAGCGGTTGCTTGCGGCTGGCGTTCCCGAGGCCGACATCGCGCGCATCCACGCACCCATCGGTCTCGACCTCGGCGCTCTGGATGCCGCGGAGATCGCGCTGTCCATCATTGCGGAGATCACCGCGACGCAGCGCGGCAAGGACGGGGCGCGCAAGTGAGCGAGATCGCGGGCATCGTGTTCGCCGCGGGCCGTTCCACGCGCATGGCCCCGCGCAACAAGCTTCTGGCGCCCATCGGGGGCATGCCGATGATACGCCGCATTACCGCCGCTATTCTTGAGAGTGGTGTCAGTTCCGTCATCGTGGTGACGGGCTACGAAGCGGACCGCATCGTCGATGCTCTGAACGGGCTCGACGTGACCATCGTCACCAATCCGTCCTACGCCGACGGCTTGAGCACGTCGCTCAAGGCAGGGCTTGAGGCTGTATCTCCTACCGCCGATGGCGCACTGATCTGTCTTGGCGACATGCCGGAGATCGAAATCCAGGTCATCGATGCCTTGCTTGCGGCCTTCACCGGGCGAGATGCGATCTGTGTGCCGGTGCATCGCGGGCGAAGAGGCAACCCCGTTCTGTGGGGCCGCAATTACTTCGCCGAGATGATCGCCCTGACCGGCGATGCCGGCGCCAAGCCGCTAATGGCCCGGCACGCGAACCGCCTGATCGAGGTGGAGGTGGAGGCCGACAGCATCTTCGAGGACGTCGATAGCCCCGCCGACCTCGCGCGCCTCAAGCAACGCGGCGCGAACCGCTAAGCGTCGTCTCAGTCGCCGCCAAGACCGGCCAGACCGGACACTCCGTCGGAAACGACCATATTCAGTTGCTTCGCGACAAGGGTGGTGGCCTCGGGCTCCGGCCTGATGAGCCCGTATTTGCGCACTTGCGCGGTCTTGCCTTCGAAAAGGCCGCTTACCAGCAGGTCCGCGCCGATCGTCGTGCTTGTCGTTGCCACGCTCACGCCAGATCCGCCCTCGAACGGCCTGAAGCTGGCGATCTCGGAAAAAGTGGGGACGGGACTATGCTCGGCACTTGCTAGATAAATACTGGGACCGCCCTCGAGCCGCGAGCCGCTGGAATAGACCTTCACCTCGCCGGGGCCGGCCAATTGGCCGACGGCGATCGTTTCGGCTCCGCCATACGGACCGGTCAGCCAGCCGGTCGCCAGCGACAAGCCGCCCCGATAGCCCATGCCGAAGGGCATGAAGGCATTGGTCACGGCGGGCTTGTTTTCGCCGGGCTCGCACTGTTCGGCACCCTCAAGCTTCGTCCTCGCTTTGTCGATCGGCTTCATCAGCGAGAAATTGAAGACCTTGACTTGCGCCACGCTGCCCGGACCGGGCGTGGTGACGATGCTGTAGCGGCCGGTGGTGAAGTCGACGAAGCCGGACGCGACGCTCACCCCGTTACGGTCGTCGAGATAGGGATTGAACGTCGAGAACAGCTCGGGCGCTGTGCCCAGCTCCGGCAGCTTGGAGCGGAACACCTTGACCTCGCTCAGAATGCCGGGGCCGGACCCCACGACGATGTTGTCGGCCTGACTGCCGTCGATCTGCGAGGCCGCCACGCTCACTCCGCCTTTCGCCGAAGAGTCGAAGGCCTCGAAGCGGGCAAGCTCGGTCGCGAACGGTGCTTTGCCGTCAGCCGCCTTACCTGAATAAACTACAACTTCCGGCGCGTGGTCCGTGCCGGCGCCAACGACCAAATCGTAAACGCTATCGTCGTTGATATCGCCGATGGCCACGTTCGGCGTTCCCTCGAAACCGGGGAACGGCGTGACCGTGGCGACGAGCTTGTCGCCATTGCCGTCATAAACTTTGACTTCGGCCGCGCGACCTTTCGATCCCGGAACCGCCACGGCATAGGTCGAGACGGCGGGGATGACGTTGACCAGGGTCATGAGCCCGTTGTCTTCGTGGTTGAGGCGATGGCAGTGCATCACGAAAAGCCCGATGAAGTGATCGAAGCTGCTGCGCAGCGACAGCGTACCGGGCTGGATCACCGCCTCTCCCGGCCCAAGAATCGGGACCGGGACGTTGGCGTTGTCGATGAACCATTGCTCAGGCGGGTTTTTGATGCCGGTGGACGGATCGAAAGAAGCGACGGTCTGGAAGTCGTTGACGTGGATGTGGATCGGATGCTCGTCGTTATTGTTATTGATGAACGTCCACTCTTCGATCGAGTCGAGCCGCGGCTGAAGCAGCGGCACATTGGGGAACGCCGTGCCGTCGAAGGCATAAACGAAAGCCTTGGGATCGTTCTTGCTGGCAAGGTCATTGGCGAAGAAGCCGGCCATCGTCAGCGACCTCTTGAAATCGGGCGTGACTTTTGAGAGGTCTTTGAAAACGGTATGGGCGTTGAGAGGCTGTCCCTCGGCGAACTCGGTCGTGGTGCCTTTCCCTTCCGACGGCACCGCTCTCGCCAGGACCTGGGTGGGGAAAACGAAAAATCCATCGTGATAACTCAAGGCCGAGGGCTCGACGCTCAAATACCCGAGCTCGGCCGGAGGATTCTCCGTGCCGTCATTGGTGTAAACGATGGCCGGCGTGGTCATCGTCCTGACGTCGCCGCCCCGCGGCGCCATCTCCAGAATCAGCTCGCCCTCTTCCGGGATCGTTACCGCAATAGCATAGCGGGTGGCCGGCGGAACGACCAAGCGTGTGCCGTCATCCCACATCGCATAATGAACCTTCGGGTAGGGAAGTCCGTCCTGGCCGACGACGGCGATCTTGGGGTGCTTGCCCGTTGCCGTCTCGGTGAGCCGCAAATTGAAATAGGCCATGTCGCTGATATTGGAGAGTACCCAGATCTCCGTTTGTCCGGCCTTGCTCTTGACGACCGGTTGGAACTGGCCGTTCACCGTGAACTGCATGTCGCGGAGATGGTCAGGAAGCGACGGGTCGGCGGGGATGTCGCCGCTTCCGCCGGGAAGGGCGGTGAAGCGCTGCAGATTAGCCGGGATGAAATGGAATTGCCCACGAATATCGGGGATCGAGCCAGGCCCGGTGTTCCAGTCAGCCGTCCCCGTGTACCAGATGGTGGCGAACCTCGTTCCCTTCTTCGACTCGAAGAAATTGACCGGCACCAGCAGCGGACGATAGGTGCCTTTCGCAAGCGCGTCGGCTTCCGGCGTCTTTAGCGTGCTGACATATTGAGCCCAGTTCGGATTGTTGAGCTGCGCGAGCCCGCCCGCCCGCTCGAACACGTAATTGTATTGCAGCAGCATGTTCCGGATCGGAATCTTATTCTCGGTGACGACCGGCAGGTTCCCGTCGAGGCGTCCGATCGCCAATTGGCCGGCCAAGCCGTAATAGACGTGAGACGTAGTCAGCATGTGCAAATGGCTGTGATACCAGTAGGCGCCATGCGGCAGATCCTTGGGGAGTTCAAAAGTGTAGGTATTCGACATCCCGCCCGGGATGTGCAGCAGCACGTTATCGGCGTTGCCTCTCGGGCTGATATGCATGCCATGGGTATGAAGGTTGAACGGCGATGAGCCCATCTGCCGGGGATAGATCGGTACCGCTTCACCCTTCGGCGTGTAGGACGGATCGTAGAAATCGGCGATGGTGAGGCCGGTGAGTGCGTTGTCCAGATGGACGATCAACGTGTCTCCGGGCATCACTTGCAGCGTGGGTCCGGGATAGAGATTTTCCCCAGATGTCTGCCCGTTCGATGCCGTGCCGCGGATCAGCTCATAGGCGAAGAGCATGAAGTTCTTGACGGGGACGGCCACAGTGTCGAGACGGGCCTCGTCCTGCTGGACGATCAGCCTTACTTCGAGCACGCCGTCCTTGCTCGACAGTGATACCGGCTCGGCGAGCTCGGGACGTACGGATGGATCGAATTTTGCAGCGGAGTCTTGTGCCGCGGCGAGCGACCATTGCGATGCAAGCGCAATGACAACGACGGTGCCGCGCAGGAAGAGCGGCCGCAATACTCCATCCATGGAGAAATCCTCCCGAATAAGCTCACTTATCGTGTGAACCACCAGATTAGCGTCTCGCTAGCCCGGGAAGCCATCAAAAATATCCCTCATGAGATAAAAAATCTCTATTGCTAGATATTGCGTCCTCCTTGTAATGGCACTGTCGTTCGATCAGGGAGGTGCAAGGTGTACCGATTTATCGTTCCCATGGCGCTTGCGGCGTTGCTGGCTTTTGCGGGCCCGGGATTTTCCGTGGATGAGATGCCGGCTTCGGAGCCTCAATCCTCCTGGCCGCCGATCGTGATTCAGGTGAAGGATCGTGCCGAGCTTGTCGATAAATTTTGCGCGGCGGATTCGAACTTTGAGACCATTGTGGTGCTGCCAGCCGCGCTCTTCGTCGATGCCGAGCAAATGCTCTGCGAGAGCGGTCCCTACAAGCTCTACAGAATCATCGAGGCCACCGACACGGACGACTTTGAGTACTTTTTGGATCCGCCGATATATGGCAAGGCCAATCGCCTAGGCTGCGATGGCAAGGCCGGAAAAACCCAGAAGATCGTCGCCATCAACTGCCGGCCATTGAAGTGAAAATCGGGTCCCGGCAGTCGGCGTAGATCAAGGGCCTTCTCGCAGCAGCCAGACCAATCCCGATGCTAGCGTGCGATTGGTGACCCCGGCAGGATTCGAACCTGCGACCCCCAGATTAGGAATCTGGTGCTCTATCCAACTGAGCTACGAGGTCTTGGCCCAAGCACAGCTCTATTGTGGGGTGGAGAGTCCTAACTCTCAAGCGCCCTTTCAACA
>DATMDY010000072.1:0-6744 GCA_035557335.1 Methyloceanibacter sp.
AGACGCCCCTGAACAGATTGCCGATCGCCAGGATGACATAGGCGATAATGGCGACCCAAAAGCCATGGTCGGTGAAGACGGGGATCACCATGAATTTGCCAATCAAGGCCAACGCCGCCAAGATCAGCGATATGACGAAGACCGCCGTTGTTGGTGGTGTAAGACTCATCTCCAGCCCTCCCGTTCTGTTGACGGGCGGACTGTAATCGGTTTGGGTTAAAAAGCGAGCGGTTTGCCCCCTCGGCGAGGTCAACGCGGGGCTGGCGACCGCCGAAGGCGCGCGGTGAAGGAGGCGATCTTGATGAGTCCAATGATGCGGTTGATGCTTGGGATTGTCGCCCTGGTGGCGATCTTGGCAGCCGTCTCCATCGGGCTTCCGGGGCATGTGACGGTGTCGCGATCGGTGGTCATCAACGCGCCGGAATCCGTTGTCTTCCCCAATCTCAACACCATGCGCAATTTCGGCGATTGGGCTCCCTGGCGCATTCGCGATCCTAAGTTGCAGATGACCTTTTCGGGTCCGGCGCAGGGTAAGGGCGCGCATGTCGACTGGGTCAGCGATGTCAAGGCCATCGGCACGGGCAGCATGGAGATCACCGAGGTCGATCCCAACCGCAATGTCGATCTTGCTGTCAATTTCAACGGCGTGGAAGGCACGAGCGCCTACACGCTGGCGCCGGCAGGTTCGGGCAGCAAGCTTACCTGGAGCTTCAGCTACGATACGGGGGCGAACCCGATCAAAAGGTGGCGAGGGGTGATGCTCGATAATCTGATCGGCCCTGAATACCTCGCCGGCCTGGAAAAGCTCAAGGCGCGCATCGAAGGGGAGCGGCGTCCATTAGCCCCGCCTGCCGGACCCCCCGGTGCGGCTCTGTCACCGGGCCCAACGATCCCGCAAGGACAGGGTGAGGCAACCGTTCCCCTCGTTACGCCTCCCACCGGCGCTCAGCCTGCCGCGCCGGCACAACAAGCCACGCCTGCGCCACAGGCCACGCCAGCGCCACAGGCCGCACCTGCGCCACCGGCCGCGCCTCCACCGGCGCCGACGCAGAGACCCCAGCGTCGCCAGTAACGGCCGAAGCGGTCACGGGTCGAGACGCGCCCCAGTCGGGCCCCTCCTCACCATGAGGTTTGGTTTTTAGCTAGAGCTTCTGCTCGACGCTTGGCGCCGGCGTATCCGTCAGCTCGTCCGGGGTCGCCTGGATGATGAGGTGCTGAGAGCCGGCGATGCAGGGGTCCAGCGGCCAGCAGGTTACCAGCGAAACCTCGGCCTGGCCCGATCCAGGGTCGGGGTCCTCGAGATGGGGATCGACCACCCGGCGTCCGGTCACGCGATAGACGTGGGACGAGCCGTCGGCGGCGGTGACGGTGATGCGGTCGCCGACCGCCACGTCGCGGAGGTCCTTGTCGGACTTGCCCAATTCGGCGCCGGGCAGCGGCCGTAACCAGGCTTCACTTCCTTCATTCGCGCCCATGAGGACAGCGGCACTCAAACCAAGCCGCGGCACCTTGGCGCTCGGCACGAAGGTCGTGTCCTCCCAGGGCCAGGCAGCCTGCTCAGTTTGGCCTGAGAGAGCCTTCTTCCATGCGCTTTGATACAGCAATTGGCCGAACCCAGTCCGCTCCATCACTGGGAAACGGTCTCCCGACTGGGCCAGACCAATGAGAGCCACCATAGCGGCCGCGGCGCCGGCCAACCAGACGAGCCTCGGGCGCGCGCGGAAAGAGAGGAGGAGGAGCTGCACCGACCCCCGTTTCGGCATCAGGTCCTCCTCCAAATCCGCCGCGGGGAGGCATAGTCGCGGCGGTGGCAACGCCGCAAGAACGGCGTCACCGCGCTTAGGAGAGCGAACATGTCGGTCTTCGCCGAAGGAATCGGTGTGAGGTGAAAGGCCAAAGGCTCACAGGAGTGCAGAGCTTGGCGTCGCCTGGGCATCGACTAGGTCCCTCGATTCTTCGGCGCAAGATAGCAGGCAATCATGCCAATGGGGCGGCGCTTTAACCGGAATGTGGCCGCGGCATGGCGCTTGCGGTGCCGATCGCTCGTCGATGCTCACACTCAATGGTTGAGGCCGGAAAGGGAACTTGAGAGCCGAAGCGTTAGTTAGCCTCAGTCCCCCCAATCGAGCCCCAAGGAGCACGTACCGCCATGTCAGCCGCCAAGTCGCTGGAAGATCTCTTCGTAAATCTGCTCAAAGACATGTATTACGCCGAGAAGCAGATTTTGAAGGCGCTGCCGAAGATGGCCAAGAAGGCCGACTCAAACGAGCTGCGCCAAGCCTTTGAGCATCATCTCGAGGAAACGCAAGGCCAGGTCGAGCGCCTGGAAGAGGTGTTTGGCTTATGCGGCCTCAAGCCCGCCGGGAAAACCTGTCCCGCCATCAAGGGCATCCTCGAGGAGGGCGAAGAGGGCATGAAGGATGCCAAGGATCCCGATGTCCTCGATGCCGGCATGATCGCCGACGCCCAAGCCGTGGAGCATTACGAGATCGCCCGCTATGGCACCATGATCGCCTGGGCGAAACAGCTCGGCATGAACGAAGCGGCGGGCCTGTTGCAACAGACCCTCGACCAGGAATACGGCGCCGACCGGCACCTGACCAGCCTGGCCGAGGGCAGGCTCAATCGCGAGGCCGCGTAGTCGTTACGCGACTGCCGTTTACGCCTTCTATAAAGCAGCCGCGGGCCGTTCGCCCGCGGCTTGCGTCATTTGCGCCATTAGGCTTGCGGGCTGAACGCGCCCATGGTTAGGGTGCGCGCGCCTTTCGGCCGCTCGTTTCTTATCCATTCAGGGGTTTCTCATGGGTCTCGTCGCCCGCACGCTCGAACGGGTCAAGCCTTCGCCGACCATGGCCATCACCGCCAAGGCGCGCGAGCTGAAGGCGGCGGGCTTCGACGTGATCGGACTCGGTGCCGGCGAGCCTGACTTCGACACGCCCGACCACATCAAGCACGCGGCGGTCAAGGCGATCGAGCGCGGCGAGACCAAATACACCGCGGTCGACGGCATTCCTGAGCTGAAACGCGCCATCGCCGACAAGTTCAAGCGCGAGAACGGGCTGGCCTACAAGCCGTCGGAAATCACCGTCGGCAGCGGAGGCAAGCAGGTGCTTTACAATGCGCTGCTCGCCACGCTCGATCCGGGTGACGAAGTGATCGTGCCTTCGCCCTATTGGGTGAGCTACCCAGACATCGTGCTGCTGGCCGGCGCCGAGCCGGTGATCGTCGAGACCAGGCTCGTGGACGCTTTCAAGCTCATGCCGGAGGCGCTGGCGAAAGCCATCACCCCGCGCACCAAATGGTTCGTCTTCAACTCGCCGTCAAACCCGACCGGCGCCGCCTATACGCACGACGAGATCAAGGCGCTCACCGACGTGCTGGTGAATCATGAGCGCGTGTGGGTGCTGTCCGACGACATCTACGAGCACCTCGTCTATGACGGCTTCAAATTCGCCACCCCCGCCGCCGTCGAACCCAAGCTGAAAGACCGCACGCTGACCCTGAACGGCGTATCCAAGGCGTATTCCATGACCGGCTGGCGCATCGGCTATGGCGGGGGGCCCGAGCCTCTGATCAAGGCCATCGCCACGCTGCAATCGCAATCGACCTCCAACCCATGCTCGATCAGCCAATGGGCGGCGGTCGAGGCGCTGGAAGGCCCGCAGGATTTTCTCAAGGACTGGGTGAAGTCGTTCCAGGAGCGGCGCGACCTGGTGGTGTCGATGCTGAACCAGGCCAAGGGCATCGACTGTCACAAGCCTGAAGGTGCCTTCTATGTCTATCCGTCTTGCGCCGGGACCATCGGCAAGACCACGCACGAGGGCAAGAAGATCGCCAATGACGAGGACTTCGCCACCGCGTTGCTCGAAGAAGAGGGCGTGGCCGTGGTGCATGGCGCGGCCTTCGGGCTCTCGCCCTTCTTCCGCATTTCCTATGCGACGGGCATCGAAGCGCTGGAAGAGGCCTGCCGCCGCATCCAGCGTTTTTGCGCTAATCTCACCTGAGCGAGCACGACAGTGGGGGGAAGGACATGAAGCTCAGCACCGGCAACCAGATCGACGGCAAGATCATGGAGATCCGCAAAGGCGCGGTGACCGCCATTGTCTATGTGCAGGTCGCTGGGGACACCATGCTCGAAGCGAGCGTCACCATCGCCTCGCTCGAATCGCTCAAGCTCTACGAGGGCAAGCAGGTGATCCTGATGGTCAACCCCACCGACATCATCATCGGCTGCGAATAGCACCTTCTTGGGGCATGGGCCCATGACACCGGCCTTCACCCATTGCGCGTTGCATGTTCGTGATATCGACGAGTCGATCGCCTTCTACCGGAGCTATTGCGGACTTGAGATCGTCAAGGAGCATGGCGAAGGCGATGGGCGCGCGGTATGGCTGGCAAGTCCGGGAGCCGCGCAGAGCTTCGTCCTGGTGCTGCTCGGCAGCGGACCTGAGCGCGCGCAAGACAAAGACGACATGACCCATTACGGCTTCGGCGTCTCCACGCGGGAGGACATCGACCGGATCGCCGCCCGCGCCAAGGAAGAGGGGCGCCTGCACTGGGCGCCGCGCGATTACGCCCCACCGACCGGCTATCTCTGCGGCGTGCGCGACCCCACCGGCTATATCGTCGAGTTCTCTTACGGCCAGCCGCTCGGCCCGCGCACCATACCCGAAGAGGACGCGGAT
Source organism: Methyloceanibacter sp. (assembly GCA_035557335.1). Classification (GTDB taxonomy): domain Bacteria; phylum Pseudomonadota; class Alphaproteobacteria; order Rhizobiales; family Methyloligellaceae; genus Methyloceanibacter. Next base: position 4,686 of record DATMDY010000072.1, read on the forward strand.
CAGAATGGCTGAGGCTCGGATAAGCCACAGGTCTCGCTCAAAAAAGAGGCGAATCGCGGCCCTTGCCAGATGCCCCGCCGCTTGACACGATAGCGTCACTAAGGCTTGCGCGGGTGGGTGCGTCAGGAGCCTTCCCGCGCGGTGCATAACCGCCAAGGGAGGAGACCATGGGCCAAGCGCAGGGCCAACCAGCCCGCAGCGCCCGCTGCATCGCACTGGTTGGCCCCTATCTCAGCGGCAAAACCACACTTTTAGAGGCCATTCTCGCCCGCACGGGCGCCATCACCCGCCAGGGCTCGATGGCCGGCAAGAACACCGTGGGCGACGCCTCCGAGGAGGCCCGCCATCACGGCATGAGCGTCGAGCTCAACGCCGCCACCGTCGAATTCCTCGGCGACAGTTTCACTTTCCTCGATTGTCCGGGCTCCATCGAATTCCAGGCGGACGCCGCCAACGCTCTCTCCGCCTGCGATGCCGTCGTGGTGGTTTGCGAGCCCGACGAAAAGAAGGTGCCGGCGCTGCAACTCATCATCAAGCAGCTCGAGGATCGCGGCATTCCGCATTTCCTGTTCATCAATAAGGTGGACAAGGCCGAGGCCAGCGTGCGCGATATCGTGCCGATGTTGCAGCCCGCCTCGACCAGGCCTCTGGTGCTGCGCCAACTCCCGGTCTGGGAGAACGACATCGTCACCGGCTTCATCGACCTCGCGCTCGAACGCGCTTACGTCTATCGCGAGCACGCGCCGAGCGAGGTGGTGGACATTCCGGCCGCGCTCGCCGAGCCCGAGAAGGAAGCGCGTTTCTCCATGCTTGAGAAGCTCGCCGATTACGATGACGAGCTGATGGAGCAGCTGCTGGAAGATGTGCCGCCGCCTCGCGACAAGGTGTTCGACGATCTTTCCAAGGAATTGCGCGAAGGCGTGATCTGCCCGGTGCTGCTCGGCTCGGCCGAGAACGGCCATGGCATTTTACGTCTGCTCAAGGCGCTGCGCCACGAGGCGCCGTTCGTCCAAAGCACGGCCGAGCGGCTCGGCGTCGCCGGCACTCCCTCTTGTGCCTATGTGCTCAAGACCTTTCACACCGCCCATGGCGGCAAGCTGTCGCTGACGCGGGTGCTCACGGGCTCCTTCGCCGACGGCGCAACAGTCTATGGCGGTGCCGACGACGAGCGCATCGCCGGCGTATTCAGCCTGATGGGTCAGGAGCCGGCGAAGCGGGGTGAAGCCCATGCCGGCGACACGGTGGCCTTCGGACGCCTCGACAGCATCAAGTCCGGCGACGCGCTGACCGTGGAGAAGGGCAAGGCCGCGAAGATCGAGACCGCGACCCTGGCCACCCCCGTGTTCGGGCTGGCTATTGCCGCCAAGGAGAAGAAGGACGAGGTCAAGCTCACCGCAGCGCTTGCCAAGATCATCGAGGAGGACCCCTCGATCTCGCTCACGCATAGCCAGGATATGGGCGAGATGGTGCTGTGGGGGCAAGGCGAGATGCATCTTCGCGTGGCGCTGGAGAAGCTGGTGCGCAAATACGGCATCGATGCCTCAACGCGCCCGCGCCAGATCCCCTACAAGGAGACCATCCGCAAGCCGGCCGAGGTGCGGGGCCGCCACAAGAAGCAATCCGGCGGCCACGGCCAATTCGGCGACGTGGTGGTGACCATCGCGCCGCAGCCGCGCGGGGCCGGCTACCAGTTCTCCGACAAGATCACTGGCGGCGTGGTGCCCAAGAACTACATCCCCTCGGTCGAGATCGGCGTGCGCGATTATCTGCACACGGGTCCACTCGGCTTTCCCGTGGTCGATGTCGCGGTGTGCCTGATCGACGGCTCCTATCACTCGGTCGATTCATCCGACATGGCCTTCCGCCAGGCCGGGCGCATCGCCATGAGCGAAGGCATGCCGCAATGCTCGCCGGTGCTGCTCGAGCCGGTCATGGCGGTGGAAATCGCCGTGCCCTCCGAGGCCACGGCCAAGATCAACTCCATCGTATCCTCGCATCGCGGACAGATCCTGGGCTTCGACGCGCGGCCGGGCTGGCCGGGTTGGGACGTGGTGCAGGC
>DATMDY010000073.1:0-28352 GCA_035557335.1 Methyloceanibacter sp.
GCGAGATCGACGGGAATGGCCACGAGCGGCGATCCGCCACCCGACGGGAAGGCAACGAGCGCCCAGATCAGGATCGCCACATGCAGCGCGGCCGAGATGAATGTGCTTCTGCCCATGCTACGCGCGACCCCGGGCGCTCCGTCAGAGTTGGTCCAGCGGATCGGTGACGAGAGTCACCGGCAGCCCCGCCTCCTTGATCCGCACCAGCACCTTGGCGACGTTGCCGTAAGACGTGCTCTTGTCGCCGCGCACCCATACCTGCGCGCCGCCGCCGGCCTGGCGGATGGCGGTGAGCTTCGTCACCAATTCGTCGAAACCGATCTCGGTGTTCTGGAGAAAGATCTTCCCTTCGGCATCGACGGTGATGCTGAGCGGCGCTTCTTCGGGCGTGACGGGTCCCGCCTCGGTCTTCGGTAACTCGATCTCCGGCAGGCCGGCCTTCGCGTCGATGTCGACACCGACGGTGAGCAGCGGTGCCGTCACCATGAAGATGATGAGCAGCACGAGCATGACATCGACGAAGGGCGTGACATTGATCTCGCTCATCGGCTGGCTCGAGCGCCGGCGCGCGCGACGGCTCCCCAACGCTCCGCCGAGTTGCAGTCCTGCTCCCATGCTCAAGCCCTCACAAAGTCTTGTCGATCTGGCGCGACAGGATGGCCCCGAACTCGTCGGCGAAGCCTTCCAGCCTCGCGGCGTAGCGAGCCCCTTCCGCGTTGAATTTATTGTAGAAAATGACCGCCGGGATGGCCGCAAGCAGGCCGAGCGCGGTGGCGAACAAAGCTTCGGCGATGCCAGGCGCCACCACCGCGAGAGACGTGTTCTTGCTCGCGGCGATCGCCTGGAAGCTGCTCATGATGCCCCATACCGTGCCGAACAAGCCGACGAACGGCGCGGTCGATCCGACCGTGGCGAGGAAGGTGAGCCGGCGCTCGAGCCGCTCGACCTCGCGCGAGATGGTCACGTCCATGACCTTCTCGACTCTGAGCTGCACGCCGGGCATCGGGCGCGCGGCGCGCTCGCCGCCTTCGCGCTCGGTCGAGCGCTTCCATTCGCGCATCGCCGCCACGAACAGCGCCGCGACACCGGTGTTTCGACGCTGCGCCAGCGCTTGGTAAAGCTCTTCGAGCGACTGGCCAGACCAGAACACCTGCTCGAACTTGCCGGTCTCCTTTCGTGTCTTGGCGTAGAGAAACAGTTTCTCGATGATGATGGCCCAGCTCCAGATCGAGGCGAGCAGCAGCCCTATGATCACCAGTTGGACGACGAGATGGGCGTTTCTGAACAGCTCGATGAGCGAAATGTCGGCGGCTATATCCGGCGGAGTCATGATGGCCTCATGGCATGAGCTATTGCCTCGCGAATCGGCGCGGGGGCGGTCCGGTGCGGGCAGACGCTTGCCGGCAGTCTCTAGGTTTCACGCGTAGGGTTAACGAAGCGTTGAAGCGCGCCCCGGACCAATTGTCCGAGCCGTTGCGGCTTGCCGGCGTGGGAGACCAGAACCACGCTGATTTTGGCGCGGGCGAGCGGGGTGCCGTCGCGCCGCACCTCCTGGTCGAGCACCAGCGTGGCGCCGCCGATTTCGGCGCAGCGCGTCACCACTTCCAGCACCTCGTCGATGCGCGCGGGCTTCAGATAATCGATCTCGATGCGGCGCACCACGAACACCGCCGGCTCGCCTTCCTTCGGCTCAGCGAGGCTCTGATGGTCGATGCCGAGCAGCCTGATGAAGTCCGAGCGACCGCGCTCGCAGAATTTGAGGAAATTGGCGTGATAGACGAGGCCGGTGAAATCGGTGTCCTCGAAATAGACGCGCACGGGAAGAACGTGGGTCTCGCCCTCGATCCGCCCGGCCAGCTCGGGCCAATCGCTCACGACTCGTCGCTACCGTTGAACAGGGGAAACTGGGTGGTGGACTGCGCCGGCGCATCGAGCCCGAGATGGGCGTAGGCGTGCGCCGTGAGCATGCGTCCGCGCGGGGTGCGCGCGATGAAGCCCTGCTGCAAGAGATAAGGCTCGATGATCTCCTCGATGGCGTCGCGCGGTTCCGACAGGCCTGCGGCAATCGTCTCGATCCCCACCGGCCCGCCGCCATAGTTCAGCGCGATCAAGCGCAAATAACGATGATCGAGCGCGTCGAGCCCGCGATTGTCGACTTCGAGCTGCGACAGCGCGCCATCGGCGAGCTTGGCATCTACGGCGTTGGCGCCCTCGGCGGACGCGAAGTCGCGCACGCGGCGAAGCAGGCGCCCCGCTACGCGCGGCGTGCCGCGCGCGCGCCGCGCGATCTCATGCGCGCCTTCATTGGTGAGCGGCAGTCCGAGCAGGCGCGCGCCGCGCCGCACGATCTCTTCTAGCTCCGCGACCTCGTAGAATTCGAGCCTGATGGGAATGCCGAAGCGCTCACGAAGCGGCGTAGTGAGCAGGCCGGTGCGCGTGGTGGCGCCGATCAGAGTGAAGCGGGCGAGATCGATGCGCACCGAGCGCGCCGCCGGCCCCTCGCCGATGATGAGGTCGAGCTGGAAGTCCTCCATGGCAGGATAGAGGATCTCCTCGACCGCCGGATTGAGGCGGTGGATCTCATCGATGAACAGGACGTCGCGGTCTTCGAGATTGGTGAGAAGTGCGGCGAGGTCGCCCGCCTTGGCGATCACCGGGCCTGAAGTGGCGCGGAAATTGACGCCAAGCTCGCGCGCCACGATCTGCGCGAGCGTGGTCTTGCCGAGGCCGGGGGGCCCGGCGAACAGCACATGGTCGAGCGCCTCGCGCCGCCCGCGCGCCGCATCGATGAAAACTTTGAGGTTCGAGCAGACCTTGGCTTGGCCGATGAACTCGCTCAGCACTTGCGGCCTGAGCGAGGTCTCGCCCTGATCCTCGTCGCGTCGCACCGCCTGAAGCATCCTTTCAGCCATTATTGCGCGAGCTCCCTAAGCCCGAGACGGATCAGCTCTTCGGCGCGCGCCTCGCGCCCCGCTTTGCCGATCGCCGCCGAGACCGCCGTCGCCGCCTCGCCATGGGCATAGCCGAGATTGAGCAACGCCGAAACCGCATCGCGCGCCGCCAGCCCCTCAGGCAGCGTGGCGACCGGCGCGACCCCCCCGCCCGGCCTGATGGCCGGTGCAAGCTGAGGCATCTTGTCTTTCAACTCGGCAACGATGCGGGCGGCCACCTTCGGTCCCACGCCCGGCGCGCGGGCGACATAGGACTTGTCTTGCAGCGCCACGGCATTGGCGAGGTCACCCGCCGACAGCGTACCGAGCACGGCAAGCGCCACCTTGGCACCGACGCCCTGCACCGTCTGCAGCGCCCTGAACCAGGCGCGTTCATGCTCGCTGGCGAAGCCGTAAAGCCTGATCTCGTCCTCGCGTACATAAGTGTCGATGGAGAGCGTCACCGTCTCGCCGACCGGCGGCAGGCTGGTCAGCGTGCGCGCGCCGACCGTCACCTCATAGCCCACGCCGCCGACGTCCACGATCACAGTGCTGGGCGCAAGGGAATCGAGTCTTCCTTTGAGTTTGCCGATCATGGCGCAACCCTCGTCCCGAGCACCATGGCCGCTTCCAGCCGCGCCCACCGCCGCGAATGGGCGTGCGTGATGGCGATGGCGAGGGCATCGGCGGCGTCGGCGCTGTCGAACTCGGCGCGCGGCAGGAGGCACTTCACCATGGCGCGGATCTGGCCCTTGTCGCCGTGGCCCGCGCCGACCACGGTCTTTTTCACCGCGTTCGGGGCATATTCGGCGATGGGAAGGCCGAGCAGCGCCGGCACCAGCAAAGCGATGCCCCGCGCCTGGCCGAGCTTCAGCGTAGCCACCGCGTCGCGGTTGACGAAGGTCTGCTCGATGGCCGCCTCCGCGGGCGAAAGCTCGGCCAGAACCGCCTGCAAGCCATCGAAAATCTGGCGCAGCCGGAGCCCGAGACTGTCCGCATTGTCGGAGACGACCGAGCCGCAGGCCACGAAGCCGAGCCTCGTGCCGTCGGTGTCGATGACCCCCCAGCCCGTGCGCCTGAGCCCTGGATCGATGCCGATAATGCGAATCGGTTGGGCCATGCACGAATCGTAGCACGGACGCTGTCAATCAGGAGGTCACGAAGCTGGCCTGTTGGCCGTTCGCGGGCGAGAAGGGGGCGCCGGGAACGACCAACACAGCTCCGCGTTAGGCTGTAACGAGGGGAGTCATGGTGATCTTAAGACGCTGGCAGACGGAAGCCGGTCTCGCGTCTGGTGGAGAGCGTGCCATCGCGTCCGGTGCGCTCGATCCGATCGACGTCGCCAAGAACGACATCGCCGGATCGAAGGATCTCATCGCTTCGGTCAGTGACGATCTCAGCCAGCACTACCGCTGGCTCGAGAGCTATCGCAGCTCCGAAATCAAGCACAAGCGCCGGCTTCAGCACCAGGAGGTGATGTACCAACTCGAGCTTCGGCGACGCCGCCTGATGCGATTTGCCAAACGCGCCGCCTTGACCTCGTTCCGCTGGACGCGGGCGGCATCTATCTTTGTCTGGCAGCATCTCAACGCCGCCTTCCTCACTCTGCGTGCTTTGTTCTTGAGAACCGTAGCCTGGGTTACGCCATACGTCCGCGCTATCGACAAAGTCATCGTGATCGGTTTCGTCTGGCTCGTTCTGGAGTTCCGGGCCCTCTTGCTCGCTTTGGGGAAATGGTTTGACGCGGGATGGTCTTGGCTTCGGGTGAAAGGCGGCGTTCTTGCGCGCGACATTGCCAACGCCGCTTCAATTAGCTTCGCTTGGCTTGCGGTGAGGCTCCGCGTCTACACGCTTTTATCGCGGCGATGGCTTGTCGAAGCGGGGGCCTGGGCTCGAGTGCAGGCCGGCGTAATTACACGCGCTACCGCTAACACCGCTTCGACCGCCTTCGCGGAGCTTACGGTGAGGGGCAAAGCTCTGGCGCAGACATTGCACGGATGGCTCACAGCCGGCGCAGCCTGGCTCGGCATGACGCTACAGGCTCTGATCCGCAGCACGTTCGGGATGGTTGCGGCCGTTTCCACTCGGGTCGCCATGAAGAGCCGAAAATTTTCTCGCTCAACTGGACATGTCGCGCCACCGATCTCCTCCGAGATTCTGAACCATCAAGCCTTGGTGCCAAGACCCTCCACCGAGCTGGTTTCCATCGAGCCGTTTCACGCTGCGCTGCCGGTCGTGCAAACCGGTCCGCAAGAAACCGTTCAGAGCACGCAGGTTCGGGCAAAAAAACCCAAAAAGGCCAAGCGAACACTCCAGCCGCGTAAACGCCATGCGGGCCGCGCGTCCTCCTGACTTCGTGAGAGGCACCGATTTCGGGAAGATTAGGAAGGTAAATTACCAAGAGTGCCGGTATCGGCTTGAAAGATGCCAGAGTTCACCTATCCTACCCTCCGTCATCACATGAGGCATGTTCGTGATGCAGGGGATGTTCAGAGTGAGAAGCGAGTCTGCCAGTCCCCAAAATCTCCTGTTACGGGCGCTTCCCCGGCGGGATTTCGAGAGGCTCAGGCCATTTCTGGAAACGGTTCCTCTGGTTCCCAGGCGCATCATCCAGCACGCCAAGTTCCCCGTCGAGCATCTCTATTTCATCGAAGAGGGGCTGGTATCCGTCCTGGCGACGGCAGATGAGCGCGATGCCGTCGAAGTTTGGCTGATCGGGCGCGAAGGCGTGGTGGGAGGCCCCGCCGTTCTCGGCGTCAATTCCTCGCCGCTTCGCCATATCGTGCGTGTGGGCGGCTCGGCACTGCGGATCGGCGTCGACGATCTCAACTCTCTCACGACAGAGATGCCGCTGCTGCGAACGGTGTTGCTCAGCTATGTGCACGTCGCCCTCATGCAAAGCACGCAATCGACGGCGTGCAGTCTGCGCCATCCGTTTCCTCAGCGCCTGGCGCGCTGGCTCTTGACCGCGCAGGATCGCAGCGACAGCGACGAGCTTCCGATGACGCAGGCTCTGTTGGCGCGCACCCTCGGCGTGCGACGCGCCACCGTGTCGGAAACCATCAAAGGATTCGAGCGCCGGGGCGTGCTTGCGCGCTTGCGCGGCTTGATCACCATTCGGGACCGGGCGCGGCTGGAAAAAATCTCCTGTAGATGCTACCGCATCATCCGCCGCGAGCAGGAGCGGCCGCTGCGCTGGCAGACGGATCGCGTGCCTCTGTTCGCTCTTCAGGCGGCTTGCTGTCTCGTTTGATGCAACGCGAGCAATAAGCGGTCGGGTGCCCAGCCGGAAACCGGGCACCCTAAAATTTGCCGCTTACTCGACGACGCCCGCGCACTGGGCAGCATCTTCACGGATGCCCCTCAGAGCCTCGCCGGCAGCATCCGGAGAATCGTAGCCGTCTTTGTTCCCGAGTCGGGTCAGACCGGCGCTCGTGCCGTCCTCGACCACGGAACAATTCTTGACCGTGTCGACCACGACAAACCATTTGGTAGCAGCAAAAGCCGGCATCGATAGTCCGACAACAAGCAGACTTGCAATCACAGCCCTTTTCATAGGCATTTCCTCCTTAACTGAATCCTCCACGCCCGCCGGACTATGGCTTCTCCAAGATACGGGGGCATCCGACCAATCGAAGAAATTGGTACGGTACTTTACGTTGTTCCTGGCGTGTATGGCGTGCCGGAAAATTTACCAAGTCGAGCCGGTTGCACTGCTGACTTTTGGCAAGCGTTCGGCTGTCAGTCGTCGTAACCGGGAAGCAGATCGGCGGTCGCCGGGTGTACGTGGGTTTCGATGCGCGTGCCGTTCTTGTCGACCATTTCCACCTCATAGGCGCCGTCGTCCGCCTCGATCTCCTGCACCTTGTAGCCCTGCGCGGAGAGCTTGTTCACCACTTCCGTCGGTGACAGCCATTGATCGCGCGGCACGTTCAGGCGGTTACCCGAAATCCAATCCTCGATGGCCGAGGCCGGTGTGGCGGCAGCGAAGAGAAATAGCCCAAGCAGGGACGGGATGAGATAATTACGCATAATGGTCTCCTTGGTTTCATTGGGGTTGTTGGCCGTCGTGCAGAATGGCCGAAACGCACTGACATTGGCCTGACCGAAGCCGTCAGCGAGCCGTCAGGAACCCCTCAGCAGAGTCCCGTCCATGCGCCGAAAACATCCTGACCGCCGATTCTTCCTGGTTGCCGCAACCCTTCTGCTTGCGGCGGCAGGGCCTGCGCACGCCGACGACGTCGATCACGACGAGGCGCTTCGTCTCTTGCAAAAGGGGAGCATTCTCCCGCTCGCCGAGATCACCGCGAAAGTGCGCGCCAAAATTCCCGGCAAAGTGCTCGAGGTCGAATTGGAGACTGAGGACGGAGCCTATGTTTACGAATTCAAGATCCTCGGGCCGAACGGCCGCGTGAAAGAAGTCGAGGCCAGTGCGGCAACGGGCGAGATCCTCAAGATAGAGGACGACGATTGATGCGCATCCTGGTGGTCGAGGATGAGCCGCGCATCAGCGCCGATATCGTCGCGGCGCTCGCATCCGCGGGTTACGCCTGCGAAGTGTCCGGCGACGGCCAGGACGCCTGGTTCCGCGGCGACACAGAGATCTACGATCTGATCGTGCTCGATCTCGGCCTGCCCAAGATGGACGGCCTGGCCGTGCTGAAGCGCTGGCGCGCGGCCGGACGTCAGACGCCCGTGCTGGTGCTGACGGCACGCGGGGCCTGGCCGGAACGCGTCGAAGGCATCGATGCCGGCGCCGACGACTACCTCGCCAAGCCGTTTCGCATGGAGGAGCTTATTGCCCGCGTCCGCGCGCTGATCCGCCGCGCAAGCGGATCCGGCAATGCGGTGATCGAGGCTGGCGCGCTTACCCTCGACACGCGGCAGATGCGGGTGACGTCGCATGGGGCGGAGATTTCCGTTTCGCCGCTCGAGTACCGGCTGCTCGCTTATCTCATGCATCACAAGGATCGCGTGGTGCCACCCACCGAGCTCATCGAGCATGTCTATGGCGATGGCGACGCGCGCGACGCCAATGCGCTCGAAGCGCTCATCATGCGCCTGCGCAAGAAACTCGGGGCCGGGACAATCGAGACGCGAAGGGGGTTCGGCTATCGCATAGTCGATGCACGGACATGAGCTTTGGCTCACTGCGGCTGCGGCTGTTGCTGGCCGCGGCGAGCTTCATCCTGGCGGCGATTGTCCTGTCCGGCCTCGGCCTCACCGTGCTGTTCGAGCGTCACGTCGAGCGGTGGATCGACGGCGAGCTCGGGACGCATCTCGATCAGCTGATCGCGGGACTCGATACCGGACCTGACAACGCGCTGGTAGTGGCGCGCCCGCCGGCCGATCCACGCTTCGAACATCCTTTCTCGGGGCTGTATTGGGAGGTGGCGGTCGAACCGGACGGCCCGGTGATGCGCTCGCGCTCGCTGTGGGATTTCGAGATCGCCCTGCCCCCCGAGGAAACGGTCGACGACGAGGTCCGCCATCATCGGGTGGAGGGGCCGAGCGGCCAGACGCTCTATCTGCTCCAGCGCCGCGTCGAGTTGCCCGTGCGTCTCGGGTCGAAAATGGTGCGCGCCGCCGTGGGCCTCGACACCGCGGAGGTGCGCGCCGCCGTCTGGCGCTTTGCCACGGCGCTCGCGCCCTTCCTCCTGCTGCTCGGCGTCTTGCTGACTTTGGCCGCATGGGCCCAGGTCGCCGTGGGCCTCAAACCGCTCAAGGCGATGCGGCAGAAGCTCGAAGCCATCGGCCATGGTGAGCGCCTCCGACTCGGCACCGGTTTCCCCGACGAGGTGCAGCCGCTGGCGAGCGAGATCGATTCCCTGCTCGATCAGCGCGACGTCCAGATCGAAAAGGCGCGCGCGCGCGCGGCCGATCTCGCTCATGCGTTGAAGACGCCCCTCCAGGTGCTGCATGGCGACGCCGAGCAGCTCAAGGCCAAGGGCGAGATCGAGCTTGGCCAAGCCATCGAAGGCCTGTCGCGCGACATGCAGGGCCATGTCCAGCGGCAGCTGGCGCGCGCACGCATGGGGGCCGACGTCAACGCCACGGCGAACATAAGCAAGGTCGCCGGACGCGTGGTGCGGGTCATGAAGCGCACGCCGGACGGCAAGCGCCTCAATTGGTGGGTCGAGATCCCGACGACGATCGCCGCGCGCATCGACTCCGAGGACCTCGCCGAGGCGCTTGGCAATCTCGTCGAGAATGCCGCGCGCCATGCCAAAATGCGCGTCGCGATCTCGGGAAGCATCGAGGCCGACATGGTGACCGTGAGCGTCACCGACGACGGGGCTGGCATCCCGCACGAGCGGCAAGAGGAAATGCTGAACCGCGGCGCCCGACTCGACAATTCGGGCCCCGGCGCCGGGCTCGGTCTCGCCATCGTCACCGACATCGCCGATGCCTGGGGCGGCACACTGTCCTTCGAGAAGCTGGAGACCGGTTTCAGGGTCGATCTTCGCCTGCCCCCTGCCCGCCGCTCGGCTCGCGCCGCGCGGAAATAGCCGCGGCTCAGAGCGGCACGGCGGTGGCGAACAGCGTCTCGCCCCATTCATGGAGAGGCCGCCCGAAATCGGATTCGGTATGGATGGCGCGGCCTTTGCGCTCGGTCCATTTCTTGCCGTAGGTTTCGAACGGGAAATGGCGGATATAGTAGTCGCAGGTCTCCTCCCAATGCGCGACCGACAGCGACTTGCCGTAGTGCTGGCAATAGAGATCGGTCTTGACGTGACTCATGCCGACCGGCGTGCGTCCATGACCTTCGGCGAAGACGATCTCCGGGCGGTTGCGCCACAGCATGAGAATGTCCCGCTGCTCGGGGCCAAAGAAGCGGCGAAAGTCGAGCAGCGCGCGGCCGGAAATATAAGGCGCGTGATCGTCCGGGGTCATATAGGCGTCGAACAGTTTGACGCGCACCGCGTCGCACTCGTCCGCATCTAGGCCCGTCACGAAGCCGCGCACATCGCCGGTCACGCGTTCGTCGGGATCGAAGCAGAGTATCCAATCGTGCGGCAGCTTCTCGCGAGCCAGATCGAGCAGAAGGCCGCGATGACGGCCTTCGGCGAGCTTGCGCGCCGCCACGTCCTCTTCCCATTCCTGGTTGGCGACGATCAGCGCGACCTTAGGATGCGCGCGCAATAGTTCCACCGTGTCGTCGGTGCTCGCATCGTCATAGGCGAGGATCGCGTCGACCTGCTTGCCGAGATGATCGAGTGTGTCGGGTAGGAGGAGAGATTCGTTGCGCACGCGCGTGATCGCCACCAGGAGATGCTTGCGGCCGAGCAGCGCCTCGTTGCCGGTGACCATCGCTTCCGAGGAGCGAAGCTGCCAATGGCCCGCCATGCGTCAGAAAATCCCGAGGCGGGCGAGCAGCGCGGCGATCCAGATCAGGCCGGTGAGCAGAATCGCGAAGAACACCCCCGCCGAGGCCAGGTCCTTGGTGATGCGAATATCGTCGTGCCGTTCGGGATGGACGTGATCGCACAGGCGCTCGATGGCCGTGTTGAGGAATTCGATCGAAAGAAGCAGCAGCAGACTGCCGATCAGCGCCACCCAGACCCAAATATTGGTGGCGACGAAAAAGGAAAGGGGGAAAGCGATAAGCGCGACGGCCGTTTCCTGCTTAATCGCCGCCTCGGTGCTCAAGCCTTCGCGCAAGCCCCCAACCGTATTCCAGAACGCGCGCCTGATCCGCGCGAGGCCGCCGGGCATCAGCGCCGGTCCGGGCGGAGGTTTGCCGATGGTCATGCGGCGGTCAGCCTTTGCAGCACGTCCTCGGCGACGTCGAAATTTGCGTAGACCTGCTGCACGTCGTCCAACTCTTCCAGTGCGTCGATCATGCGCAACAGCTTCTGGCCCGCTTCCTCGTCGATCGGCACCTCGGACTTGGGCCGCCATACGATATGCACAGTGCGGGACTCGCCGAAGCGCGCCTCGAGCGCCTTGGCGACCTGATGCAGCTCGTCGGGATCGCAATAGACGGTATGGCCCTCCTCGCTCGATTCGACGTCGTCGGCGCCGGCCTCGATGGCCGCTTCCAGCATGTCGTCGGCCGTGGCGCTACCAGCGTCGAATTCGATGGCGCCGAGCCGGTCGAAATTGAAGGACACGGCACCGGTCTCGCCGAGATTGCCGCCGAACTTGGCGAAGAGCGAGCGGACCTCGCTTGCCGTGCGATTGCGGTTATCGGTCAGCGCCTCGACGATGACGCCGACGCCGCCCGCGCCGAAGCCCTCGTAGCGCACCTCCTCGTAATTCGCGCCGCCCGCCTCCTGGCTCTTCTTGATGGCGCGCTCGATATTGTCCTTGGGCATGTTCTGCGCCCGCGCCGCCTGGACCGCGGTCCGAAGGCGCGGGTTCATGGCGGGGTCGGGCATGCCCATTTTCGCCGCCGCGGTGATCTCGCGCGCGAACTTGGAGAACAGCTTGGAGCGCTTCTTGTCCTGAGCGCCCTTGCGGAACTGGATGTTCTTGAATTTGGAATGGCCGGCCATGACCCGATCCCTATTGGCTCGCGGGCGTTCGATCAACCCCCAGCCTTTAGCGAAGCCTTAACCCTAAAGGCCTGACATTTGAAGGGTAGAAGACCGTAGCCTTTCGCGTAACCGATGGGGGCCACCATGAAGCAGAAGTCGAAAGCGCATGACAAAGTCATGCCGCCTTTGAGCCTTTCCGAGCTTTGTTCGGAGGCCGCAGATCATGTCGCCAAAGCGCGCATATCCCTCTTCAATGACAGTTACGACGCGGAGGTCGCTCTGCTCCATCTCGACGAGGCGATCTTCTGCCTGAAGCGCCTCCTCGCCCATGGCCGCTCGACCGACATCAATGGCGCGAGCGTCAACGGCGCGAGCGTCAACGGCGCCAGCGCGACGCTGCGCTCGGCCTAAGCTTCCGATAGAAAGAAGGCGGGCTCGGTCTGCGACAGCCTGCCGCCGAGCCGAAGAGGCGCGATGGCGCGCGCGAGCCCCGTTGCGTCGTCGATATCGATGCCGACGCCGCAAATGGTCGCCTCGCCGAGCGCGGGCGCGAAACGCGCGCTGGGTATCTGGGTGAGGAAGCGCGACAGCGGCTCCTCCTTGTCCATGCCGAGCACCGAGTCGAAATCGCCGCACATGCCGGCGTCGCTGATATAGGCGGTGCCGCCGCTGAGAATCTGCTCGTCGGCGGTCGGCACATGGGTATGCGTGCCGATCACAGCACTTGCCCGCCCATCGACGAAATGCGCCAGCGCCTCCTTCTCGGATGTCGCCTCGGCGTGGAAGTCGATGAGGATGGCGTCGGCGCCGGTCTTCAGCCCGCAGGCTTCGAGCTCGCGCTCCACGGCGCGGAAGGGATCGTCGCTATCGGCCATGAAAACACGCCCCTGTGCATTGATCACCAGCACGTCGGCGCCGTTCTGAGCCTTGTAGAGGCCGGCGCCCTTGCCCGGCGTTCCAGGCGCGAAATTGATGGGCCGGAGCAGGTGGTCGTGACGCTCGATGAATACCAGCGCCTCACGCTGGTCCCACACATGATTGCCGGTGGTCACCACGTCGGCGCCGGCGTCGATCAGCTCGGTCAGGATCGGCTCGGTGATGCCGAAACCGCCGGCGGCGTTCTCGCCGTTCACCACCACGAAATCGGCGCGGTAGCGCCGGCGCAGTCCGGGCAACGCCTCGATCACCGCTTGGCGCCCCGAGCGGCCGACCAAGTCGCCTAGAAACAGAATGCGCATGACTGCCGCCGATCCGCTACCGAAGGGTCACTCTTCGGCGTCAATACAAAATCGCGGCGCGCGCCGCCAGCTTCGTAGGGAAGGAATAGAAAGAATGGCAGAGCCGCGATGGCCGTCGGAGCGAAGATCCCCGGATATCCCTACGAAAGTAGGTGGGCGCCAAATGGCGGAGACCACGGTCCCCGCCAGGGTCGGCTCCCATAGGATCTTATAGGGCCCTGGGAAAAGTGCTCCTAACGCGCCTCGCAGCCCGCCAAAACGGACTATAGCGAAATGAGTCGGCGATTACGACTGGCGGCGCTTCGCCGGGCTGGCGACGCCCGCGGCGGCGAATTGCTCGTTGAGCAGTTCCAGCCGGTCCGCCGCGGCGCTGATCCGTGCGGCGAGGTCCGATTGCGTACTCTTGGTCGACTCATCCGATGTCGACTTGTCGCGGCGGGTCTCGGCCAGCACGGTCTTCATGTCCTCGACCTGGCGCCGGAGATCCCATAATTCGTCGACCACCACGAGCGAGGCCATCAGGATCAGCCGGTCGTCGCCCACCTGGCCGAACTTTCCCCGCATGGTCTCGAGATGGGTCCCGAGATATTCGGCAAGCTTTAGGAGATGCGCTTCCTCGCCCTCCCCGCATTCGAGCCGGTAGGCGCGGCCGTTGAGCGTGACGCTAATCTGTCCCATGCCCCACTTTACACTCTTATCCCGGCACTGCGGGCATCATGTCTTTGAGAGTTCCCATAACGGTTTCGAGCCGGCCGGAAACCTCTTCATTGGCAGCCGTGAGGCGCCGCACGCGGTCGCGCTCGGCGTCGAGGTCCAGCAGAAGCCGGTCACGCTCGTCGGCCAGATAGCGAAGCTGTTCTTGCAGATCGGCGACCGAAACGGCGCCTTCTCCGGCGGCGAAGACCTGGCGGATAAAATTCTCAAGCTCGTCGACCGCCACATCAAGCCTCTTCGTTGCCTGCTGCAGAGCCTCAGCTTGAGTCATGACGGTGCCCCTCTTCGTTCAGGCGCAATCCCTTACCATACAGGTGCCCGGACTGTTTTTGCGCCAACGGTCTGGCAATAATGTGGTGCCATAATAGGCGATGTTCAACAACGCTCCACGCTCCTCTTTCGTTCGCGGGGGCAAAGATTGACAGCGCCGCGAAGCGTGTGATTTGAGACCATCCCTGCCAATGTCTAGGACCCACCCTGATCATGGCTGATGCCAAGCCTAAGTGCCGGCTCTATTTGCAGCTTCCGGCGCCCTTCACGGCAAAGCTCGACGCGCAACTGGCGCAAGCGCTGGCCAAGGCCAACGCGGCTTGCGTTCTGCTTTGTTGCGGCGGAGGACCGGTGGATGAAGGTCATGCCGACCGCCTGATCGATCTTGTCCAAGCGGGCGGAGCGGCCTGCCTTGTCGAGGGCGATGCCGCGCTCGCCGCGCGGCTCGGCGCCGATGGCGTCCATATCGACGCCGATCCGCAAGCCTATGCGCGCGCGCGAGACCTGCTCGGCCAGGAGGCCAGTATCGGCGCGGGCTGCGGATTGAGCCGTCACGAGGCCATACTTCTTGCCGAGAAGGGCGCTGACTATGTGGCTTTCGAAGCCGTCACCGCGTCAGGCATCGAGACGTACGATCAATGTGCCGAGCTTGTCGCCTGGTGGGGAGAGATGTTCGTGGTGCCCTGCGTGGCTTGGAATATCGACAGTCCTGACGAGGCGGCGCGCTTTGCCCGGCTCGGCGCCGACTTCGTGGCGCCGTCCACGAAGATTTGGCAGGACGGCAATCCTTCAGCCCTTATCGCCGAGATCGAGAGCGCGATTGGCCAGGCGAGGAGGGCTGCGTGATCCTCACCCCGGCGCGGACGGGCCTTCTCGTCGCGGCCTGCGTGGTGGCGCTCGGCGCCACCACGGTCCGTGCGGCGGAGAGCCCCTCTTATACCGCCTATGCCCAGGGCCAATACCTCACCGCGCTCAAGCTGGCGCAAGAGGAAGCGCAGCAGGGCTCAAAGGAAGCCTTCACCCTCATGGGCGAGATCTATTCCGAGGGACTCGGCGTGGCTCAGGATTTCGCCAAGGCCGCCGATGCCTATGCCCAGGCCGCCGATCTCGGCGATGCCAACGCCCAATTTTCGCTGGGGTCTCTGGTGGCGGAGGGGCTCGGCGTGCGGAAGGACCTCCGCATCGCCGCCGATTTGTTCGAGCAGGCGGCGCAAAAAAGCAATGAAGCCGCCGCCTACAACCTTTCCCTCATCTATCTCCACGGCAACGGGCGTCCTGTTGACGAGGCCAAGGCGGTCGAATGGATGCAGAAATCGGCTGAAGGGGGGAACCCGCGCGCGCAATATGATCTCGGCGCCTTCTATCAATTCGGCCGCGGCGTGCCGATAGACAAGGCCAAGGCGGCGGAGTGGACCGCACGTGCGTCCGACGCCGGACTTCCCGAGGCTCAGGTCGAATACGGCGTGATGCTGTTCAAGGGCGACGGCGTCGCCATCGACGAGGCGAGGGCCGCGCGGCTGTTTCGCCTGGCGGCCGAGCAGGGCAACCCCGTCGCCCAGAACCGGCTGGCGCGGCTATACGCCAATGGCGTGGTGGTGGAGGCCGATCCGGTGCAGGCGGCCAAATGGCACTTGCTCGCGCGCGCCGCCGGGGTCAGCGATTTCTCCCTCGACATCATGCTCGCGAGGCTCACCCCCGAGGAGCGCGTTCAGGCGGAACGGTCGGTCGATGCTTGGCGCAGCGGCCGGCTCACCGAATAATAGCGATCGGGTATCAGGTGCCAGGTGTCTGAATTCCTGCTACCTGATATCCGAACCTGACATCACCTGAATTTGCGGCAAGGAATTCCATGAAAATCAACGGCAACGAGATTCGCCCCGGCAACGTCATCCAGCACAAGGGGACGTTGTGGGTCGCGGTCAAGGCGCAAGCGGTCAAGCCCGGCAAGGGGCCGGCTTACGCGCAAGTCGAGCTGAAGAACGCCATCGACGGCACCAAGCTCAACGAACGCTTCCGGGCGTCAGAGACGGTGGAGCGCGTGCGGCTCGAGCAGAAGGACTATCAGTTCCTGTTCGCCGACGGCGACATGCTGACCTTCATGGACACCGACACCTATGACCAGATCCAGTTCCCGCGCGATTTCCTCGAAGAACGCGCCGCCTTCCTTCAGGACGGCATGACGGTGAGCGTGGAGAGCCATGAGGGGCGCGCGATCGGCGTGTCGCTGCCCGACCAGGTCACGCTCCAGGTGGTGGAAGCCGACCCCGTGGTGAAGGGACAGACCGCCGCGTCCTCCTACAAGCCGGCCAAGCTCGAAAACGGGGTGCGCATCATGGTGCCGCCTTTCGTCGAGGCCGGCGAGAAAGTGGTGGTCGATACCAACGAGCTCACTTACGTCCGCCGCGCCGACTAGCACTGGACGAAGACATGCCTGCTTCGGCGCTGATGAACGTCATGCTCGCCGCAGCCCGCAAAGCGGGCCGAAGCTTGGCGCGCGATTTCGGCGAAGTGGAACAGCTTCAGGTCTCGGTAAAGGGCCCTGCCAATTTCGTCACCGCGGCTGACACGCGTGCCGAGCAGATCCTCTACAGCGAGCTCGCCCATGCGCGCCCCGGCTACGGCTTCCTGATGGAGGAGCGTGGCGAAGTGAAGGGCGCGGACCAGACGCATCGCTGGATCGTCGACCCGCTCGACGGCACCACCAATTTCATGCATGGCATCCCGATCTTCGCCATCTCCATCGCGCTGGAGCGGGAGGGCGATCTGGTGGCGGGGTTAATTTATAACCCTGCCAACCAAGAGACCTTCACCGCCGAGCGGGGCAAGGGCGCCTATCTGAACGACAGACGGCGCTTACGGGTTGCGGCCAGAACCGAGATCGCAGACTGCGTACTGGGCACGGGCATTCCGCATCGGGGACGGCCGGAGCACGATATCTTTCTCAAGGAACTCGCCGCGGTCATGGCCGCATCTGCCGGGGTGCGGCGGCTCGGCGCCGCCTCGCTCGATCTCGCCTGGACGGCGGCCGGCCGTCTCGATGGCTTCTGGGAGCGTAACCTCCGCCCCTGGGACATGGCCGCCGGCATCGTCGTCCTGCGCGAGGCGGGCGGCTATGTCAGCGATGGCGGGGGCAAGGACAAGATGCTGGAAAAGGGCAGCATCGTCGCCGGCAACGAGGCCATCCACGCCAGATTGCTCAAGCTTCTCAAGACCGCAGGCGCCGAGCCAGGCGTCGCCGCGTCAGGGCTGGCCTAGGCCACTGCCGGGCAATATTGGAACGCGACGTAGGCCTTTAACCTTTCTCTCGCGGGCACAGGATAGGAAGAGGGACGACCAAATCTGCCCTGAGGTTGCCGTTTTGCCTGTCAAACTATTCGGCTAATCTCAATCCACGCACGCGTCCGGTCCACCACGGCGGAAGATGGCAACCAAAACCTACAGGGTCACGCTCACGCGCCCGCAAGTGTTTCTGTGGCGCATGGCGCTTTTCCTCATCCTCGCGGTGCTGCTGGCGATCATCCTCGACGGCCAGACGGCACAGCTCAGGCGAAGCTTCATGGCCAATCCCGGACTCAACGGCCTGATCCTCGCCGTGCTGTTCGTCGGCATCGTGTACGCCTTCCGCCAGGTGCTCATGCTTTATCCGGAGATCAACTGGGTCAATAATTTCCGCATTGCCGACCCGGGGATCGCGGTGGACAAGCCGCCGGTGCTGCTCGCGCCCATGGCCACCATGCTGCGTGACCGCACTGGCCATCTCTCACTCGCCACGGGCTCGATGCGATCGCTGCTCGACTCAGTCGCCTCGCGCCTGGAAGAGGCGCGCGAGACGACGCGCTACCTGGTCGGGCTTCTCATCTTTCTCGGCCTGCTCGGCACGTTCTGGGGTTTGCTGCATACGGTGAGCACGGTCGGCGCCACCATCGGCGCGCTCGACACCAGCGGCAGCGAAGACGTCATGCTGTTCGACCAGTTGAAGGAAGGGCTGGCCGGGCCGCTGAAAGGCATGGGCATCGCCTTCTCGTCCTCCCTGTTCGGGCTGGCGGGCTCCCTGATCCTCGGCTTTCTCGATCTGCAGGCCGGCCACGCCCAGAGCCGCTTCTATAACGAGCTCGAAGATTGGCTTTCCGGCATCACCGAGCTGCAATTGGCCGACGAAGGCGCCGCTGGGCTCCCGCCGCAACTTCGCTTCGCCCTGCTCGACATGCAGCGCTCGCTGTCCGACCTGAACGAGAAAGTCGAGCTCAGGATGCTGAACGACAATACCGGCGACGCGGTGAAGGATCTCGCGCAAGGCGTCGACAAATTGATCCGGCAGATGCGTGCCGAGCAGAAAGTGGTGCGCGAATGGGCCGACGAGCAGGCCCAGCAGCAGCATGAGCTGGCAACGGTGTTGCGCCAGATCACCGATAGGGCACGGCCGCCGGCAAGCCAGGAACGGAAATAGCCATGGCGATCGCGCGCAACCGCCGCGGACGATACACCGCCAATTACTGGCCGGGCTTCGTCGACATGCTTTCCACCCTGCTTCTGGTGGTGATCTTCCTCATGGCCCTGTTCATGCTGACCAACTTCATCATCACGCAAGCGGCGAGCGGCAAGGACACCATGCTGTCGCGGCTGAACCGGCAATTATCGCAGCTGACCGAGTTGCTGGCGCTCGAACGCTCCAAGAAGGAATCGGTGGCGGACAGCCTCTCCGCGCTTCAGGCCACTCTGCTCGACAAAGATAAGGAGAACCAGCGTCTCAGCGGTCTCCTTGGCGCCGCGGGCGGCAAGACGGAGGGGGCGGAGGACCGGGCTCGGACGCTTGGCACCCAGCTCGACGAGCAGAAGAAGATCACCACCGATGCGCTCGCCAAGGTCGAAATCCTGAACCAGCAGCTCGCCGCGCTCAGGCTTCAGCTGGCCGCCCTGCAAGAGGCGCTCGATGCCTCGGAGGCCAAGGACAAAGAGAGCCAAGTCAAGATCGCCGATCTCGGCCAGCGGTTGAACGTGGCGCTCGCCAAGAAGGTGCAGGAACTGGCCCGCTACCGCTCCGACTTCTTCGGGAAGCTCAGGGAAGCTCTCGGCTCCCGGCCCGATTTCCAGGTGGTCGGCGACCGCTTCGTATTCCCCTCCGACGTGCTGTTCGATTCGGGCTCGGCCGAGATCAGGCCCGAGGCCACGAACCAGCTCGGCAAGCTCGCAGCGGCGCTGAAAGACCTCGAGGGCGAGATCCCGCCGGACATCGCCTGGGTCATGCGCGTCGACGGCCATACCGACATCAAGCCGATTGTCACCGCGGAATTTCCCTCCAACTGGGAGCTGTCGAGCGCGCGCGCCATCTCCGTGGTGCGCTATCTCATGGAGCAAGGGGTGAAGCCCGAACGGTTGGTGGCGGCGGGCTTCGGCGAGTTCCAGCCAATCGATGCCGCGGAGTCCGACGAGGCGTTGCGCAAGAACCGCCGCATCGAGCTGAAGCTCACGGAACGGTAATTCTATTCGGCGGCGTCGGGCGCGAATTGCAGCGCGGCTAGGCGCTTATAGACGCCCGGCCTGTCCATCAGGCTCTGATGCGTGCCCTCCTCGACCAGACGGCCCTGGTCGAGCACCAGAATACGGTCGGCGCGCATGACTGGTGAGCCGGTGCGCGGGCGGAGCGAGGCGCGCGTCTCCCCCTCCCCCGCGCGATGCAAGGGGGCCGAGGCCTGGCGGTCTCGACCGTTCGGCTGCTGTGTCACGAGTTGCACAAAAAGGGCCCAGCTGATTATTCAGGGGGCAGACTTTAAGCGCGAGAACGCCCGGCGTGAAGGGTTAGATGCCGCGCCCTTCCGGCGCAGCCTTGTGTCCGGGAAGAAGTTCCGATATAGGCTCGGCGCAACGAATATCGCGGATTTGCAAGGCTAGGCCATGAAGAAGGACATCCACCCGAACTATCACCGCATCAATGTGGTGATGACCGACGGTACCGAGTTCGTCACCTACTCGACCTACGGGGCCGAGGGCGACACGCTGAAGCTCGACATCGATTCGAAGACCCACCCGGCCTGGACCGGCGGCGGCCAGCATCTGATCGATCGCGGCGGACGGCTGACCCGCTTCAAGCGGAAATACGAAGGCTTCCTGAAATAGCGGCAGGTCTACTCGGCGCGCTTGCCGAACGCCTCGCGCAAGCGTGAGAGCTGCGTCTCCAGCGGGCTGTCGGCATCTCCTGCCGATGGAAGCTCACTGACATCCAGCATCTGATCCAGCCGGATCACCCGCTCCTGCAGCTTGACGCTCTGCTCGACCAAGTCGCGCAGGCGCGGCGGCAACGACCCGAGATCGCGGCCCGGCTGGTCGCCGCCTCTGATCGGCAGCTTGATCTTGCGCTGCTCCTCGACAGCCTGCTCCGGCGTCAATTCGCCTTCGCTGACGGCACGCCGGATCAGAAGCCACGAAGCGAGCTGCATCAGCCGCGTGGTGAGGCGCATGCTCTCGGTGGCATAAGCAAGCGAATGGGGCGGCCTAAGCTTGCGCGCCTCTTTGCGTCCGTCGCCGTCGAGATAGGTGGCGGCCGCCTCGACCAGCGCCATGCCTTCGCGGAACACGGTCTTGAACTGATCGGAGCGTGCAAACTTGGCGCCGAACGAGACGGTCACGCTATCGCGGTCGCCGCTTCTCGATCTCCCCGCCATCGGCCACTCCAGTCACACACTATTCGTTAAGCATGATCTTTCGAAAAACCGGTTCCCGCTTTTCCGGATCATGCTCTAGAGCCGGCGGCATACTATGCCATGCGGAAGTCTTGTCGTCGCCTTCCACCCGCAAAGGTTAAACCTTCAAAATCCGGCAAAAAAAGAGCCGCCATGCGGCGGCTCAGGAAGTTAACAGGGAGGCGTCAAACAGAGTGGAACAGGCCACTCAGATCCAGAGGACTGGATGAGCAAACCCTAACAAGGAACCCCTACCATCGGGTTAATGCTAAGCCGGGATTTACCTAAAGGAAGCGTTGCGAGGAACGTGGTTAACGCTTGAATACCGATTCCGCCGCGCTTTTCGACGATTGCTTGGCGGCGAGCGTCTGCTCGACGCGCGCGATCTCAGCCCTCAGCGTCTCGATCAGCTCTTTCAGCTCGCCAACCGAGAGCTTGCTGAGATCGGCGCC
Source organism: Methyloceanibacter sp. (assembly GCA_035557335.1). Taxonomy (GTDB): domain Bacteria; phylum Pseudomonadota; class Alphaproteobacteria; order Rhizobiales; family Methyloligellaceae; genus Methyloceanibacter. The sequence continues at coordinate 20,762 of DATMDY010000073.1, forward strand.
GATCTCATGGCCCTTCGGTTTTTTCGGTTCGAGGTCCTCGAGGCTCATTGGTGCATCTTAACATCGTGTGGTGTTGTGCTAATCCCTTATGTCGTCTGCGTGTGAGGGAAGTTGATGCTGCCCAAGACCATGACCGTCATCGAGGCGCGCGAGGCCGGCGGGCCGGAAGTTCTCGTCGCGGGAGAAAGGCCGGTGCCCACGCCGGGACCGGGTGAGGTGCTGATCGAGGTCGCGGCCGCCGGCATCAACCGGCCGGACGTGCTTCAGCGTCAGGGCCTCTATCCACCGCCGAAAGGCGCGTCAGACCTTCTTGGGCTCGAAGTCGCGGGCAAGGTGGCGCTCGGTCCAGACGCCACACGCTTCAAGCAAGGCGACGAAGTCTGCGCGCTGGTCAATGGTGGCGGTTATGCCGAATTCTGCGTGGCGCCGGAAGCGACCACCCTCCCCCTGCCGGACGGGCTCACGCTGGAAGAGGCCGCGGCGCTGCCCGAGACGGTGTTCACCGTGTGGCACAATGTATTCGAGCGCGCCGCACTCAAACCCGGCGAATGGCTCTTGGTGCATGGCGGCGGTAGCGGCGTCGGCACCACCGCCATCCAGCTCGCTTCCGCGCTTGGCGCCAAAGTCATGGCGACGGTGGGCAGCGCCGCCAAGGTCAAGGATTGCGAGGCGCTCGGCGCGATCCGCGCCATCAATTACCGCGAGGAGGATTACGTCGAGGCGGTGCGCGAGATCACCGGCGGCCATGGCGCCGACGTCATCCTCGACATGGTGGGGGGCGACTATATCGAGCGCAATTTGCGCGCTGCCGCGCTTGAAGGCCGCATCGTGCAGATCGCCTTTCTCAAAGGCTCGAAGGTCGAGATCGACCTGATGCGGCTGATGATGCGGCGGTTGACCCTGACCGGCTCGACGCTCCGCGCCCAGCCGCCGGAAGCAAAGGCCCGCATGGCGCGGGCGATCGAAGAGCACGTGTGGCCGCTCATCGCCGAAGGCAAGGTCAAGCCGATCATCGACTCGACCTTCAAGCTCGTCGACGCGGCGGGTGCGCATAGGCGCATCGACGATCCCGAGCATATCGGCAAGATCGTGCTCGCGGTGAAATAGCCCCAATCCGGCAATTGCCTCTGGCAACGGCAGCCTCTATATAGAGGTCATTCCCCTTCATGTGATTTCGGTTGGCTCTTTCGCCGGAGGGGGCGAAAGGGCGCCGCTATCCTCTTGAGATTTGAGAGAACACAAATGGACCGTATCCCCTTGATGCCTAAGGCGACCGCCGTCTGGCTGGTCGACAACACCTCGCTCACCTTCGAGCAAATCGCCGAGTTTTGCGGCCTGCACGTGCTCGAGGTGAAGGGCATCGCCGACGGCGACGTGGCGCACGGGATCAAGGGCATGGACCCGATCTCGTCGGGGCAGCTCAGCCGCGAGGAGATCGCGCTCGCCGAGCTCACCCCGTCACACCGCTTGAGGCTCGCCGAGCCCAAGGTCGAGGTGCCCGAGGTCAAGACCAAGCGCGGGCCTCGCTACACGCCGGTGTCGCGGCGCCAGGACCGGCCGAACGCCATCCTCTGGCTGTTGAAGAACCATCCCGAACTCAAGGACTCGCAGATCATGCGCCTGGTCGGCACCACCAAACCGACCATCATCGCCATCCGCGAGCGCTCGCATTGGAACTCTCCGAACCTCGTGGCGCAGGACCCGGTGACGCTTGGGCTCTGCTCGCAGATCGATCTCGATCATGAAGTGAAGAAGGCGGCGCGACGGCTTGAGCGCGAGCGCAAAGAATCCGGCGCCGCAGAGCCGCCAAAGGCCGGTACCCTGCTTCCGGCCGAGGAGAGCACCGCCGCCATGGCCGGGCCTGAGCCGGTGCCAGAGGCCGAGGCCGAGCCCGATGCGCCTATGGCGACCGCGCTCGCCCAGCAAGCGCGCGACGCCATGACCGCGCATGTCGAAGAGGAAGAGGCGCCTGACGCCGATTCCGTGTTCGCCAGGCTGAAAGACCTGAAGCGCGACGACGTCCCGTCGGAATAGGCCTTTCGCGGCATTTGCTGAAGTTTGACCCGGATCAAATTCAGGGCCGAGCGCCAACAAGCCGGGCAAGCGGCAAAACCAGCGCCGAAACCGGTGAAGAAGGGCCCGGTGGAGGAGAGGGTCCTGGAGCACGCCTGAGATTGCGAGGCGGCCGGGGGTACTTTTTTGCCGGAAGCCGGATACGGCAATTGATCGGCAGGGTTGAGCTTGGCTAGGGTGCTGCCCAAGGGGCGCGCTCTAACTATGTCCAACCCTTACGACACCGGCCTCGGCAAGACCGCGGCCAACTATCAGCCACTGACCCCGCTCGTGTTCCTGGAGCGGGCGGCGAGCGTGCATCCCGACCATACCGCCATCATCCACGGCAAGGCACGCACCTCCTATGCGGAACTCTACGCCCGCGCCCGCAAGCTCGCCTCTTCGCTCGCCTCACGAGGCATGGGCTCCGGCGACACCGTCTCGGTGATGCTCGCTAATACACCCCCCATGCTCGAAGTGCATTACGGCGTGCCCATGACCGGCGCCGTGCTGCACGCCATCAACACAAGGCTTGATGCAACCGCTGTCGCCTTCATGCTCGACCATGCCGATACCAAGGTGCTGATCGGCGATACCGAGTTCGCGCCCACCCTGAAGGAGGCGCTGCGCCAGACCAAGGTGAAACCGCTGCTCGTCGACTACCGCGACCTGCAATGCGGCATTGAAGGCGAGCGGCTCGGCAATCTCGATTACGAATCCTTCATCGCCGCCGGCGATGCCGAATTTCCCTGGGCCATGCCGTCTGACGAGTGGAACGCCATTTCACTGAACTACACGAGCGGCACCACCGGCAATCCCAAGGGCGTTGTCTATCATCATCGCGGCGCGGCGCTCATGTGCTACGCCAACGCCGCCGCTACCGGCATGGGGCAGCACCCGGTCTATCTGTGGACGCTGCCCATGTTCCATTGCAATGGCTGGTGCTTTCCCTGGTCTTTGTCGCTGGTCGCCGGCACGCATGTGTGCCTGCGTTCCGTGCGCGCCAAGCAGATCTACGAGGCAATCGCCGAGCATAAGGTCACCCATCTCTCCGGCGCGCCCTTCGTCATGTCCGCGCTGCTCAACACCACGGACGAGGAGCGGCGCTCCTTTCCGCAGCGTGTCGCTTTCAGCCATGCCGCCGCGCCTCCGCCCGCCGCCGTGCTCGCCAAGATGGACGAGGCGGGTTTCGAGCTCACCCATCTTTACGGGCTGACCGAGACCTACGGCCCGGCGACGCTCAACGAATGGCATCCCGTCTGGGACGAGTTGCCGAGCGAAGAGCGGCTCGCCAAGCGCATCCGCCAGGGCGTGCGTTACCACGCGCTCGAGGGTCTTGCGGTAATGGACCCCGAGACCATGGAGGCGGTCCCCGCCGACGGCGAGACGCTCGGCGAAGTGATGTTCCGCGGCAATATCGTGATGAAGGGCTATCTCAAGAACGAAAAGGCCACCGAAGAAGCCTTCGCCGGCGGCTGGTTCCATTCCGGCGATCTCGGCGTGATGCACCCCGACGGCTACATCCAGCTGAAAGACCGCTCGAAGGACATCATCATCTCGGGCGGCGAGAACATTTCCTCCATCGAGGTCGAGGATGTGCTCTACAAGCATCCGGCGGTCGCCGCCGCCGCGGTGGTGGCCAAGCCCGACACGAAATGGGGCGAGACGCCATGCGCCTTCATCGAGACCAGGCCGGGCATTGAAGTGACGGCGGAGGAGATCGTCGCCTGGTGCCGCGAGAAGCTTGCGCGCTACAAATGCCCGCGCCATGTGGTGTTCGTGGAGCTGCCCAAGACTTCGACCGGCAAGATCCAGAAATTCAAGCTGCGCGAAATGGCCAAGGCCGTTTAAGCCGCCCGATTGGACTTGCGCTGGCAAGCGGGTTCGCGCCAATCTTAGGGCGGGAAACGGGGGAAACGGCCATAACGCTCGAACAACAATTCAACGAGATCGCGAGCTATATCGCGCTCGCCATCGAGTGCGGCGCCGTTTTCGTTGTAAGCTTCGGCGCCCTCCAGGCCATCATCAACGTCATCGTGGCGATCTTCAATCGCACCGCCGACGAGTTGATGGGCCGCGAGATCTGGCTCAAATTCGCCACCTGGATCCTGCTCGGGCTCGAGTTCGCGCTCGCCGCCGACCTCCTGCGCACGGCGGTGGCGCCGACCTGGGAGGACATCGCCAAGCTCGCGGTGATCGCCGCCATCCGCACCATGCTCAATTATTTTCTGGCGAAGGACATCGCCGCCTTCGACGCCGCCCGGCAATCTAGCGGGATTCCGCCCTCAAAGCGGGTCTGAGAGCCGGATTAAGCCCCCTATTCATTGGACCGCCACTCCCGAACGTGATTGAATGGCAAGAGAAAATTGGGGTGCGGCGTCCCCTCTCGGGAAGCCTTGCGCCGTCCGGCAGATGCTCGGGGGTCGAGGACGCGAATAGCCGGTAAGCGTCCGTTCAGAGACGAATGCGAGGGTCGCCGAGCTCTCGCGCGGGGTCCGTCTCTCTTGGGATTGTGGAATGCTCAGCACTCAATGCGGGACGAAGCGGCGGTTTCAGCTCGTCCTGATAAAGCCGTCGCATTACGACGCTGACGGCTATGTCGTGCAGTGGCTGCGCTCGACCATGCCGTCGAACTCGCTCGCCGCCGTCTTTAGCCTCGCGCAAGGTGCCGCCGACCGGCAAGTGCTCGGCCCCGATTTCCCCATCGACGTCAGCGCCATGGACGAGACCAACACCCGCGTGCGGCCGCGCGAGATCACGCGGCGCATCGAGCAGAATGGCGGCGCGGGGCTGATCGGCATCGTCGGCGTGCAGTCGAACGAGTTCCCGCGCGCGGTGGACCTTGCGCGCGCCTTCCGCGAGCTCGGCGTGCAGGTGATGATCGGCGGTTTCCACGTCTCGGGCTGCCTCTCCATGCTCAAGGAGATCCCTAAGGACATCAAGGACGCGCAAGCCCTCGGCATCTCCATCTTCGCCGGCGAGGTCGAGGATCACATGGACGAGGTGGTGAGGGACGCGGGCGCCGGCACGCTGAAGCCGCTTTACAACTACATGAAGGACCTGCCGGGGATTGGCAACGTGCCCGCCCCGCCCTTCCTGCCTTACGACTTCGTCCAGCGCACCATCGGCAACGTGACGAGCTTCGATGCCGGCCGGGGCTGCCCTTTCCAATGCTCCTTCTGCACCATCATCAACGTGCAGGGACGCAAATCGCGCTACCGCACGCCCGACAGCGTCGAGCACATCCTGCGCAAGAACTGGGAGCAGGGCGTCAACCGCTTCTTCATCACCGACGACAATTTCGCGCGTAACAAGGACTGGGAAGCGATCTACGACCGCATCATCAAGTTGCGCGAAGAGGACGGCATGGACGTCCGTTTCATGATCCAGGTCGACACGCTCTGTCACAAAATCCCGAACTTCATCGAGAAGTCGCGCCGCGCCGGCGTCACCCGCGTGTTTATCGGGCTCGAGAACATCAATCCGGCGAACCTGATCGCCGCCAAGAAGCGGCAGAACAAGATCACCGAGTACCGCAAGATGCTGCTCGACTGGAAGCGGGTCGGCATCATGACCTTCGCCGGCTATATCCTCGGCTTCCCCAACGACACACCGGAGTCGATCAAGCACGACCTTGAAATCATCAAGCGCGAGCTGCCGCTCGACATGCTGGAGTTTTTCGTGCTGACACCGCTGCCGGGGTCCGAGGATCACAAGATACTGGCCGAGAAGGGGGTCTGGATGGACCCCGACATGAACAAATACGAGCTTGAGCACGTCGTCACCGCTCATCCCAAGATGAACAAGGAGGAATGGCAGGGCGCCTATCGCTCGGCCTGGGACATTTTCTACGACCCCGAGCATATGGAGACGGTGCTGCGCCGGGCGTACGCTTGCGGCATCAATATCCGCTCGCTCATGCCGGTCTTGTTTATGTTCTCCAGCGCCGTGCCGGTCGAAAATCTGCACCCCCTGCAATGGGGCATTTTCCGCATCAAATATCGCCGCGACCGCCGCCATGGCCTGCCGCTTGAATCACCCATCCTGTTCTATGGCCGCTATGCCGCAGAAATTGCCCGCAAGGCCGCACAGCTTGCCAAGCGCTGGCGCCGTCTCAAGGCCATCGTGCGCAGGGTCGAAGCGGACCCGAACGCCAAATTCTACATGGACGAAGCGCTGACGCCGGTAGCGGAAGAAGATTCCGAGCATATGGAGCTTTACACCCAGAACGAGGCGGCCCGCGTGGCGGTCGAGCGCGAGCGGCGTGTGGCCGGCGTCAAGGCGGGCGGCAATGGCAGCGCCGTGCCCGCGCATCAAGGCAACGGACATGATGCCGGCGAGCGTCCTGTTCCAGACCGGGCCCGGCCCACAGTCGCGCCGCCCGCTTAGAGTCTCCCGAAAAGGGCCCGCTGCATGATGCCGGCGAATCCGCCATGACGGCGGTCGGCGACGCGCTGCGGCCACGCGCGGTTTTTCCTGATCATGTTTCTGCTCAAATCGCGGGCCGCCACCCTCTCGGGTTTCGACTGTGAGACGGTGGCTCGCGCGAGCGGCTTGGAGTCCGTGGCTGCCGCCTCGGGTGCCGTCGCCACCAACATCGCTTGCGGCGTTGCTTCGGGCGAAACTTGCGATTCAGCAACGACGACTGGCGGCGTCACTTCGCGCTGACGGTAGCCGCCAATGAAGCGCGAGATCGCGCGCGCCTCGATCCATCCGAGCTGCCCGCTGCCGAGATCCTGGACCCTGACGAAATCCGCTTCGCGCCCGATCACCCTGAGCGGCCGGCCGTAGGTCGAGGCGAACAGAACCGGCGAGGCGGCGGAAGGCTGCGCGCGAACGACCGCCATGTAGCGCGCCGCCTGCACCCATTCGATGCGGCGCTTGGCGGCCGCCTCCGGCGGCAAGGTCAAAGGCAGTATGACCTCCTTGGCAAAGGGGTGCTTTGCCCGCACGGTCTCGTTGACGGCCAAATCGGGAGACATCCCGTGACCTTGGAGAGACTGGGCGAGAAGGAGGGTCGCGGCGGTATAAAGGACGGCTCCGGCGAGCCACACGCACAAAAGGAACCTGCTCATGCGGATACTCCGCATCGGCAGTTCCCACCGTCCAGGGCTACCCTATACCCGTAGCTGCTTGTTCCTCAAGGAATGATATTGATCGAGGACCGGATCCGGCCGCTCAGTTGCCGCCGCCGAAGGCCCGGTTGATCATGTCCGCGAAGCCGCCCCTGCGGAATAGACCGCGTCGTTGGCGCGGAGGTTCCTCGTAATAGGCGTCGTATTGCGGCTCGTAGCCAGGGCGCGGCGCGTTAGCCGGCGCGAGATAATGCAGCTTCATCCAGCCGGTCGCGGCGCTTTGCGGGTCGGTCACCTGGGCCCAGCCCTCATGGAACGAGATCACCCGCAGATTGCGGCCAGAGGGGAAGGCGAATAGCAGCGGCGCGTTGTCGGCGGCGCCCGCGCGCATCTCCGCGCCGGAGAGGACGACTTGCACCCATTGCTCGCCGCCCTCGGTGTTCTGGTCGGCCCATTGTCCGGGT
>DATMDY010000074.1:0-3338 GCA_035557335.1 Methyloceanibacter sp.
CGGCCCCGGCGATGATCACCTTGAGCCCGCGCTTCCGCGCGCTCGACGCATAGTCATAGAGGCGCTTGGGTGTGCGGTGAGCTGAGACCACGCGGGTCTCGTAAGGGACTTTGAGCTTGTCCAGCACCTTGGCCGCGGCCTGTAACGTCGGCCAGTCGGAGCGACTGCCCATGATGATGCCGACGACCGGCTTCGCATCGCTCATGATCGCGCTCACAGGCTTGGGCTGAGGCCCGGCGAAAGCGCGGGATTATAGGGTTCCGCCCGTGTTGGCAAGCTAGGCGATGATGTCGGGGAGGAGCTGATCCTCGATGCGGGCGATCTCGTCCTTGAGCGACAGCTTCTTCTTCTTGAGCCGTTTTAGCTGGAGGGGGTCGGCTCGGCCCGATTCTTCCAGCGCGTTGATGGCGCTGTCGAGGTCGCGATGCTCCTGCTTGAGCCTGAGCAACGTCGCCCGGAGCTCGCGAATCTCCTCGCTCTCCATGCGCCGTCCCCTGCTCCTTTGCTTTTTGGGACAGCGGAAAGTATCGCGGTGAACGGGGAGGGGCGCAAGGGCTTGGCCGCCGCAAACTGGGGAAGAGGAACCACAAGCAAAAGGGTCGCATTAGACAAATCGCCGCCGATTTGACATGATGGGCGATCGGAGACCACTGAAATGGAGGTCCGATATGGCGCTAGACGCACACCTCGTTGAGTTGTCAGAGAGGCATCGCGCACTGGATCGAAAAATCGAAGAGGAATTGGCGAGGCCGCAGGCCGACGCGCTCAAGATCGCGGAGTGGAAGCGTCTGAAATTGCGTCTCAAGGATGAGATAGAACGGCTGAAGCACGAGCTGAGTCATTAATCGGACGGCTGAACCCGAGCCGGATCTTGAGCGTTTGACCCGGGCGCGCTCGCGCACGGAGGAGAATTGGCAAAGGCCGCGGGACGAAGAAAACGTCTCCGGCCTTTCATTTTCTGGGAAGAGACTGACCTAAATCAAAGTGGTGCCCGCAAGCACCCGATAGTCGAGATGAGGGAGATGTGACGATGCCGGGTCGACTCGGATTGCAAGGATTCGCGCTGGCGGCTGCTCTGCTGCTCGGCTTTGCCGTGCCGGCCGCAGCGGTCGAGAAGGACATGACCGCCAAAGGCGAGGTCCTGGTCAAGGAAAATTGCGCGCGCTGCCACGCTATCGGCAAGGAAGGCGACAGCCCGCATGAGGACGCGCCGCCCTTCCGCACCCTCTCAAGCAAATATCCGGTCGGTGACCTTGCCGAGTCGCTGGCCGAGGGCATCGTCTCGGGCCATCCGGACATGCCTATCTTCGCGTTCAATGCCCACGACGTCGAGGCCATCATCCAATATCTGGAGTCGATCCAGGACTCGCCCTCACCGAGATAAATAGTCTATTCCAGCACGCCGCGTGGAGCTTAGAGGGAGGGAAACCATGTTCCGCAAACTCGCTTTCGCCGTAGCATCTGTATCGGCGCTCATGCTGGCCACGATGGCCTTGGCGGAAACAGCCAAATATGGCACGGCGGAAGAGGCGAGAGCGCTGCTCGACAGGGCCGTCGCCCTCTTGCAGGCAGAGGGACGCGCGGCGATTCCCCAATTGGATGGCGACAGCTTCAGGGACCGCGATCTCTACGTATTCTGCTCCAACGTCTCCGACAGCGTCTCCGTCGTGCATCCCACGGCGAAGGGCGTGAAGATTCTGGACTACGATTTCGGCAAGGAGGTCATGGCGAACGCGACCGAGGGCGAGGTCAAGGAGGTCACGTATGAATGGCGTCGTCCGGGCGCGGACTCGAACGCTCCCGCCAAGAAGACAGCCTACTACACCAAGGTTGGCGATTTGATCTGCGGCTCCGGCTACTACGTAAAGCCTTAGCCGTCAGGTATCGACCGCGCCTTCGGGCCACATCAGCCAGTCGCGGGCGGCGTCCTCCTCGCCGGGCGGAAAATGCTCGATCTCGCAATGCATGAAAGGCGCGACCAGGCTAGACCAGAGATTATGCGTGTCGGGATCGGCCACGATGGCCAGGCGGCTGAAATCCTGGAGGTGCCTCAGGCTGAACTTCACGTCCTGCCAGAAGGCGCCGGCGTCCATGCCCTCGAAATCCTCGATCACCTCCAGCACGCGCACCCGGCCGAAACGCTTGATGAGGGCTTCGAGCCGCTCGGCCAGCGCCGCGAATTCTTCCGTGGTGACGCGGCCCTTCAGTACGATCTCGGCTGCCTGCGCATTGTGATATTCCTTGTAGATGAGCATGGCTGCCTGGCGGTCGCGAAGGGCTGGTCGGTCGCGCATGCTAGCCGGAGCGGCGGAATCTGCCTAGCCTTGAGGCATGGTGTTGCCGTCCGGCGTCGCCCTTGCAAGATACGCGGGTTCACCCGAAATTAAACTTAACGATCCTATAAAACCGGCGTAATGACACGCTGTTGCCGCCTTTTCCGGGCGTATTAACGGAAGGTAAACGGGAGAAACGGCAATCAAAAAGCTCATTATTTCGCTGTTGGCCCTGAGTGCCGTCGCCTGTGCCGCGATCTTCGTGATCGTCAACACGCCGCCCCCCGCAAAAAAAGCGGTGGTGCGCGAGCCGCCGGCGCGCACGCTTGCCTACGAGCAGGCGATCGCGACTCCGCCCGCATCCGACTCTGAAGCTGACGCCTCGGTCAAAACCGCGGAGCCGAAAAAGCAAGCTCCGGCGGCCAAGAGTGCCGCGCCGGCCACGCCTCCCAAGACACCGGATGACGCGAGCGGCGAACAATTCCCGGCACTGCCCGAGACGGCGGAGGATCCCGATAGCGCAGCCGGAGCGCCGCCGCGCGCCGATCCAAATGCCAGCCGGCCACCGATGCGGGGAGAGGCCAACCTGCCATGGGCTCCCGAGCCTGAAGACGAGCCGTCGGGCCAGGACGGCGACGGTCAATGGGGTAACCAGGCTTACAACCAGGGCGCCGAGCCCTACGACCAAGGCGCCGATCAATGGGGTGGTCCGCCACCGCCTCCCGGCCAATGGGGTGGTCCTCCGCCACCTCCCGATCAGTGGGGCAATGAGCCCCATGGCCAGGGCACCGAGGCCTACGGTCAGCAGGGTAACGATCAATTGGGCAACGAGCCCTATGGTCAGGGGAACGAGCCCTACGATCAAGCCTACGGCCAAGACGGCAATGTGAGACCGGACCAATGGGGTCATGAGCAGCCCCCCGAACCCGGACAATGGGCCGACCAGAACACCGAGGGCGGCGAGCAATGGGTGCAAGTCGTCCTCTCCGGCGCGGAGATGCGCGCGGGCGCCGCCGACAACGCGCCGCTGCTATTCGCCTTCCCCTCTGGCCGCAATCTGCGGGT
>DATMDY010000075.1:0-3493 GCA_035557335.1 Methyloceanibacter sp.
GTTCCACGAGGCGCTCCGCATCATTCTCGGCTATGGACGGCGCCGCAAAGCATCCGACTACGCCTATCACGAGAAGGCGCTCCGCCAGGCGGTCGAGGCCATGGGCTGCGACGTGACTTCGAATATGACCAGCCTCGTCGTGCTCAATCTGCCGGGCAAGTTCAAAGGCAAGGAGAAGGAGTTGGTGCAAGGCGCGCGCGCGCAGGGCTTCGGCATCTGGCCCACGCTGTCGGAGCCGGCGCAGGTCCGCATCGGCATCCTCAATCAGCTGAGCCCCGAGCAGATCACCGAGATCGTGAGCCGGTTCGCCGATGCCATGCTCACCATGGGCGCGGAGTTCGACAAGCAGAAGGTGATAAGCCAGCTCAAGTCGTACTACGCCAAGGCGGCCTAGCCCGGAACGGCCACCACAGGGCGGCCGCCGCGCTCAACCTTTGGCTTTTGGCTGGAAGTCGCGCATGGCGTCGGCCATCAGCCAGGAGAGCTGCTGGGCCTGGAGGCTAAAGGTCTGCATCTGGGTCTGGGCGTAGCGGCTCTGAAGGGTCAAGACCTCCTGCACGTCCTTGGCGCGGGCGATCTCGCTCGCCAAGGCGAAGGACCGCTCGGCATTCTCCTTGGCGAAGGCGACGGCCTTCTCCTGTACGGCCTTGAAGCCCGGCATCTCTGCGCTCCCGGGCGAACCGGCCCACGCGCCCATGGCCTGCGCCAGGAAATCCATGAACTGGCCGTAGGCCACGCGCGCCTGCTCGACATTCTTCTCGGCGAAATCCCGCAGCTCGGGCGGTATCTCGAACGGAGGCTTCTCTGCCATGGGGTCCTCTCAACGCCTACTGGTTGCAAGGCGAGCCAAGCCCGCTCTCTACAGCCTCTAGACTACCGCATTCTTCGGGGGAAGGGGGGCGCGTTTGGTTAACACCGCGCCTGAAAACCAGGTTTGCGGTGGCCTGGCTTAAGAAGCGTGCTAGAACCTGGCCTGGTTATAGAGGGATATACCGGATGACATGCAATCGCATTGCAGCGGCCAGCGTCCTCGTCGTCGCCCTGCCGTTGCTTAGCTTGGCGCCGTCGGCGGCCCTGGCACAGGCGGGGACCATCACCAAGGGCATGCAGAACAATTGCGCCAACGACTATAAGAAGTTTTGCGGCGACTATGGGCTGCAAACTGCGGCCCTGAACCTGTGCATGAAGAAAGCGGGCCCGTCCCTGTCGCCCGCCTGCGTACAAGCGCTGGTCCAGGCCGGAAAGATTTCGCAAGGGCAGGTGGATAAGATTAAGGCGCAGATGAAAGGGCGGTAGAAAACGATCCTGCTGAGCGGCTGCCTCCGGCCGAACTATACGCGCCCCTGCCGTTGCCCCACCCCGATCAAGAGCAAGGAATTTGACCATGAAGAGATTTCTCGGCTTGAGCGTGTTCGTGACCCTGGCGCTCACGAGCACCGCCGGCTTCGCCGCCGACGATTGCGCCAAGATCACGGCGACCGGCCACCCGCAATATCCGGTGATCGCCTACAAGGAAGGCGACGCCATCGTGGGCGCCGCTCCGACACTGGTCGAGGCCATCGCCAAGCAGCTCAACGTTCCGCTTGAATCGAAATCCATGGGGTCTTGGGCAGACGCGCAAGGAGCGGCCCGCGACGGCAAAGCCGACATGATCTTCGGCATCTACTACAACGACGAACGCGCCAAATATCTGGACTATGTCCAGCCCGCCTTCATGTTTGACGACGTGGCAATCTTCGTTGCCAAGGGCAAGGCATTCGCGTTCAAGAGCCAGGACGACCTGATCGGCAAGAAGGGCGTCACCAGTGAGGGCGAGAGCTACGGCAACGAGTTCGACGCTTTCATCAAAGACAAACTCGACGTCGCCCGCACGGCGGGCATCGACGAGGCATTCAAAGTTCTCCTGTCTGGGAAGGCCGACTATCTCGTCGCGGGCTATTATCCGGGTCTCGCCGAGGCTGCCAAAGCCGGGGTGAAGGACGAGATCGAGGTCCTGGACCAGGCGCTGCTCACCGCTGAAATGTTCGTCGCCTTCTCGAAGAAGTCGCCCTGCACCGCACTGGCCGAGAAGTTTGGCCAGGCCATTACCGAGATGACGACCGACGGCCGCTTCGACGCGATGCTGAACGATGCGAACGCGAAATGGGACGCCGCGCAGGCCAAGAACTGACGCCCCGCAGCCCGCGCCCGGTTGCCGGTGCTAGCTTTCGCACCGGCTCAAGCGCCGGAACGCACCAATCCCTACCGGACCGGAAAGGGTCGGCGATAGCCGGCCCTTTCTCATTGGAGACGGGAAGCGGAGGGAGCTAACGTGCCCTCTCGAGTTCGTCGATGCCGCGTTTGACTTGCACTTTGGCAGGCTCGGCGACATCGGCGGTGACGCGCGTGGAAAGCTCGCGCATCTCATCGGCTTGCGCCTTCAGAGTGCCGAATTGCTTTTGCCAGTAGGTCGAGTGCAATGCCATCGCTTCGGCCAAGGTTCTGGCACCGATAAGGCTTTTGGCGAACTCGAAGCTGGAATTGATGTTCTGCTGCGTGATATCGATGACTTTCCGGTTGAGCGCGACGGCGCCCTGGCCGGCGGCGTCAAAGGTTTTTTCCCAGCTCTCCAGAATCTTGTCGAACGCATCCTTTGAGCGGTCGTAGATCTCGCGGGTCTGAGCGATATTCTTCTCGGCGAAGACCCGAACCGCCTCGGGCATTTGACCGTCTCTAGCGAATTGCTCGAAATCCTCGGTTGACTTGCGATACGCGGCGCGCGCCTGGTCGGCGGCCGCTTTTACGGGTGTGGACTCGGTCATGGTTACGGCCTCTTGTGCTGAACAGGGGGAAGATCAGCCTCGGCTGAGTTGCAATATTAACCTTTCGCCGGCCGAAAGTCATCGAAGGTCTTTGCCGGCGAATGCGTGGCGCGACCGCTGCCATGCTAATTCCAATATGCGGCCGTGACTTACCGCCGCGCGCTCGCGCGCCAATAAGTTTGGGAGAAGTGTCTCCCGTGGCGCTATTCGGCGGCTTGGGCGACAGGCTCGATCCCGGCCAGATGTTTCTCGGCCTCGAGCGCCGCCATGCAGCCCAGCCCCGCCGCGGTCACGGCCTGGCGGTAGACGTCGTCGGCGACGTCGCCGGCGGCATAGACGCCCGGGACGCTGGTCGCGGTCGAATGCGGCTTCACCAGGATATAGCCGGTGGGCTTCATGTCGAGTTGGCCCTTGAACAGCTCGCTCTGCGGCTCGTGCCCGATGGCAATGAAAATGCCGTCGACGGGCAGCGTCACGATCTCGCCCGTAAGAGTGCTTCTGAGCGCGGCGCCGGTGACGGAGAGGGGATGGTCGACGCCAAGCACCTCATCAAGCTCGGCGTTCCATATCACCTCGATCTTCGGATTGGCGAACAGCCGCTCTTGCAGGATTTTCTCGGCGCGGAGCGCGCCGCGCCGGTGCACGAGGATCACCTGGCTCGCGATATTGGCAAGATAGATCGCCTCCTCGAC
>DATMDY010000076.1:0-4744 GCA_035557335.1 Methyloceanibacter sp.
CTTCACGAAGCGCTTGAGGAATAATGCCGCGATCACCGAGCCGGCAAAGGGGCCTTCGGCGATGTGGTTCACGTCGGCGATTTTGCTCTTGAGCTGTTTGTCATAGGGCGCCCAGAACGGCATGCGCCATAGCGGATCGCCGATGGTGCGGCCGGATGCGAGCAGGCCAGATGCGAAATCATCGTCGTCGGTGTAAAGCGGCGGCAGGTCTGGGCCGAGCGCCACGCGCGCCGCGCCGGTCAGCGTGGCAATGGTGATGAGATAATCGGGCGCTTCCTCGTCGGCGAGAGCGATGGCGTCGGCGAGCACGAGGCGGCCCTCGGCGTCGGTATTGCCGATCTCCACACTCATGCCGTTCCGACTTGGCAGCACATCGCCTGGCCTGAAGGCATTGCCGGCGATGCTGTTGTCGGCGGCGGGGATCAGGACGCGGAGCCGCACCGGCAGCTTGGCGCGCATGACGAGAAGTGCGAAGGCGAGCGCCGAAGCCGCGCCACCCATATCCTTCTTCATCAGGGCCATGCCGCTTCCGGACTTGATATCGAGCCCGCCGGTATCGAAGCAGATGCCTTTGCCGACGATCGTGACCTTGGGGGCGCGTTCGGAGCCCCAGGTGAGATCGATGAGCCGCGGCAGCCGGTCGCTCGCCCGTCCCACGGCGTGGATCAGGGGGAAGTTGTCGGAAAGCAGGCTCGATCCTTCCGTCACCTTGATGTTGCCGCCGAAAGTGTTGGCCAGCTCCCGCGCCGCCGCTTCGAGCTCGGCGGGGCCGAGATCGTTGGCGGGCGTGTTGATGAGATCGCGGCCGACATAGAGCGCCTCGGCCAGCGCCAGCACCTGATCCTTGTTGGCCCCTTCGGGCAGGACAAGGCGCTTCGGTTTCGGCTGGTCTTCAGGTTTGTAGCGGGTGAAGCGGTAGCTCCCGGCGAGGAAGCCGAGCGCGGCAAGTTCGGGATCGGGAAGCGCGGAGGCGAAGCGATAATCCCCTTGGGGGAGAGCCCCAGGCAATACTCCGGTCAGCAGCGGCGCCAGGGTAACCCAATCCTTGCCGCCAGTGCCGAGAAGGACACCGCTCACCCCGCCCTTACCGTCCGGCAATGTCAATACCGACCCCTGCTTGGGGGTCCAGCCTTGCGCCTCGACCCAGCCTTGTTCCGCCTCGCCCAGGGAAGCGAGCGCGAGGTCGTCCTTCGCGGAGACGAGCCTGATCGGAATAGCCTTGGCGTCGTCAGAAAGGAGCAAATCCTCCAATCCGCGGCGCGTAGTTTCGAGCGTCATCGCTTTTTGCATCGAGGGAACGGGCTTGCTGGGGCCGCGCATTAATGGCAGGGGAGCGGCGGGATGACAATGGCGGAAGGGCCGGCCGTGGCTCATACCAACTACACGCTGGTGATCGGCGACAAGAACTTCTCCTCCTGGAGCTTGCGGCCCTGGCTTGCCTTGAAGCAGTGCGGCATCCAATTCGCCGAGGAGCGTGTCAGGCTCCGACAGCCCGACAGCAAGGCCGAGATCCTGCGCAACTCGCCATCGGGCAAGGTTCCGGTGCTGAAGGCGGATGTGGGCCTCATCTGGGACAGTCTCGCCATTCTCGAATATCTCGCCGAGCGTCATCCCAAGCACCGCCTGTGGCCGCAGACGGAAGAGGCGCGTGCCGCGGCGCGCAGCATTTCCGCCGAGATGCATGCGGGTTTCGTCACGCTGCGCAACGACATGCCCATGGACCTGCTTGGCCTGTTCCCTTCCCCACCTATCGGCGCGACGCTCGAGTCTGACATCCGGCGCATCGTCGCCATCTGGCGCGGCGCGCGCGAGCGCTACGGCAAAGGTGGACCTTTCCTGTTCGGAGCATTCACTAACGCCGACGCCATGTATGCGCCGGTGGCGACGCGCTTCCGCACCTATGGCGTCGATCTAGGGCGTTTCGGCGATGACGGCACCGCAGCCGCCTATGCCGAAACCATCCTCACGCTGCCGGCGATGGCAGAATGGACCGAAGGCGCGAGGGCCGAAATCTGGGAGCGGGCAACCGCCTGAAAGACTTACGCGCGTGACTTGCTCAGCCTGAGGCGGGCGAGGATGGGCGCGAGCAGCGAGCGGCGCTCGCTCTTCGGTATGGACCGGTGGGTCAAGAGGCTGGCGAGCGCGCGGAACGCGTCGGCCGCCTTGGATCTGTGCGCCACCTCCTCGATCATCTGGCCGTTATTCGCCGCCGTGCCGAACAATTGGGCGTCGAACGCGACGACGAGTGTTGGCTCAAGCTCGATGGTCTGGCCGAAATCCGTCACCGATATCTCGGGCCGTTTCGGCACCCCGACCTGGTTGAGCACGAGCAGCGGCGCACGATCGTTTGGGCGTGAGGCCTTGAGCTGATCGACCAGGTTCTTGGCGTTTCGCAAATTGGCGAGATCGGGGACGGCGGTGATCACCACCTGGTCGGCCCCGAGCACGACCTGTTTGGCCCACGACGTCCACAGATGCGGCACGTCGACGGCGATCCACGGCACGGTGTTCCGCACCGTGTCGAGCACGGTATCGCAAGCGGCAGACTCGAGATCGTAAGGGCGATCGAGCACGCCGGGAGCGGCGAACAGGCTCAAATGATCCGAGCAGCGCGTGAGAAGCCTATCGAGCAGCGCCTCGTCGAGACGCTCGGGTGACGCCAACGCCTCGGCGATACCCTGAAGCGGATCCTGGTTGAAATCGAGGCCGGCGGTGCCGAACGGCAGATCAAGATCGGCGATCACCACCTCGCTTTGCACCGACGCGGCGATGGCAAAGGCCGTGTTGTGACAGACCGTGCTCGAGCCCGCGCCGCCTTTCGCCCCGACAAAGGCGATGACCTGGCCGACCGGCCCGTGCTTAGGGTTGGCGTAGATGGAAGCGATGCGCTCGATGATCTGCACCACTTCGATTGGGCCCACGACATATTCGCTGACCCCACGGCACAGTAGCTCGCGATAAAGCGACACGTCGTTGACATGGCCAATGACGATGACTTTGGTGCCGGGATCGCAAACCTCGGCGAGACGGTCGAGGTCGGCGAGCATCGCCTCCCGGTCGCGCTTTGATTCGATGACGATCAGGTTCGGCGTCGCGGCCTCGCGATAGAAGGCGAGGGCCGCCTGCACCCCGCCCATTCGCACCGTGACATGGGCCTTGGCCAGGCGCCTGTCCGCGGAAACCTTCTCGATTGAATCGGCGGTTTCCTGGTCCTCGCAGAAGGCTTGGATGTTGACGCGCGGGACGGAGCGTGTGCGCGGCGTCCCAACCGGAACCTCCGGCGCGCGCGTGAAGGCTGCACCGCGCCTCGCCGTAGCGCCCAACGAATATGCGGCGTCTCCGCCCACTTTCTCTCTCCAAATGAATGGGAATCACTGTGACGGCGCAACCTCAACGCCCAGTTAATGGCCGTGCCAGTTTGGCCGGCTCAGGCGCCGAGCGCGGCCATGAAGGGCGTATGCGGATAGACCAGCAATCCGGAGGCGGCGAGTGCGATGGCGTAAGGCACGCCTTCATTGGGGCGATGCAGCCGCATTAGCCAATTTTGCGAGGCGAGCGGCGCCGGCAGCGGCATGGCGCGCCAATAGAGCAGCGCCAAGGTCAGAACGCCGCCGATCAGAGCGGCATAGACGGCGTAAGTGAGGATCGCATCTGGACCGAGCCACAGGCAGGTGGCGGCGAACAGCTTGGCGTCTCCGCCGCCGATCCAGCCAAAGGCGAACAGGCTAAAGCCGGTCGCGAGCGCGATGGCCGCAAGCCCGAGGTGAAGCCCGATCTCGGGCCATCCGAGACCTGCGAGCGGCGCGGCCAGGAAAAAGCCTGCAGCCAGCACAATCGCCAGCGCGTTCGGCACTCTCATGGTGAAGAGATCGCTCGCGGCAGCCAAGGCCATGGCACCGGGAAAGAGGCTGAGCAGGAGAATGTCCCTGATCATCTAAGTCTTCCCCCTCGCCAACGGCATGCGCATCGCGTGCGTTCGCGGCACGGCAAGCGGTTCGCGACGGCCGCCTAGTAACCCTTGAGCTGGGTCACGACCCGATCGAGCAAGTCTCCGAGTTGCGGACCGACCTGACCCACAATCGAGACAATGGCCACGCCGATACCCGCGGCGATCAGCCCATATTCCGTCGCCGTCGCGGCGCTCTCATCCGCGGCGAAGCGCGCAAAAAGTCCATTCATGTGCCTTCCCCTCATTTCGTCGAGGCCTTATGGCCCGCTTGATATGCCTCGACGCTAGGCAATCGGCGTTACGTGGGGGTTAAGCCAGGCTGGGAAGCTCGGCCTATGCTTACCGAAGCGTATAGGGGCGTTGACTTTTGCGGGACGCCGCCGCTCTGATCCGCGGATGAGGTTGCCCTTACGATTATTACAGACGAGAGATGCGATGAGGCAGTGGGGTAAGATCGCGCTGATGGCTTTCGGCTTGGCGCTGCTTGCTGGCGGCGGGACCATCGCCCAGGAAGGTGCGCCGGGCAGCACGGCGCCCAAGGCGCCTCCAGCCGCCGCGCCACAAGCGCTTCCGTCCACGCCCAAACTCGAGGTTACGACGGAAGGCGGCGGCGGAAAGGCCCAGCCGGCCATGAACATTGCCGGCAATTTCGGTGAATGGGTGCTGGTCTGCGCCAACGAAAAGGACGAGTCGGGGAAGAAACCTTGCTCGCTCGCCCAAGCACTGGTTGAGCGCGAGTCACAGAAGCTCGTATTCCGCGTGATCTTCACCCACGGCCCCAAGGGCAATCTCGTG
>DATMDY010000077.1:0-14185 GCA_035557335.1 Methyloceanibacter sp.
AGCCGTAAATTTCTATGTTGCTTCAGGTCCCTCTGTCAGTCCCGGGTGACTAGAGCCCCCCAGCCCCGTCCCCCATCTGTGAGTCGAAGGCTAGCTTAGCCGCGACCTGCGCTTCAACCTTGTGCAGGGGCGCGAATGCAAAACGCTCAACGACTGTTGCGGAAATGTCATTCGGTCCTGTCAGGGGCTGCCTGGGGGCGGATTTAGTTATTTGTAATCAGTGCATTAGTCATTCGGGCGCGGCGCCTTTGAGGACGCCGATCGCCCGTCTTTCTGCCTCCGCGGCAGGCTCTTAAGCCCCGGCAAGGCGCAAACTTTGTGGGCGTCTGTTGCAGATCGGCAACGGCCTCTCACCGCGTCCTATGCATCATGCAAACCACCGCGAGGAGGAAGGCGATGAAGCTGTTGCGCTTTGGTGATGCCGGTCAGGAAAAGCCGGGAATTCTCGACGGCGAGGGGCGAATGCGCGACCTGTCGGCGGTCGTTGCCGACCTCGCCGGCGACGTTCTCGGGCGCGAAAGCCTCGCCCGTCTCAAGGCTCTCGATCCCTCTTCGCTCCCCCCGGTCGCGGGCAGTCCGCGTATCGGTCCACCGGTCGGTTTGGTGCCGAAATTTCTCGGCATCGGCCTGAATTACCGCGACCATGCCGAGGAAACCGGCATGCCCATTCCCGAGGCGCCCATCGTGTTCGCCAAGGCCACTTCCTGCGTCTCGGGGCCTTACGACCCGGTGCTCCAGCCGGAAGGCTGGCAGCGCATGGATTTCGAGGTCGAGCTGGCCGTGGTGATCGGCACGCGCGCCAAGAATGTGGCGCAAGCCGACGCCCTCGATCATGTCGCCGGCTATTGCATCGGCAACGACGTCTCGGAGCGGAGCCTTCAGAAAGGCGGGCCCGGCGAATGGATCAAGGCCAAGAGCCATGACAGCTTCGGCCCGCTCGGCCCCTGGCTGGTCACCACCGACGAGGTTCCCGATCCGCAAAATCTCGACCTTGCGCTCGACCTCAACGGCGAGCGGATGCAGACAGGCTCGACTTCGACCATGATCTTCGGGGTGGCGGAGCTCGTCAGCTATATCAGCAAATACATGACGCTGATGCCCGGCGACGTGATCACCACCGGCACGCCCCCCGGCGTCGGCATGGCGCGCAATCCACGCGTGTTCCTGAAACCGGGCGACGAGATCCGCGCCACCATCTCCGGTCTCGGCGAGCAGCACTTCAAGGTAGTGGCGGAAAGCTAGGCTATTTCGGCTTAGGCCACCATTTGTGAAAATGGTGGACGGGACCCCTGCCCTTGCCGATGCCAAGCTCGTCGGCATGTACAAGTGCGGCGGTGAGATATGCCTTGGCCTTGGTCACCGCATCGCGCAAGGACGCACCCTTGGCCAGCTCCGCGGCGATGGCTGAGGATAGCGTGCAGCCGGTACCATGCGTGTTGCGTGTCGGAACCCGCGGCATGGCGAGGCGCATCACCCCTTCCCCATCGGCCAGAATATCGACTGCCTGATCGCCTTTGGCATGGCCGCCTTTGATCAGCACGGCACTCGCGCCCAATGCTCTAAGCTTCCGCGCCTGCGCCTCCATCTCACTTTCGTCGCGGGCCCCAGTCTCATTAAGGAGCTTGGCAGATTCGGCGAGATTAGGGGTGATCAGCGTGGCGCATGGCACCAGCACAGCGCGCAACGTTTCCACTGCCTCTTCATCGAGCAGGGAATCTCCGGACGCCGCCACCATCACCGGATCGAGCACCACGGGAATGCCGGCGAAATCATTAAGTCCTTCAGCGACCGCCTCGATGATGGCGCTGGTGGCCAGCATGCCGATCTTGATGGCGCGCACATCGAGGTCGCGTGCCACAGCCCGCATCTGCGCGAGCACGAAATCCGCAGGTACCGTGTGCACGCCCTCGACGCCGCGCGTGTTCTGCGCGGTAAGCGCGGTGATGACGCTCGCGCCATAGACACCGAGCGCCGAGAAGGTCTTGAGGTCGGCCTGGATGCCCGCCCCGCCAGAGGAATCGGAGCCGGCGATGGTGAGGGCGATTGCCGTCATGGCGCACCTAACGGCGGCTTGGGCTCAAGGGCAAGCCGCTCGTTCAGCCTATGGTAGCAAGCCCCGGAAAGGTCTGGAGGATCCAGCCGGCGATCAGGGTCATGGAATCCGTGAGGAAGAGAATGCCAGTCAATACGAGGAAGCCGCCGAGCAGCTTCTCGACCACGCCGAGATGCTTGCGGTAGCGCTGCATGGCGCGCATGAACGGCTTGATCGCGAGTGCCGCCAGAATGAAGGGGATGCCGAGGCCGAGCGAATAGACCAGGAGCAGACTGACGCCATGGCGCACCGAATCCTCCCCCGCGGCGACCGCCAGGATGGCGCCGAGCACCGGCCCGATGCAGGGCGTCCAGCCGAAGGCGAAGGCAAGGCCGATGATATAGGCGCCGAGGAGACCGGCTGGCTTGGCGTCGGCTTGAAAACGTGCCTCGCGGTTCAGGATCGGCAGATTGATGAGTCCGAGAAAATGCAGACCGAAGATGATGATGACGACGCCGGCGATCTTGGACAGCAGCGGCAGGTTCTCGGCCAGCAGCTGGCCCGCCACGGTGGCCGTGGCGCCAAGCATGACGAACACGGTGGTGAAGCCGAGCACGAAGGCCACCGAGGCCAGCACCACGCTCCGGTAGACATGTGGCGGCGTCTCGTCCTCGCCGGCGAGCTGGTCGAACGTGGTGCCGCCGAGAAAGGCGAGATAAGGCGGCACCAGCGGCAGCACGCAGGGCGAAAGGAAGCTCAAGAACCCCGCAACCAACGCGCCGAAGTAGGTGACGGTCACTCCAACTTCTCCAGACAGCTCCCCGCGCAAGCGGCGCGAAGCCAGTAATCAATGCTGAGGGATATGGATTGCCCGCAATGCCGAGTAATAACAAGTCACGTTAATGTTAGCCGCCAGGTCAAGCGGCGGCGCGGGCGCGCATGGCGGCGGCTCTAATGACGGCGATGTCTTCCGCATAGTTGCCGCCCTTGAACACGCCGGATCCGGCCACGATCACATTGGCGCCAGCCTCGGCCACCAGCGGCGCGGTCTCGGCATTGATGCCGCCGTCAACCTCGAGATGGATCGGCGCCTTGCCGATCATCTTGCGGATCGACCTGATCTTGTCGAGTTGCGACGGGATGAAGGACTGGCCGCCGAAGCCGGGATTGACCGTCATCACCAAAATGAGGTCGACCTTGTCGAGCACATATTCGATCGCGTCTTCGGACGTAGACGGCGTGATGCTGACGCCTGCCTTCTTGCCGAAGCTCTTGATGAGCGCGAGCGAGCGGTCGAGATGGGGCCCGGCTTCAGCGTGCACGGTGATGATATCGGAGCCCGCCTTGGCAAAAGCCTCGATGAAGGGATCGCACGGCGCGATCATCAAATGCACGTCGAAGATTTTCTTCGAGTGCGGACGCAGCGCCCTCACCACGTCCGGCCCGATGGTGATGTTGGGCACGAAATGCCCGTCCATGACATCGACATGGATCCAGTCGCAGCCCGCTTGGTCGATGGCGCGCACTTCCTCGCCGAGCCGGGCGAAGTCGGCTGAGAGGATCGAAGGGGCGATGATGATGTCGCGGTTCATGGGAATGGCTTGGTCATGGCAGCGCGGGTCAATGATGACAGACCCTTTTAGAGCAGATTCCGCTTAAGCAATATTGACTTTGCCGGGTGTTTTCCCCCTCCCCGCAGGAGCGGTTAATTATCGGGCGCTGCTGCGGGTCAGGGCCACGACCCCCGGAAGCTCCTTGCCACCCAGCCACTCAAGGAACGCGCCGCCAGCAGTCGAGACATAGGTGAAGTCGGCGGCCGCGTGCGCCTCGTTTAAGGCCCTGACCGTATCACCCCCACCGGCCACGCTGATCAGCTTACCTTCTCTGGTGAGGCGGGCCACCTCGCGGGCGAGCGCGAAGGTGCCTTCGCCAAAGGGAGGCGTTTCGATGGCGCCGAGAGGTCCGTTCCACAGCACGGTCTTCACCTCAGCCACGCGCCGCTTCAGATCGGCGAGGGTCTCCGGTCCGACATCGAGGATCATGGCATCGGCGGGAACAGCCTCCACGGGGCAGATTTGCCAATCCGCGCCGGCTTTAAGCTCCGTGGCCACCACCACGTCACTGGGGAGCACGATCTCGCAGCCGGCCTGCTCGGCGTGGGCCATAATGTCTTTGGCGGTATCGGTGAAATCCGGCTCGCAGAACGATCTGCCGATTTCCATACCTTTCGCTTTTAGAAATGTATTGGCCATGCCGCCGCCGACGACCAGTCGATCGACGCGCGCCGCAAGGTTGGTCAGGACTTCGATCTTGGTAGACACCTTGGCGCCGCCGACAATTGCCATCACCGGACGCTCCGGCTGCTCGAGCGCTTCGCCAAGCGCCATGATCTCGGCCATCATCAATAGCCCGGCATAAGACGGCAGCAGGCCGGCGATGGCGTCGATCGAGGCATTGGCGCGATGCGCCGAGGAGAAGGCGTCGTTGACATAGATGTCGCCATGCGCGGCAAGCTGCTTGGCGAAGACGGGGTGGTTCGTCTCCTCGCCCGGATAGAAGCGGAGATTTTCCAGCACGGCCACATCGCCGGGTTTCAGCGCGGCTAGGCCCCGCTTGACCTCCTCGCCGATACAATCGCCGATGAAGCGGACATTGGTGCCCGGCATCAGCTCCTGCATCTTGGCAGCGATCGGCTTCAAGGAGGTCTCGGGATTGATCACCCCTTTGGGACGCCCAAGATGCGACAGTACGATCACTATAGCGCCGGCGCGGGCCAATTTCGAGATGGTGGGTAGCACCCGCTTGATGCGCGTGTCGTCAGCGACCTTGCCCTGTTCGATGGGCACGTTGAAATCGACGCGGATCAGCACGCGCTTGCCGCGCACGTCGACACCGTCGATGGTCCGGATGCGGGAGAGGTCGAACCCGCCTGCCTGAAGCTCCCCGGCCGGACCGCCGTCGTTCATATCAGGCGGCCCATGGCAACCGCGGTGTCGCTCATGCGGTTGGAGAAGCCCCATTCATTGTCGTACCAGGCGACCACCCGGCAGAACGTGCCGTCGACCACGTGGGTGCTGTTGAGGTCGAAGATCGAGCTCAAGGGATCGTGGTTGAAATCCGTCGAGACGAGCGGCTTCGCATTGACGCCGAGAATGCCTTTGAGCGGGCCGCTGGCGGCAGCGGTCATGGCCTTGTTGATTTCCTCGGCGGTGGTCGGCCGCGCAGCTTGGAAGGTCAGGTCCACCAGACTCACATTCGGCACCGGCACGCGGATGGCGGCACCGTCGAGCTTGCCCTTCAGCTCCGGTAGCACCAGGCCCACGGCCTTGGCGGCGCCGGTCGAGGTCGGGATCAGATTCACGGCGCTGGCACGGGCCCGATACGGGTCTTTGTGCAGCGTGTCCACCGTGCGCTGGTCCCCGGTATAGGCGTGCACCGTCGTCATGTAGCCGTGCTTGATGCCGATAGCACCGTTCAACACCTGCGCCACCGGTGCGAGGCAGTTGGTGGTGCAGGAAGCATTGGAGACGACGTGATGCTCCTGGGTGAGCTGGTCGTGGTTGACGCCGAACACCACGGTGAGGTCGGCACCTGTGCAGGGCGCGGAGACCAGCACGCGCTTGGCGCCGGCGCTCAGATGCTTGGCCGCACCGTCGCGGTCGGTGAAACGGCCGGTGCATTCCATGACGATATCGATTCCGAGATCGCGCCAGGGCAGCTTCTCGGGCGTCGCTTCCGACAGCACGGCGACATCCTGCCCGTCGGCCTTGAGTTGGCCGTTGGCCACGGCGATCTTGCCGGGGAAACGTCCATGCACGCTGTCGAATTCCAAGAGATGGGCGTTCATCTCGGCCGAGCCGAGGTCGTTGATCGCCACGAAATCGAGATCTTTGCGGCCGGACTCTAAAAAGGCCCGGAAGGTGAGCCTGCCGATCCGGCCAAAACCATTGATGGCGACGCGTCTATTGGCCATTACCCTACCTTTTCGTCTTACGCACGAGGTTCCGCGCGGCCGCTGCCACGGCGTCGGTGGTGATGCCGAAGTGTTTATATAGGTCTTGCGCGGGCGCCGACGCGCCGAATCCGCGCATGCCGACAAAGGTCCCGTCAGGCCCTAGCCATTTGTCCCAGCCGAATTCGACCGCCGCTTCCACGGCGACGCGCGGCGCTGAGCCCAGGACCGCGTTTCGATAGCTCTCGTCCTGGGCCGCGAACAGCTCGAAGCATGGCATGGACACTACCGCCGCCTTGATGCCATCGCCTTCGAGCGACCTGGCGGCTTCGATAGCCAGAGACAGCTCAGAGCCGGTGCCGATTAGGGTGACGTCACGCTTACCCTTGGGCTCGACCAGCACATAGGCGCCCTTGGCCGACAAATTTTCCTTGGTGGGGATGGTACGGAGCAGCGGGACACCCTGGCGGGTCAGCGCCAAAATAGTGGGAGTATCCTTGGCGAGTAGCGCAAGCTCCCAGCATTCAGCGCATTCGACCGAGTCGGCAGGGCGCATGACGTTGAGATTTAGCACGGCGCGAAGCGCCGCCAGATGCTCGATGGGCTGATGCGTGGGACCGTCCTCGCCAAGGCCGATGGAGTCGTGGGTCATGACATAGATCACGCGCTGGCCCATCAGCGCCGAAAGCCGGATCGCCGGGCGGCAATAATCGGTGAATACCAAGAACGTGCCACCGTAAGGCACGATGCCGCCATGCAGCGCCATGCCGTTCATAGCCGCGGCCATTTCATGCTCGCGCACGCCGTAATGGATATAGGTGCCGGAGAAATCGCCCGGCTTGAGAATCGTGTGCAGCTTGGTCAGCGTGCCGTTCGAGCCAGTGAGATCGGCCGAGCCGCCGATCAGCCCTGGGATCGCCGGCATAAGCCTCTCCAACACCTTCTGCGAGGATTGGCGTGTGGCAAGCTTGCCGCCGTCTTTGGCGAAGTCGGACTTTATCGCCTCAATTGCCGCTTTGATGTCCTTCTGCACCTTGGCATCGATCGGATCGGTTAGGTGGGTACGCGCCGGCGCGTCGAGCCGATCAGCTACCTTCTTCCAGGCATCCAAAGCAGCACGGTTTCGCGTGCCGACCGCGCGCCAACTGGCAAGGATCGGCTTGGGCACCTCGAACGGCTCATGGTGCCAGCCCAGACTCTTGCGCGTACCGGCGACCTCTTCTTCGCCGAGTGCCGCGCCGTGCGTTGCGGCAGTGCCGGCCTTGCTCGGCGCGCCGTAGCCGATGATCGTGCGGCAGGCGATCAGCGACGGCTTGTCCGTCACCTCACGCGCATTCTCGATTGCCAAAGCCACCGCTTCGGGATCGTGGCCGTCGACGCGGGCGACATGCCAGTGCGACGCCCTGAAGCGCTCGAGCTGATCGTCGGAGACGGCGAGGTCGGTGGGGCCGTCGATGGAAATCTGATTGTCGTCGAACAGCACGATCAGGCGGCCGAGCTTGAGATGGCCGGCGAGCGAGATGGCTTCCTGGCTGATACCCTCCATCAAGCAGCCATCGCCCGCCAAGCAGTAGGTGAAGTGGTTGACGATCTCCTCGCCGTAGCGATGGTTGAGCAGACGCTCGGCGAGCGCCATGCCGACGGCGTTGCCGAGCCCCTGGCCGAGCGGGCCGGTGGTCGTCTCGATACCGGGCGCATGACCATATTCGGGATGCCCCGGCGTGCGCGACCCAAGCTGCCGGAAGTTCCTGATCTCCTCGATGCTCATCTCGGGGTAGCCCGTCAGATAGAGCAGCGCGTAAAGCAGCATCGAGCCGTGGCCGGCGGAGAGCACAAAGCGGTCGCGGTCGGGCCAATCGGGATGCGCGGCGTCGAATTTCAGGAAGCGGGTGAACAGCACGGTGGCGACATCGGCCATGCCCATGGGCATGCCGGGATGGCCGGAATCGGCCTTTTGCACCGCGTCCATGGCCAGCGCCCTTATGGCGTTAGCCATGTCCTGGTGGGTGGTTTCAGGTAACAGCCGGTCCTGCATCAAAGCTTCGCCCATCGATTCTCCTCAACCCCAGAAATGTCACGAATTGTCACTGAATGTCACTAGTAGGCGCGGACACCCATGGCGGCCTTGACCGCGTGATAGCCGACCAGCAACTGGGTCAGCGCCAGCGGGTGGCTCTTGGGGGCGCCATTGGCAATATCGATGCGTCCCACTTGGTCACGCAAATGCCCGGCCTCAGGGATCAGGTTCCATAGCAGATCCTCGATCCGCTCGGCCCTCTTGTCGGAAATATTGCCGCTGATCTCAAGCACGTCGACGGGCTTGCCGTCTCGGTCGCGGGCAAGCTCCAAGTGCATGCCGGCATTGCTCGACCCGTCAAATAGCGGTGTGAAGTCGGGATGGGGTAGAGTCGGCCGCAGGATATGACGCACGTCGAGCTGCGTATCCGAGCCGTTGGCGTCTTTCGATCTTTGGAAACGGATGACGATGTCGGCGAAGGTGCGCTGCGGATGGATGAAATTCGGACTATCCACCTTGCGCCGCTCCAGCTGATCTAGAACCTCTTTACGCGTATAGCCGCGCTTGGTGGTGTCGCGGCGGAGCTTCCATTTGATCCGGAGCTCCTCCTCGGGATCGAGATAGATCTTCACGTCGTAACAGTCGCGCATGGCGCGCGTGGTATAGCCGAGCAGACCTTCGGCAATAACAAACTCCTTGGGCTTGACATAGACCGGCTCTTCAAGCGTGCCCTCTCTGTGATCGTACACCGGCTTCAAGACCGGCTCGCCGCGACGCAACAGGCGCAGATGTTGCTCGAGAACATCGATATAGTTGGCGCGCGGATCGAGCGCCGATAGGCCGCCTTCGTTGCGCTGCCGGCGGGAAAGACGATGGTAGTCGTCGGTGCAGAACACCGTGCAGTGCGCCTCACCCAGAATCTGAGCGACGCCCGCCGACAGTGTCGTCTTGCCCGATGCCGAATCACCCACGATGCCGAGGATGATCGGATGGTCCACACGCTTCGACATTCCCTACTCCAGGCAAGTCCTCACCTAAGCAATCTTATCGTTTTCCGTCTTGTTTTACGCCACGTCGCGCGACGCCACGCTCGCCAGACGCTCAATCGGAATATAGCTCGTCATGATCTGCCGCTCGCCGGTGGCGCCGGTGATCATCATTGTCTGCACCTTGTAATGGATCTTGCTGCGCTCCACGCCTTCCAGCATCAAACCCGTGGTGATCCCCGTGGCGCAGAAAAATACATCGCCCGAGGTGATGATCTCGTCGCGGTCGTACCATTTCGCGGTATCGATCCCCGCGTCCTTCACCGCCTTGGCCTCGGTCTGAAGCTGGGGGTCGAGCCGGGCGAGGAACTCGCCGCCGATCGCTCTGATGGCGCATGCTGACATAACGCCTTCAGGCGTGCCGCCGGTTCCCATCAAGGCGTCGATGCCCGAGCCGGGAATGGCGGCCATCAGTGCGCCGGCAACGTCGCCCGCCGGATAGAGGGCCACTCTCGCTCCCGCCGCCAAGATGTTGCTCACCAACTCGCGGTGGCGCGGCTTCTCCAGGACAAAGACGGTCAGCTCGGAAACGTCCTTGCCGAGTATCTCGGCCAGCGTCGTGAGCTTCTTGCCCGTGGGCCAGGTGGGATCGATCTTGCCGCGGGCCGCGGGGATCGCCACGAATTTCTCCATGTAGAACGCAGGCGCCGGATTCATCATGGCGCCGCGCGGCGCCACCGCGAGAACGGCAAGTGCATTGGTCAGGCCGCGCACGAGATAGCTCGTGCCCTCCACCGGATCGACGGCGATATCGGCCTTGAAGGTAGCGCCAGGCTTGCCAAGACGCTCGCCGCGTTGCGGCTGAGGCGCCTCCCCTTTGGTCGCCTCGCCGATCACCACGACCGCGTCGATGTCCACGTTGGCCAGGGTGCTGCGCATGGCGTCGAGCGCCGCGCGACCGCCGTCATCGGCCTCGCCGCGCCCGATCCAGTTGAAGGCGGCGCAGGCGGCACCCTCGGTGACGCGACGGAGTGCGAATACAAGTTCCGGACTGGCCGAACGCGTGGTATCCATAATGTCTCCTCAATGCACCCTTCGGGGCACTATACCTTATGGGTCGGCGCCGCCCCAAATTGCAAGGCAGTCAGCGCCGTACAAGACGCGGGTTCAGCGCATCCCGCAGTGCATCACCCAGGACATTGACCGAGATCAACAGACCGATCAGGACCAGGCCGGGCAATATGGTAACCCACCATGCACCTGCGAACATGAGATCGTAGCCGGAGCGGATCAGCGTGCCGAGCGAAGGCTTGGTGACCGGCATGCCAAGGCCGAGAAAGGACAGCGCTGCCTCGGCCATAATGGCACCGGCGACCTGTGTGGTGGCCACCACGATCAACGGCGATGAGATGTTGGGCAGGATGTGGCGGTGCACAATGGCGAAGCTGCTCGCGCCAAGCGCCCGGCCGGCACGGACATAGTCCTTCGCCGCCTCGACCTGGGCGGCGGCCCGGGCAGTGCGGGCGAAAAAGGGCCATTCCGCCAGCCCGATGACGATCACCAGCAAGGGCACGGCGTATCGGCTGAGCGTTTCCCCGCCAAGTCCGGCGCGGAACAGGGCCATGACGATGATCGCCATCATCAGCGTGGAGAGCGAAAGCTGGATGTCGGCCATGCGCGTGACCGCGCTGTCCACCCTCCCCCCGGCATAGCCGGCCCACAGGCCAAGAGGCACGCCGATCGCCGCCTGAATGACCACTGCAAGAATGCCCACCATCAAGGATATACGCGTGCCATAAAGGATGGCGCTGAACAGATCGCGCCCCTGTGCGTCGGTGCCGAGCAGAAAGCGCGGATCGCTCCCCTCGAGCCAGATTGGCGGCAGCTCGGCATCGAGCAGATCGAAGCTCGCAAGATCGAAGGGGTTCTGCGGCGCGATGAGCGGCGCGAAAGCCGCCATCACGGCAATGATGCCAAACACAATCGCGGCAAGGGTCGCGCCGGGATGCTCGGCGGCGTAGGCAAGTATCGAGCGTGAATTGCCGCGTATCGCTTCGGCGCTCATCGTGTCCCCTCGAGACTGATGCGCGGGTCGAGCATAAGGCTCAGTATGTCCACCAGCGTGTTGGTGATGACGAAGAGAAGACCGACGAAAAAGAGATAGGTGGTGATCAGCGGCACGTCGGCGCGGGTCACGGCCTCAAGAAACAGGAAGCCCATGCCCGGCCATTGGAACACCGTCTCGGTGAGCAGGGTGTAGGCGATCAGCGTGCCGACCTGCAGCCCGCCGACAGCAACAAGCGGCACAAGTGCGTTGCGGAGCGCGTGGCTGAGCCACACACGCAAGGGCCGCGCCCCCTTCGCGCGCGCGGTACGCACATAATCATGACCCAGCTCGTCGAGCATGGCGCCACGCACCAGTCTAATGAACAGCGGCAACATGATCGAGGACAGCGTGATTGCAGGCAGGATGAGATGAGCAAGTCCGTCGCGCGTCAGCAGACCCGTCTCCCAAAAGCCTAGATCAACCGTATCGCCGCGACCGAAGGCGGGCAGCCAACCGAGCCAAACGGAGAAGATGGTGATGAGAAAAATCCCGGTGAGGAACACGGGCACCGAGATGCCGAGCACGCTCAGACTCAGGATCGATTTTGCGCCAAATGCACTCGGCCTGACCGCGCAATAGATGCCGGCGGGGACCGAGAGCAGCAGTACGATCAAGCTCGCGCCGAGCACCAGCTCGAAACTTGCCGGAAACTTGGCGAGGATCACCTCGGCGGTCGGGCGTTTGTAGATATAGGACGTGCCGAGATCGCCGGTCGCGGCATTCCCGAGATAGCGGGCAAGCTGCACCGGCCAGGGTGCGTCGAGGCCAAGCTCCTGCGCGAGCTTGGCGCGTTCGGCCTCGGGCACCGCTTCGCCAATGATCTCGCGCAAGGGATCGCCGAGCGCCGAACGCACGGCGAAGGCGATGACCAGGATCGCCAACATCACCAGCACGGCTTGGATGAGGCGCTGCCCGAGTAAGGCCGCGCCAGCGGCAAGCTCTTTCATTGATGGATCACGCTTGGTTCAGACTCAGGCCCACGGTTCAGTGAGACCATAGGCTATGGCGGCCGCGACCGCAGCCTGCCATGGCACGTATAGAAGCACGATGGCGGTGAGGTGGGCAGCGGGGTAAAGCAAGAGCCCCAACAGCGCGCCGATGGCTATGGTCACGGCCCAGGTCCGGAAGTGCCTGATGGCTTGCGCCGGGATGGCCGCCGCGAAGGCCGTGAAGCCCGCACCCACGGCCCCTCCGCAAAATCCCCCGACCAGCCAGCCAACGATCTCCCGGTTGGCCTTCGCGCCAGGGGCTGTGCCGAACAGGTCCGACCCCACTATTACCGAGAACACGTCGTTGGCCGTGTTCACCGCGACCAGCCAGCCGATCAGAATCAGCGCCATGGTGAGCAGGCATTTGCCGGGATCGCGGTTGACCCAAAGCCACAGCATGAGGGCAATACCGCCGCCGAAGGCGAGCCCCGCATGAAGCGGCACACCTTCCGCGTTGATGAGAATCTCCGGGTCTTCCAGGCGCAAATCGGGCAATGGGGAGGGAAGGACCGAGATGAGGCCGGTCAGGATGCCGATTCCGGCCATAAGTGCTACGGCCCGGGCCGTTGGCGGCGGCCTCGGCAAAACATCGGCTTTCAGGACGTCCCACGTCATCCACGTCAGCGGGTAGGTCCAAGCGTGCTTCCGCCCCCCTCACGCTGCGCTTAACGGCCGATATTCGGTTCCGGTTCCGGCCGTGAGGCGCCGTCGCGCGCCGCCGATTATAGTTGAGCCGCGCCAAGCTGACCAATGCGAACAGCGAACGTACCGAGGGTTAGACCTAGCTGCCGGACTCGGCGACCGACTTCATCTGGGCCAGGCCTTTTTCCATGTCGTCGCCAACCATCTTCTTACCGTTCATTATCAAGCAAAACGCCTTCTCGAGAAAATTATGGCGGGCGTCCATGGACCAGGTCACGGCAGTCCGATCGCCGTCCGGTTTGAAGGTAAATTGCGACGCACTGCTTCCCTCGAATGGCTTCACGAAATCGACCTTGATCCTGACCAGATCGTCGGGACGGCTCTCGATCAGTGTCATCTTCCCCTCGCCGACTTTGTCGTTGCCGGACCAGGTCATCACCGTGCCCTCGCCCGACGGGGGGCCCTCGAAGGCCACCTTGGCTTGTGGATCGAGCTTTGCCCACGGCGACCAGGATTCCCATTTTTTGAAGTCGTTCACCTGCGTGAACACGCCCTCTTGCGGAGCGGAGATGGCGGTGGAACGCTCGACATGAAACTCGGAAGGTTGCAGAGCGACCACGCCGACGAAAATGAGAATGATGGCCGCGAGAGCGATGAGGATCTTTTTCAGCATCGGACGATCTCCAGATGTTCAAGCCTACTCGATGACCAAATCACCGAGATAGGGCATATCGATGACATTGACCACGGGCTCGATCTTGACGTTGTTGCGTGCCGCCCAGGAGAGGTGCAGCCATTGCAACGGCAGGACCGCCGCGTCGTCGTAAAGAATGCGTTCGATCTTGCGCAGCATTTCGGTCCGTGCCTTCGGATCGGTCATGGTCTGCGTTTCGAGCGTCAAACGGTCGACCTCGGGGTTCGCATAATTGCCGGCATTATACTGGCCGTAACCCGTCTCCTTATCGGGTGTCATCACCAGGAACTCATAGAAGTTCGCCGAATCCTGCGTGTCGGACTGCCAGCCGATCATCATCATGTCGGCCGCGCGTTCGTCGAAGCGCTGCCAATATTGCGCCTTGGGCATAGTCTCCAGATCGACCTTGATGTTGATCTTGGCGAGCATGGCGGCGACCGCCTCGGCGATGCGGGCGTCGCCGATATAACGGTTGTTCGGCGCCATCATGGTCACCGAGAAGCTGTCCTCGTAACCAGCCTCTTTCATCAGCGCCTTGGCCTTGGCGAGATCGTAGCGCGGTTCTAGCGCCGGATCGTGTCCGGCATAGCTGTCAGGACTTAGCTGACCGGCGGCCGTGGCCAACCCGCGCATGATTTTGTCGGCGATGCCTTCACGGTTGACCGCATAGTTGATGGCAAGCCGCACGCGCGGATCCTTGAAGGCCGGCACCCGGTCCTGGTTCAGCTCGAAGGTGAGGATACGCGGGCTCGGCATGGTGACCAGC
>DATMDY010000078.1:0-2717 GCA_035557335.1 Methyloceanibacter sp.
GGATGGATGGCCGTGCTCTCGTCCATGCTGAGCACGCGAAAGGCCTGCAAGCCTCTCGGCCGGTTCAGAACCTGACAGTGAACCCGGGCCCCCTCGTAGGCGGTCTGATACCCGCCAGCCCGCAAGCAGGTGACGTGCAGCAACACGTCTGCCAATCCGTTGTCAGGAACGATAAAGCCGTAGCCCTTGGAAACGTCGAACCACTTGATAGTTCCGGCAATTTCAAAGACCTCGAGCCCGCCTGTCGCGTCCGTGCCGGTTGGTTCAGCTCCCGGTTCTGGGAGGAACTTGTCTTCACCCATAAGCTTACCCCGCTCACTATGGATCTACATGGATATACCCTTACTCACTTGTCCCGCGGACCCGTGCGGGGAGTCGAATTTTGCCCTCTCGACTCACCGAAACGTGCCCTCAGCGCCGCGAACCTATAGTGATTGCCGGCGGGCTGTCCAAACGATTTTCCGCCCTGCACAACTTTCGCCAGCCGCACTATTCTGAGCAATCATGGGCTTGCAGCGAAGCTAAGGCGCTGAGATTCATGACCACGTAGCTTTTTTGCAGCATCGCACAGAATACTATCTGGGGAAAACCTCGCGGACGCGCCTTTGATTCCTTGAAAGCCTCGACAAAATATTGTCAGCCGCAGCGAAATACTGATTCGCTTTGCTTGGCTGATGTTAGCCGCACATTTTCCGATAGCGTACAATCCTGGCGCTTGATCGCAGGCGAAGGCCGCGGGCGCGGGCCGTGATCGTCCATCGCCGCCATTGCCCGTCAAACCGGCGTCATGAGATGTTGCGGACGCGGCCGTGCCGGCGCAAGCTAGTGAGGGTGTTCCCTCATCGGCCCAAATCGGCGCCATGCGCACAGGAGGTCTCTTTGCGCTATATGCACACAATGATTCGCGTCAATGACGTCGAGAAAAGCCTCGACTTCTACTGCAACAAGCTCGGCTTGCAGGAGGTGCGCCGCACGGAGAGCGAGGCCGGCAGGTTCACATTGATCTTCCTGGCCGCGCCGGAGGATGTCGGCAGCGCCAAGTCCACAAAAGCGCCGATGCTGGAATTAACCCACAACTGGGATCCGGAGGTCTTCGGCGAAAGCCGCAACTTCGGACATATTGCCTTCGAGGTGGCCGACATCTACGCCACCTGCGACGGCCTTATGAAGGCCGGCGTCACCATCAACCGCCCGCCACGCGACGGCCGCATGGCCTTCATCCGCTCGCCGGACAATATCTCCATCGAGTTCCTGCAGAAGGGTACTCCGCTGCCCAAGGCCGAGCCCTGGGCTTCGATGCCCAACACAGGCAAATGGTGAGACGGCCCCGTCCCATCAGGGTCGGCAGCCCGCACATATTGCCTAAAAGTTCAGGCACCGCCTCACCGGCTTCTTAAGGTCTGGTTTCTAAAACGATCGGCACTGGCTGTTCGAGCTGGGGCAGCCGGGCGTGACCTCGCCAATTTTTCCTGATGGACGAGCAATGCCGGTCAGACGGGGGCTCCCCAGCCCAAGCATTTCGATCAAGCTCTATGGCATCGTCGCCCTGTTCCTGGCGATGATCTGTGCGCTTGCGGCCGCCACCACCCATTTCGCCATTGAGACCGAATCCGCCGTCAGCAGCTTCCAGCGCGAGGGCCTCGGCAATGTCGCGCTCACCGCGCAGGTGCAGGTGCTGCTGGAGCAGCATCGACGCATGGTGGCAACAGCGCCGTTCGTGTCGCCGGATGCCAGCGCGCAGGACGAACGCATCTATAGCGAGCTGAACGCGACGATCGCCGGTCTCATCGATCGCATCGCTCCCGACCGGGCCGAGAAACTTTCGCAGCGGTTCGCGCTGCTTGCGTCCCAAGGCAGCTCGGTGTTCGAGCTGGCGCGGCATGAGCATCGCGAACAGGCCATCGCCGTCGGCGTGCGTTACGCTTCCGCCGCCGACGGCCTCACGCTGGAGATGCTCACCGAGGCCAGGCGACACCTGACCGACGCCCAAGGCAACCTGCAGACCCTTGCCGCGCACGCCTTGTCGCTCGCGATGTGGATCGGCGCCGCCGCCGTGGTGACCGGATTGGCGATCGGTCCTTTCTGCCTGCTCCTGCTGCACAGGATGCTGGCCCGCATGCGCGGCATCGGCTCGTCCCTGATCCGGCTCGCCCGCAACGACACCTCGGTGGAGATTCCCGGCACGACCGATACCGATGAGTTCGGGCAACTGGCGCGCTCGGTGGCGGTCTTCAAGGCGAAGTCCATCGAACTCCTGAACAAGAAAGCCGACTTCGAGCGCGTCAACCTGCAGCTCGACGCGGCGATCAACACCATGCCGCTGGGGCTGAGCATGTTCGATGCGCACGAGCGCCTGCTGATGTGCAACAGGCAATTCGCCGACATGTACGACGTGCCGCCCGAGCTGACACGGCCGGGCACGGCGCGCTGCGCGCTGCGGGAATATCGCACCAGGAAAGGCGCGCGACATTCCGAGTCCGGAGAGCTCAGCATAGGCGGCGCCAATCTCCCGTCGTCGGTGCTGATCGAATTCGGAAGCGACCGCGTCATCGAGGTTTCGCGGCAGCCCCTCAAAGGCGGCGGCTGGGTGTCGCTGCACGAGGACATTACCGCGCGACGCCGGCAGGAAGAGAAGATCGCGCACCTCGCGCATCATGACACCCTGACCGGCCTCGCCAATCGCATGCTGTTCCGCCAGCGGCTCGAGCAGAACCTGC
>DATMDY010000079.1:0-2332 GCA_035557335.1 Methyloceanibacter sp.
CTGAAAGCCGGAAAGCGCTTCGTGCGCATCAAGCGCGAGCTGACGCCGCAACAGCAAGCGGAGATCTACGCGCTCGGCCAGCCGGGCCTCGGCTTCATCGAGGAATATCGCCGCGTCTATCCCATGAGCGCCACGACGAGCCATGTGATCGGCCTGGTCGATGTCGACAATCGGGGTTTGGCCGGCATCGAGAAATTCGTCGACGACAATCCCCAGCTCGCCATGGCGCACGCCTCTGACGTGGCGGGCGGGGAGGGCGTGACGCTGTCGATCGATCTCGGCGTGCAGCACGTGCTCCGCCAGGAACTGAAAAGCGCCGTCGCCACTTACCGTGCCAAGGCCGCGGCCGGCATCGTCATGGATGTGCATTCCGGCGAGGTGCTCGGCTTCGTCTCCCTGCCCGACTTCGATCCGCACAAACGCGAACAGGCTCTCGACAAGGAGCGGGTGAACCGCATCAGCTCGGGCGTCTACGAGATGGGCTCGGTGTTCAAGATGTTCACCGTCGCGGGCGTGCTCGATTCAGGCCTCGCCTCCATGCAGTCGAGCTATGACGCATCGAGCCC
The DNA here is from genome assembly GCA_035557335.1 of Methyloceanibacter sp. Lineage (GTDB taxonomy): Bacteria > Pseudomonadota > Alphaproteobacteria > Rhizobiales > Methyloligellaceae > Methyloceanibacter. The sequence continues at coordinate 567 of DATMDY010000079.1, forward strand.
GATCCGGTCGGGGCGCTTCACCATCAGCGACTTCCACGGCAAGAAGCGGCGGCTCAGCGTGCCCGAGGTGTTCATCTATTCGTCGAATATCGGCGCGGCCAAGATGGCGATGCATATGGGGACCGAGCGGTATCGCGCCTTCCTCAAAAAACTTGGCTTGCTCAGCCGCGCCACCACCGAGCTCGGCGACAGCGCCGCGCCGATAGTGCCGCCGCATTGGCAGAAGCTTAACACCATGACCATCGCCTTCGGTCATGGCTTGTCGGTGACACCGCTCCAGCTCGCCGCGGCCTCGCTGCCGCTCTTCAATGGGGGGATCGGGGTGACTCCGGCCTTCCTGCCGCGCTCGCGCGAGGATGCGGCAAGTACGAGCCCGCGCGTACTGAAGCCGCAAACGAGTGCCGCGATGCTGAAGCTGATGCGCCTCAACGTGCTGAAGGGCACCGCCAAGCGCGCCGAAGCCGAAGGCTATCGCGTCGGCGGCAAGACCGGAACGGCCGAGAAGGTGGTCGGCGGTCGCTACAGTCGTTCCGCTCTGCTCACCAATTTCCTGGCCGCCTTTCCCACCGATGCGCCAGAATATGTCGTGCTCGTGATGCTTGACGAGCCGCAACGCGTGGCCGCGAGCAATAACGCGGCGACGGCGGGCGTGAATGCCGCGCCAACCGCCGGCAAGATCATCGCCCGGATCGGGCCGATCCTCGGCGTGGCGCCCAAGCTTGAGGACGACCAGCGCGAATTTGACGCCAAGGTGGTCGCCTCCTATTAGAAGACGCCCGTTAGGGGCCGGCCAATCCCTTGAGCTTCTCAAGGAAAAGCCGCTTTTCGAGGCGCATATCGGATCATGACTCTGGGTGAGCTGATCGGGCCCGAGGTGACGCTGCCTGCGCCGCTTGCCGCTGTGCCGATTAGAGGTCTTGCCGCCGACAGCCGCGAGGTGAAGCCTGGATATCTCTTCGCCGCGCTGCCCGGCGTGGCGACCGACGGCGTGCGCTTCATCGAAGATGCCGTGCGCCGTGGCGCCGCCGCGATCCTCGTGCCGGAAGGCATGACGGAGATGCCCGCGGGGACACCGATGATCGCCGACGGCGATCCACGCCGGCGTCTCGCGCTGATCGCCGCGCGCTTCTTTGGTCAGCAGCCGGAGACAACAGTTGCCGTGACCGGTACCAACGGCAAGACCTCGGTGGTGTCTTTCGTGCGTCAGCTTTGGGCGGCGCAAGGATTGGCGGCGGCAAGCCTCGGCACGGTCGGCCTGGTGGGACCGAGCGGCACCGAGATCCTCAAGCACACCACGCCAGACCCGATCGCCTTGCACCGCATCCTAGCGGTGCTTGCCGAGGACGGCGTCACCCATCTCGCGCTCGAAGCGTCGAGTCACGGCCTGCAACAGCGCCGCGTCGACGGCATCGCGTTCGCCGCCGGCGCTTTCACCAATATCTCGCGCGATCATTTGGACCATCACCCGAGCTTCGAGGATTATTTCGCGCAGAAGCTTCGCCTGTTCGCCGAGCTTCTGCCCCTAGGCGCCAGCGCGGTCGTCGATGTCGACAGCGAGGCGGGAATGCGCGTGGCCGCTATGTCCGAGACGAGGGGCCTCAAGCTCATCACGGTCGGTCACGGGGGCCAGAGTTTGCGGCTCGTCTCGGTCGAGATCGACGGCTTCGGGCAGAGGCTCGTGATCGAGCATGGGGGCAAGCCATACCAAGTGCGCCTGCCGCTGGTCGGCGCCTTCCAGGCCTCAAACGCGCTTGTGGCGGCGGGTC
>DATMDY010000080.1:0-4358 GCA_035557335.1 Methyloceanibacter sp.
GCTGCTTCAATATCTTCCTTCGCGGCGTCCCGCGCAATCGTCAATTCGTCCCGCCTTTTGCCGTTGACCTGGACGGCAATGGTCATCGTTTCCTCGACCAAAAGGGCCTGATCTGCCTTGGGCCACGGCGCCTCGGCGATCAGGGTGTCATGGCCCAGGAGAGCCCAGCACTCCTCGGCAATATGGGGCACCATTGGGGCAGCTATGCGGGCAAGAAGCTCGGCCGCCTCCCGTAAGGCGTAACGTAAATCATCCTTGGGTTGTATTCCAGCAGTCTGCAAGCTGGCGGAGAGGGCATTGGCCAGCTCGTAGATCTGAGCGACGGCCGTATTGAAGCGGAGCTTCTCGATTGCCCCGGTCACGGCGGCTGTGGCGCGATGCGCCGCGCGCCGAAGGGCTTCGGCTTCGGGGCCGAATTCGCGTGGCTTCTCGGCACCGGGAGCTGCCCCCTTGGCTGCGGCTTCACTAACGAGACGCCAGACCCTCTGGAGGAAGCGATGGGCGCCTTCGACGCCTGAAGCCGTCCACTCGATGTCGCGCTCGGGCGGGGTGTCGGACAGCATGAACCAGCGCGCCGTGTCGGCACCGTAGGCTGAGATGATGTCGTCGGGATCGACCACGTTCTTCTTCGATTTCGACATCGACTCGACGGCGCCGACGACAATCGGCTCACCCGTCTTGACATGCACCGCCTTGCCGTCGCGGCGTGTCACCTCTTCGGGCAGCAGCCATCTGCCTTGCGCGTCCCTGTAGGTCTCGTGCGTGACCATGCCTTGCGTGAACAAGCCACGGAACGGCTCATCCACGGCGACATGCCCGGTGCGATGCATGGCGCGGGTGAAGAAGCGCGCATAGAGGAGATGCAGGATCGCGTGCTCGACGCCGCCGATATATTGATCGACGGGAAGCCAGTAGCCGACGGCATTGGTGTCGGTCGGTTCGCTCGCGTGCGGCGAACAGAAGCGCGAGAAGTACCAGGACGAATCGACGAACGTGTCCATGGTGTCGGTCTCGCGCGTTGCCGGGCCGCCGCATGTGGGACAGGTGACGTGCTTCCAGGTCGGGTGGCGGTCGAGCGGATTGCCGGGAACGTCGAAGCTCACATCGTCGGGGAGTTTCACCGGAAGGTCCTTCTCGGGCACCGGCACCATGCCGCAAGTCTCGCAATGGATCATGGGGATGGGGCAGCCCCAATAGCGCTGCCGTGAGATCCCCCAGTCGCGCAGGCGGAACTCGGTCTTGCGCTCGGCCTGCGGCCTGCCCTTGATCCTCTTCTTGATCAGATGCTCGGCCATGGCCTTCTTGGCACGCTCGACCTCCAGCCCGTCGAGAAAGCCTGAATTGATCAGCGTGCCGTCGCCGGTATAGGCTTGGTCGCCGATGACGAAGGACTTTGGATCGGCGTCCGGGGGCAGGACCACGGGTAGGACGGGCAGATCTTTGGCACGAACGAATTCAAGGTCGCGTTGATCGTGCGCGGGGCAGCCGAAGATCGCGCCTGTGCCGTATTCCATGACGATGAAATTGGCGATGAAGACCGGAAGCTCGGCGCTGGCGATGACGGGATGGGCGACGCGCACGCCGGTGTCGAAACCCTTCTTCTCCTGGGTCTCGATCTCGACGGCACTGGTGCTATGCTGCTGGCATTCGGCGATGAATGCCGCCGCCTCGGGATTTCTCTCGGCGACGGCTTTGGCGAGAGGATGGTCCCGGGCTAGGCCCAAGAAGCTTGCCCCGAACAACGTATCCGGGCGCGTGGTGAACACCTCGATCACGTCATGGCCTGAAGGAGCGGTGTCTTTGACAGTCTCAAACCGGACGAGCAGACCTTCCGAGCGTCCGATCCAGTTGGCCTGCATCAGTCGGACCTTCTCCGGCCAGCGGTCGAGGCTCCCGAGCGCGCCGAGCAGGTCCTGCGCGTAGTCGGTGATCTTGAACACCCATTCCGGCTGCTCGCGCTGCTCGATGATCGCACCCGAACGCCAACCGCGACCGTCGATCACCTGCTCGTTCGCCAACACGGTGCGGTCCACCGGGTCCCAATTCACTTTCCGCGTCTTGCGGTCCACCAGCCCCGCCGTGCGCAGGTCGAGGAACAGCTTCTGCTCTTGGTGGTAATAGTCGAGGTCACAGGTGGCGAGTTCTCGGCTCCAATCGAGCGACAGCCCCATGCTCTTGAGCTGACCGCGCATGGTGGCGATGTTGTCGTAGGTCCACTTGGCGGGATGGACACCGCGCTCGATGGCAGCGTTCTCAGCCGGCAGCCCGAAAGCGTCCCAGCCCATTGGATGGAGCACGTTGTGACCCTTGGCGCGCATATAGCGGGCGACGACGTCACCCATGGTGTAGTTGCGGACATGGCCCATATGGATGCGCCCCGAAGGATAGGGGAACATCTCAAGAACATAGTATTTCGGGCGTGGATCGTCCTCGTTGGCCAGGAAGATGCCGCGCCTCTCCCATGCCTCTTGCCAGTGTTTCTCGCGTTTCGGTGCGTCGTAGCGTTCCGCCATGGTCACTGATCAGCCCGTTGACGCCGCTCTTCGCGCGGCAATCGATGCAAATGCGGTAGCGGTCAAGTTACGCTCTGTCGAGAGGATTGCTAGACAGTCGACATGAGTTCGGCGCCATCCATCCCCAGCGACATTCCGGCGCGCCTGCTTCTGGTGCGGCAGGAGATCGCGTTTGCCGCGGAGGCCGCGGGTCGCGATGACGGCTCGGTAAAGTTGGTCGCTGTGACCAAAACCGTACCCGCCGAGGTCATCGAGGGCGCGATCGACGCCGGACAGCGCGTATTCGGCGAGAACCGGGTGCAAGAGGCGCAGGCCAAATGGCCGGCGCTGAAGGTGCATCACCCGGATATCGAGCTCCATTTGGTCGGGCCGTTGCAGTCTAACAAGGTGCGTGAGGCGGTGGCTCTGTTTGATGTGATCGAGACTGTCGACCGGCCGAAGCTCGCGCGCGCAATCGCCGAGGAGATAGCGCGTTCAGGCAAGCGCCCACGCCTCTTGGTGCAGGTCAATACAGGCGAGGAGACGCAGAAGGCGGGTGTGGCGCCGGGTGAAACCGCCGACTTCGTTGTGCTTTGCCGCGACACGTTCGGACTCACCGTTGAGGGCCTGATGTGCATTCCCCCGTTCGACGATGAACCGGCGATGCATTTCGCCCTGCTCGCCAAGCTTGCAGAACAGCTTAAGCTCAAGGAATTGAGCATGGGCATGAGCGGCGATTTTGCGTGCGCTATTTCATTCGGCGCGACCTATGTGCGCATCGGCTCGGCCATCTTCGGCCAACGCGCCTAGCGCATCACCACGATTGACGAACCTGGACGAATTTGCGCGAGCAAGGCCGAGAGGTCGCGGCGTGACAACGCGATGCAGCCCGCGGTCGGCGTATAACCGGGGCGTGCCAGATGCACGAAGATGGCGCTGCCTTTGCCCCTCACTCGCGGCCGGTCGTTATAGCCGAGCACCAGCACGAGATCGTAGAGATGGTCGGTACGCCGTAGACGATCGACGCTGCTGCGCGGGGAAAGCTTGACGAGATGGTTGTAGTTGCGGTCGGCGGGATCCTCGCACCAGCCGTCATGATCTCTTATGACGCGTACCGGAAAGGCGGTTCGGGGGCGCGTCACGCGGTCGGCCCGGTACAGCAGCTCGCGGATGGGCAAGCGCCCAAGCGGCGTACCTCCATCACCTTCCCGCTTCAAGGCGCGAATGCCAGAGCGGCCAAGCGCTACGCGCCTGACATCGTGCGCAAGCGCCATCAAGCCTTGGCTCGGCCGTCCTGGCGCGGACCTGACCACAATTGGATGCCTTCGCCTAAGTTCCATGTCTGGCTAGCCTTTTTTGCCTCAGCCGGGCCCGCGATATGCTTGTCCAGGGACCAAGGCCCGCTTACAACATCCGGAAGCGAGATCAAGCCAAGGGGCCGGCCATGAGCAACGCGCGCAAGATCCTCATCATCGACGATGACGACGAACTGCGCGAGTCCTTGAGCGAGCAGCTTTCGCTGCATGAGGAGTTCGATACGGCGCTGGCGGCCACGGCCTCTGACGGGCTGAAACAGGCGCGGAGCGGCCATATCGACATCGTGTTGCTAGACGTAGGCCTTCCCGATCTCGACGGCCGCGAGGCCTGCAAGCTGCTACGCCGCGGCGGCTTCAAGGGCCCGGTCATCATGCTGACGGCTCAGACCTCCGATTCCGACACCATCCTCGGACTTGAGTCCGGCGCCAACGACTATGTGACCAAGCCGTTCCGCCTCGGCGTGCTGCTCGCGCGCATCCGCGCCCAGCTCAGGCAGCACGAGCAGAGCGAGGACGCGGTATTCACCATCGGGCCTTACACGTTCAGGCC
>DATMDY010000081.1:0-8215 GCA_035557335.1 Methyloceanibacter sp.
CGTCACGCCCAGCGCCGAGACGTAGGTCGGCTTGCCCTGCTTCGAGTCCTTGCCCGCGGTCTTGCCGAGCGTCGCCGTATTGCCGTCGGAGTCGAGCACGTCGTCGACCACCTGGAACGCGAGGCCGATGGCTTTGGCGTATTTGTCCAGCCTTTGCTTCTGCCCCTCAACCAGCGAGCCGCACGCGGCCCCCAAGGTCACTGCAGCCCGTATCAGCGCCCCGGTCTTGTGGATGTGCATGAACTCGAGTTCGGGAAGCGTGAGCGCCTTGCCGGTGGCCTCGAGGTCGATGCTCTGGCCGCCCGCCATGCCGCGCGACCCGGCGGCCATGGCCAGGGTCTTCACCATCTCGAGCTGGGCTCCTGGCTCCTCCGCAATTCGGTTTTCGGACAGCAACTGAAAAGCGAGCGATTGGAGCGCATCGCCGGCGAGAAGCGCGGTGGCTTCGTCATATTCCATGTGCACGGTGGGCTTGCCGCGCCGCAGGACGTCGTCGTCCATGCACGGCAGGTCGTCGTGCACCAGCGAATAGGCATGGATCAGCTCGACCGCCGCCGCCGCGACCTCGAGCCGCTCCGGCGCGGCGCGGCCAACCTCGCCGGCGGCGAACGCGAGCAGCGGCCGCACGCGCTTGCCGCCCTCGAGCGTCGCGTAGCGCATCGCCTCGTGCAGCCGCGCCGGGGCTACGTGCGCTGCGGGCAGCACGCGCGCGAGCACGCTTTCCATCCGCGCCTGGACCCCGCCCATCCAGGCCTGGAATTCGCTGTCAAGAATCTTCATCGCGCTCGGCCGCCGCTACCGAAGGGCTTGTAATACCTTCCAGGGGCTTCAGAACTTCACCTTCGAGCACCTTGACTTGCTGCTGGGCCGCCTCCAGCTTCTGCTGGCAGAAGCGCGCGAGCTCCAGCCCGCGCTTGTGGGTCGCAAGCGATTGTTCGAGCGACAGTTCGCCGCTTTCCATGCGGGCGACGATTTTTTCCAGCTCGGCAAGCGCCTTTTCGAAGTCGAGCTTGTCGAGCTCGCCTGAAGGCTTGCTCATCGTTTGCTAAAATACTGTTTTCTCGGGGGCTTTACAACGCATGGCGGATGTTGCACCACTCAGGCAGCTAAAACCAACCAATTGTCAGTTACCGGTCTCCTGGTATTTCGATCGGGAGATCTTCGAAGCCGAGAAGCGCCTTCTGTTCCAGTCCGGCCCGAACTATATCGGCCACGAGCTCATGGTGCCCAAGCCGGGCGATTACCACACGCTCGCCTGGGCCGATCATGCAAGGATGCTCGTCAACAACGGCCAAAGCATCGAGCTGCTCTCGAACGTGTGCCGCCACCGCCAGGCCATCATGCTGGAAGGTCGCGGCAATGCCCAGAACATCGTCTGCCCGGTGCACCGCTGGACCTACGACATGAAGGGCGAGCTGCTCGGCGCGCCGCGCTTCGCCGACCAGCCCTGCGTGAAGCTCGCCTCGACGCCGCTCGCGAACTGGAACGGCCTGCTCTTCGCCGGCCCGCGCGATCCGGCGCGCGACCTGGCGAAAATCACCACCGGCGCCGACTGGAACTTCGGCGGCTACGTGCTCGACTCGGTACGCATCGACGAGTACGACATCAACTGGAAGACCTTCATCGAGACCTACCTCGAGGTCTACCACGTCGACTTCTTCCATCCCGGGCTGGGCAACTTCACCGATTGCAACAACTTCACGGTCGACTACGGCACCGACTACTCGGTGCAGATCGTCGAGGCGAAAGCGGGCCTTGCGCGGCCGGGAACGCAGGCCTACAAGCGCTGGCACGAAGCCTGCCTCAAGCTCCTCGATGGCCGCGAGCCGAAGCAGGGCGCGCTGTGGATGACCTACTACCCCGGGCTGATGCTCGAGTGGTACCCGAACGTGCTCGTGGTATCGCATCTGATTCCGCGCTCGCCAACGCGCACCACCAACGTGGTCGAGTTCTACTACCCCGAGGAGATCGCGCTCTTCGAGCGCGAGTTCATCGAGGCGCAGCAGGCGGCCTACGTCGAGACCGCGATCGAGGACCACGAGATCTGCATGCGCCTGGACCGCGGCCGGCGCGCGCTCTACGAACAAGGGCTCGACGACGCCGGTCCGTATCAATCCCCGATGGAAGACGCGGAGGTCCACTTCCATGAATGGCTCCACGCTCGTCTCGACCGGTGAGCTAGCCGCGAACTTGGTCAAGTGGCGCGTTTTCGACTGCCGCCACGACCTCGCCAAGCCTGACCTGGGCGAGCAGCAGTACCGCGAAGGCCACATTCTGGGCGCGCTCTTCGCCCACCTCGACCGCGACCTTTCCGGGCGCAAGACCGGAAAGAACGGCCGCCACCCCCTGCCCGAGCCGCAGGATTTCGAGAAGTGGCTCGAGAAGACCGGCCTCACTCCCAAGGACCAGGCGATCTGCTATGACGCCGGCCCGGGCTCGATGGCCGCGCGCCTGTGGTGGATGCTGCGCTGGATCGGCCACGAAAAGGTCGCGGTCCTCGACGGCGGCTTCGCCAAGTGGACGCAGGAAGGCCGGCCCGTCACGATCGACGTGCCGCTCTTCACTCCCCTCAACTACCCGATCAAGCCTCGCAAAGACTTCGCCGTTGACGTTTCTACGGTAGCGAAGAGTCTCGACAAGCTGGTTCTGCTCGATGCCCGCGCGCCGGCGCGCTACCGCGGCGAGCAGGAGCCGATCGATCCGGTCGCCGGCCGCATCCCCGGCGCAGCAAACCGCTTCAACATGGACAACCTCTCGGCGCAAGGCACGTTCAAGAGCGCCGCGGAGCTGAAGAAAGAATTCCATTCGGCGCTTGGCAAGCGCTCGCCTTCAGAAGTCATCCACTACTGCGGCTCGGGCGTGGCGGCGTGCCACAACCTGCTCGCCATGGAGGTCGCCGGCCTGAAGGGCGGCAAGCTCTACGCGGGCTCGTGGAGCGAGTGGAGCGCCGACCCGAAGCGGCCGCAAGAGCGTGGGTAGTGGCGACGCATTAGCTGCTTGCAACTCCAAGGAATCGTCCAGCTATTCCGAATTGCGACCTGCCCACTACCCGGGTAACGTGACGTATCGAAGGGAGGGACGACAGACGCCGTTACATCTTGGCGGTTTGCAAACCGCCAAATCTGTCAACTAATTTGTCAACTAATTCACGTTAGGCTTCACCAATGACAGCGACTGCTATTCGGCGACGGGACATCGGAAGGTTCATCTCCTTCCTGCTAATAGCGTTGGCAATAACATTCGCTCTTGGCGCACTCTCGCTTGGCGCTCTGTTCGTTTCGGGAGCGCTGTATTTCCCGCTTCTCTACTATCCGGGTGCGATCCCCAATGAGACCGCTGCCTGGTCTCTATCAGCGGTTTACCTGCTAAGCCTTATCGCTGCTTCGACGGTCCTTTCTGCTGGGAAACGTCTTCCCGTTGCATTGGCTATTTTTTTGGGCGCCTCGCTCGGCGCGTCCGTCTGTACTCACCTCATCATGGCCGCATTTGGCTTTTCGTTGCAGGCAATTTAGCCGTGAAGCCTAACAGCACGCCGCACACGGACGCGCGCGCAAACGCGGCGCCAAATCAACCGCCATGGGCGCGCGCCGGTGAGCGTGAACGTTAGGTTGCATGAAGGGCATCGACACGTTGGAGGCCGAGTTCAAAGCGGAACTTGTCGCGGCGCTTCGACGAGCCGTGAAGGGACGTAGTCGCACAATGTTTTCCCTAACTGAAAGTCGCACGGGATCCAGCGCACGCAAGCTCCGGGCGAAGGCGGAGCGGATCATAGAACTCCGCAAGCACTATTCTGTGGATCACTCAACGCAGTCCCCCGCTGCGAGCTATTTGTTGGCTTGTCTTAGGTGGGAGCATGGCTCCGAAATGGAAAGGCATTCGGCGCAGAAAGTGGCGGAGAAGCTTTTGCGCGAAATGGACACGCATGCAACCTAACAGCCGGTTGTTGACCGACGCTGGAACCTCATTCGATAAAGTGGACACCTCGACCTAACGCTCGAGGGGGTTTTAGATGGCGGCACCGGTCGGTCCTAAGAAAGTCAAACGCTACAGCGACGAGTTCAAGATTCAGGCGGTAAAGCTCGCGAATCACCCGGATATCCAGACGCAGGACGTTGCACACGCTTTGGATATTCATCCGTTCATGCTTTCCAAGTGGAAGAAGGATTTCCGCGAAGGTAGGCTCAAGCCGGCGAATGGGGCCGGCTTGAGCCTTCCGAAGGTGCTTCTCACGCCGAAGCAGGATCCGGAGAAGCGAAAGCTCGAGCGCCAGGTGAAGCAGCTGCAGGAGAAGGTTGATGCTCGAGCCGAGGCGCGCAAGCTCGAGCGCAAGCTGGCGGCGCTGCAGTTGGAGCATGAACTCTTAAAAAAAGTCATCCGCTTCAATATCGAACGCCGAAGGCGAAGTTCGAGTTCATAGCCGAGCAGCGCGGCGAGTTCGGCGTGGCGTACCTTTGCCGGCGCTTCAATGTCTCGAGGAGCGGCTTCTATGCATGGCTAGCCCGCGATGGCGGCCAGAGGCGGCGCAACGACGAGGAGCTCGGCGCCCGGGTCGAGCGCATCTACGGCGACAGCGGCGGGCGCTACGGCTCGCCACGGGTGCACGAACTACTCAAGCGAGAGGGTATCCGCTGCAGTAATAAGCGCGTTGCGCGCTTGATGCGCGAGCGGGGACTGCGAGGACGTGTGAGTCGTCTCTACCGGCGCTCTCCGGCGTTGCATAAGTTCTTCGCCAAGACCGGCAACCTCCGAGTGGATGAGCCGCTGCCCACCCGCCCCGACCAGATCTGGGTGGGCGATCTGACGTACCTGCGCCTTGGCAAGCGCTGGCGCTACCTCGCGACCGTGATGGACTTGTTCTCGCGGCGCATCGTCGGCTGGACGCTCGCGCGCAACCGCACCATCGAGGTGACGCTGCGCGCCCTTAAGCGCGCGATCGCGGCGCGCAACCCCCGGCCAGGGCTACTGTTTCATTCCGACCGCGGGATCGAATACTCGGCCTATGGCTTCCAGGATTTCCTCAAAGCCAACGGCATCGTGCCCAGCATGAATCGGCCGCGGCGTTGCCAGGACAACGCCCACATGGAGAGCTTCTTCCATTCATTGAAAGCCGAACTCACTCATCAGCGCGTGTTCACCAGCGAAGGGCAGCTCAGCGCAACCCTCGCGGGCTACATCAATCGCTTCTATAACCGAAAACGCATCCATTCAAGCCTGGGATACCATTCACCGGTCGAGTATGAACGCTTGGTCAATGCCTAGCGAAGTGTCCACTAAAGCGGATGAAGATCACGCCTGTTCCTCGCCGCTCTGCGCTCAGCACGGCGCGGCACAACGCGAACGTTAGACCGCATCAGCGACGTCAAGGAGCCTTCTTGCGATGGATCCCAGGCTGCCGATCCGCAGTCTCGACTACACGGTGATCTTCGCGCGCCAAATGGCGGCAATGCGGGAGTTCTACGGCGCGGTGCTCGGCTTTCCCCTGCACAGGGAGCTTAGCCCGAGATGGATTGAGTATCGGATCGGGTCCAACATCCTTGCGCTCACCGAGCGAGGCGCGATGTTCGATGATCCGTCACCGCCCGTTGGCGCGCTGTCGCTGCAACTCGCGTTCCGTGTCGCGCCAGGCGAGGTCGCAATATGCGCAGAGACTCTCAAGGAGCGTGGTGTGGATATTACCTCGGGACCCACCGACCGGCCTTTTGGTCACCGGACGCTTTTCTTTCGTGACCCTGATGGCAATGTGCTGGAGATCTACGCAGAGATATAGTGATGCGCATGCGGCCTAGCAGCGCGTTGTTGACCGACGCCTTCAGCTCGCTCCGCTGCGGATGCGGCGCGGTAAAACGCGGACGTTAGCCGTCAGGACATGGCGGAGAACCGCACCCAGCCCGCAGGTTTATACTGTCCGGCGTATGGCTATTGACATAGCGACCTTAAGCCTCGAGGAGCGGCTCAAACTACTCGAGCAGCTTTGGGACAGCCTGTCTTCGAGCCCAGATGCAGTGCCGATGACCAAGCCACAGCGAGAAGAGCTTGACCGTAGGCTCGACGAGTTGGATCGGGAGGGACCGGGTGGTATTCCATGGGACGAGGTTCAACGGCGCATTAGCAATCGCCGGACTTAGTGCAGATCGTTATCCGTCCGGCAGCCGCCGCGGATATCGAAGACGCATTTGTTTGGTACGAGCAGCAGCGCCCGGGGTTGGGCTCAGAATTCCTCAGAACTGTAGACGACGCTCTGCTGGCTATTCAGCGTGCGCCTCATCTTCACCCGCTGATACATCGCAATACCCGAAGAGGTCTACTTCGGCGCTTTCCATACGGGATTTACTACCGAACCTACCCGGATCTCATCGTCGTCGTCGCGTGCATGCATGGGAGACGCGATCCCAGGCGTTGGCAATCGAGAACCTGACGGCTAACAACGCGTTGGTGAACGACGCTTGCACATCGACGCTGCGCGCCTTCTTCAGCGCGCCACAACGCGGACGTTAGCTGCATCTCCATGTGTCCGCCCGAGCTCGAGTCGACTAAGTACAGCGGCCCGCCGGCGCCTCCGCCTAAGCCTTACTGGTGGGAGGGACCGAGGAAGCACCCGCGAGCGTTTTGGCATGGGTTCTTCGCATTTACCGTGGCAAATCTGCCTTGGGCACTCATCGGCGGCGGAAAGCCGCTTTACTTCGCGATGGCAGTCCTAGTCGGCTTTGCATTCGCTTTCAGGCACGCCCGACGCCTTGCCACACTCAAATGGATTTACGGCTTTGCCGCGGCATGGTGTGTTGTATCAATCCTGCTGGCGTGGCTATATGCAGGCTAACAGCGCGTTGTTGACCGACGCCGCCAACTCGCTACGCCGCGCATGCGGCGCAGCGAAACGCGAACGTTAGGCGGCGTGACACGTAGGTGCTATCGGCATGAAAGAGAAAGCCAAAATCGTCTCATCTCAGTCTCAATGGGCGGAACGAATGGGCCACGCGGCCGACGCTGAACTTAGGCGTTAGCCCTCTTCAGAAAAGCGTAATGCGACCTCTTCGGTATTCCATCAACGTCACATTGGACGGGTGCTGCGACCATCGCGCAATTCCCACGGACGAAGTCTTGCATCGTTACTTCGCTGATAACCTCGCGCAGGCCGATGCCCTCCTTTTTGGCCGGGTAACCTACGAAATGATGGAGGAAGCGTGGCGGCCGCCGGCGACGGGAGTGAGGCCTGATTGGATGGCCGATTGGATGGAACCCTTCGCTCGGACGATCGATGCGGCAAGGAAATACGTTGTGTCGAGCACCCTGGACCGGGTCGATTGGAACGCGGAGCTCATGCGCGGAGATCTGGGCAAGACCGTTCAAGAGCTCAAGCGGGAGTCAGGTAAGGGGCTGTTCGTAGGAGGCGTGAAACTCCCTCTCGCGTTGGCGGAGCTGGGATTGATCGATGAGTACGAGTTCGTGGTGCAGCCCAGGCTGGCGGGCCATGGGCCGACATTGTTCGCGGGGCTATCGAAGCATGTCGATTTGAAGCTCGTGAGCCGGCTGGAGTTCGGCTCCGGGGCGATGGCGATGCGGTATGAACCGAGAAGTTAGCCATTCCTTCTGTCGGGCCGCCAGCGGGATGACCGTGTTGAACTTGGTATGCGAATTCGCGGCGCCTAACATCTCGTTGCGGACGGACGTGCCGCTGAACGAGCGTGGGCGAAAGACCCCATGCATCAAGCCGCAAAGGTCAAAGGGCGAGAACTCTGGTACTCGCATTGGATGATCCGCATCTGCAAGGTCGAGCGCGAGTAGGGCAGGCCCGACCACAAGAAATGATATTGCCAGCCCATGCGCACCTAGACTTGCGCACTAACCCCGCAGCCCAGGCCGACGCGCGCGCGACCGGAGGGCTCTGCAAATGCCAGCCGGCGCGCGCGGCTGGCTGCGAACGTTAGGGCTCTTCAAGAGGACTGCAGGAGGACAAATGGCGGTCGAGAACATGTACCACGATGGCATGCGGCAACTCCAGGACATCCGCGAGACGCGTCCTCTTGCCGATCGGCTGAACGAAGTCACCGTCCGCACGGCCTTCACTGAGGAGGATCGAGCGTTCATCCAGCGTTGCCCCATGTTTTTCATAGCGACAGCCGACGCGAAGGGTCGTCCCGACTGTTCTTACAAGGGAGGCCTACCCGGATTTGTGCGCATACTTGACGATCGCACTCTTGCCATTCCCGACTATGAC
>DATMDY010000082.1:0-6722 GCA_035557335.1 Methyloceanibacter sp.
AGGCGGCGCGTTTCTCTACCTCGCGGTGTTCGGACAATGGGTAAGCGCCATGACGACGCTGGCCTCTATCGCCATCGCGGTTCCACTCGGCGTGATCGGCGGGATACTGTTTGGCATCCTCGGCTATCGTGTTCCCCTCGCGCGGCGGATCTTAGAGCCGGTCCTCGATCTCATGCAGACGGTACCGATCTTCGCCTATCTCATTCCGATCCTGTTTCTGTTCGGCTTCGGTCCCGTGTCGGCGCTGATCGCGACGGTGATCTATGCTATGCCTCCCATGGTCCGCGTCACCATGACCGCGCTCAATGCCGTGCCGAACGACATCGTGGAATACGGAACGATGGCCGGCACGACACGCAGGCAGATGCTGCTCAAGGTCATGCTTCCCGCAGCCCGGCCGCAGCTTCTGGTCGGCGTCAATCAGGTCATCATGCTCTCGCTTAATATGGTGATCATCGCCTCGATGATCGGCGCAGGCGGGCTCGGCTATGATGTTCTTACCTCGCTTAGGCGGCTCGACATCGGCCGTGGGTTTGAGGCGGGGCTGGCTATCGTGGTGCTTGCCATAGCTCTCGACCGTTTGAGCCAAGCCTATGCTTCTCGGCAGCGAACCGCGCAAGGCGACGAACGGCGTTTTGCTATCGCGCTCCTGGTTTTCACCGCCCTCGCCTACATTGTCGGGCTCTTTGTTCCGGCGGTGGCGATCTACCCTGCCTCGCTCGAGATCTCTACCGCGCCGTGGTGGGGCGAAGCGGTGAAATGGATCAACATCCACTTTTTCGACACCCTGGATGCGATCAAGAACGCCCTGCTGCTCAACGTGCTGATCCCGATCAAGCGCTTCATGGTCGCTCAGACCTGGCTCCTCGTGACGGTTGCGCTTGCCTTTACCGGCTGGCGTCTCGGCGGTGCGCGGCTTTCCGTGCTGGTAGCAGCCCTCGCGTTATTCATCGCCTTCAACGGCCTGTGGGAGAAGGCGATGGTGAGTGTCTACCTGGTGGGGATCTCGGTGATCGTCGCCTCCGCCATCGGCATTCCGCTTGGCATTCTTGGCGGTCTTTCCGACCGCTTCTGGCGGGTTCTCGAGGCCATCATCGACACGCTCCAGACCTTGCCGAGCTTCGTCTATCTGATCCCGGTGGTGATGCTGTTTAGGGTCGGGGATTTCACCGCCATGATCGCCATCGTCCTCTACGCTTTGGCACCGGCCGTGCGATACACCGCCCATGGCATTCGCAACGTGCAACCCACACTGATCGAGGCCGGCACCGCCGCCGGTTGCACGCCCTTTCAGATCCTGACCAAGATCCGTCTTCCGCTGGCAACACCCGTCATCCTGCTTGGCATCAATCAGACGATCATGCTCGCGCTTTCCATGCTGGTGATCACCGCTCTGGTGGGAACCCGCGATCTCGGCCAGGAGGTTTATATCGCCTTGACCAAGGCCGATACCGGACGAGGCCTGGTGGCCGGACTTTGCGTAGCCGCGATCGCCATCATCGCCGACAGGCTCATCCAGACCGCGGCACGGCAGCTTGCCGCGCGGCAGGAAGGACGCACGCGTGAGCCATAAGGATAACGCCGCTTCGCGCGTCGCTTCCCTGGCGATCTGGCAGGGACGTGTCGATCCGGAACCGTTGGCGGGCGGTATCACCAATAAGAACTTCAAGGTCGACGACGGAGGACACCGCTATGTCGTGCGCGTGGGGGATGATATTCTTGTGCATGGAATCGTGCGTGCGACCGAGTTGGCGGCGAGCCGCGCCGCGCATCTCGCGGGCATAAGCCCCCGCGTGGTCCATGCGGAACCCGGCATTCTCGTGCTCGACTTCATCGAGGGACGTACCTTCGCCCCGGAGGACATACGCGATCCGGCCAATCTCGAACGTCTTGTCGACATGGTCAGACGGTGTCACCGCGATATTCCGCAATATCTGCGCGGGCCGGCGGCGATGTTCTGGGTATTCCATGTGGTCCGCGACTATGCGCATACGCTGTATGAGGGGGGCAGCCGGCACGCTCCTCTTCTGCCGGACCTCCTCGCTCGCGCGAAACGACTGGAGTCTGCGGTCGGCCCGATCGACGTCGTGTTCGGTCATAACGATCTGCTAGCCGCCAATTTTATCGATGACGGGAACCGGCTCTGGCTCGTGGATTGGGATTATGCAGGATTCAACTCGCCGCTGTTCGATCTCGGCGGCCTCGCCTCCAATAGCGAGCTGTCGCACGAACAAGCGGAAGAGGCATTAAGCCTCTATTTCGGCAAGCCGGTTGACGATGCGCTGCGCCGCCGCGCCGCGGCGATGACCGCGGGCTCGCTGCTACGCGAAACGATGTGGAGCATGGTGTCTGAGATCCACTCGACCGTCGACTTCGACTTCGCCGCCTATACGGCGGAAAATTTGCGGCGTTTCGAGGCTGCCTACTGCGCCTTTGAAGCTATGGACAAAGCATGAGCGAGCTACCGTCCTCCGCGAAAGTCATCATCGTGGGCGGCGGCATCGTCGGCTGCTCAGTGGCCTATCATCTCGGCAAGATGGGGCTCACCGATGTGATCCTGCTCGAGCGCGGGAAGCTCACCTGCGGCTCGACCTGGCACGCGGCGGGGCTCGTCGGGCAGCTGCGCACCAGCGCCAACATCACCCAGCTCCTTGGCTACTCCGTCGCGCTCTACGACAAGCTTGAGCAAGAAACGGGCCTCGCCACCGGCTGGAAACGCAACGGCGGCTTGCGGCTCGCCTGCAATCCCGAGCGCTGGACCGAAGTGAAGCGGCAGGCAACCACCGCCACGTCGTTCGGGCTCGAAATGCACCTCCTCACACCAAAGGAGGCCCAGGAGCTGTGGCCACTGATGCAGGTCGACGACGTGGTCGGCGCTGCCTTTCTGCCGACCGACGGTCAAGCGTCGCCTTCGGACATCACCATGTCACTCGCCAAGGGCGCGCGCATGGTCGGCGTCACCATCGCCGAGAACGTGACAGTAACGGGTATCGAGGTGGCGGGCGGGCGCGTGCGTGCCGTCGTCACGGACCGGGGGAGGGTCACTTGCGACAAACTTGTGATTTGTGCAGGTCAATGGTCGCGCGAACTCGGACGCATGGCGGGGGTCAATGTCCCCCTCGTCTCAGTCCAGCATCAATATCTCATCACCGAAAAGATCGAGGGCGTTACGCCGAACCTGCCGACTCTGCGCGATCCGGACCGCCTCACCTATTGGAAGGAGGAGGTCGGCGGGCTGGTGATGGGCGGCTACGAGCCCAATCCCATCCCGTGGGCAACCGAGGGCTTGCCGGAGAATTTCGAGTTCCAGCTGCTCGACAGCGATCTCGACCACTTCGAGCCGCTCCTTGAGCTGGCAATCGGCCGTGTGCCGGCCATGCAAACGGCCGGCATCAAAGAGTTCATCAATGGCCCTGAGAGCTTCACTCCTGACGGGAACTTCATCCTGGGGGAAGCCCCGGGGGTGCGCGGCGTCTTTGTCGGCGCCGGTTTCAACGCGTTCGGCATAGCCTCGGGCGGCGGCGCTGGCATGGTGCTTGCCGAATGGATCGCCAAAGGCGAGCCGCCCTACGATCTGTGGCCGGTAGATATCCGCCGCTTTGGCCGGAACCATCTCGATACGAATTGGGTACGCACGCGCACGCTCGAAGCCTACGCCAAGCACTACACGATGGCGTGGCCGTTCGAGGAATATCGCTCGGGCCGGCCGCTCCGGCGCTCGCCTCTTTACGACAGGCTCAAGGCGCAAGGCGCCTGCTTCGGCGAAAAGCTCGGCTGGGAGCGTCCGAACTGGTTCGCCGATCTCGCCCGTAGAGAGCAGCCGGAGGACATCTATAGCTACGAGCGTCAGAATTGGTTCGAAGCGGTCGGGCGCGAGCATCAGGCCTGTCGCGAGTGGGTCGCCGTGTTCGACCAGACCTCGTTCGCCAAGTTCCTGCTTTCGGGTCGTGACGCCGAGAAGGCGCTATCCTGGATCGCTGCGAACGACGTGGGTAAGCCGCCGGGGCACCTCACTTACACGCAGATGCTGAATGCACGCGGCGGCATCGAATGCGACCTGACGGTCGGCAAGCTGTCCGAGACCGAATATTACATCGTGACCGGAACGGGCTTCGCCACCCACGACTTCGACTGGATCTCGCGCTCGATCCCTGACGGACTCGAAGCGCGCCTGATGGACGTCACCTCGTCGAACGCCGTGCTGTCGGTGATGGGCCCCCGCTCCCGCGACGTCATCCAAAGCCTGACCGAACATGACATGTCCAACACCGCCTTCCCTTTCGGCAGGCTGAGACGGATTGACGTCGCCGGCGCGCCTGTGCTTGCGCTTCGCGTCACCTATGTCGGCGAGCTCGGTTGGGAGCTCCATATTCCCGTGGAATTCGCCGCCAGCATTTACGACGCGCTGATGGCGGCCGGTGAACCGCACGGCATCGCCAATGCCGGGTACCGCGCCATCGAGTCGCTGCGCCTAGAGAAGGGCTACCGCGCCTGGGGGGCTGATATCGGGCCGGATCACTCGCCGCTGGTTGCAGGTCTCGGCTGGGCGGTGAAACTGAAATCGGCCACGCTATTTCAGGGACGCGCGGCGCTCGAAGCTCAGGCCGCAAAGCCACTGCCGTGCCTGCTTGCTGGCTTTACCACCGATCCCTCGATCATCCTCTTGGGGCGCGAGACCATCTATCGTGACGGCAAGCGCGTCGGCTGGCTCACCAGCGGCGGCTATGGCTACACGGTCGGCCGTTCGATCGGCTACGGCTATGTCCGCGAGCCGGAGCATGGTGTGGACCGCGACAAGGTACTGTCAGGCCGCTATGAGCTCGAACTCGCCACCTTGCGCGTACCGGCGGAGGTCTTTCTCGACCCGCTCTACGATCCCTCGATGTCGCGCATTAAGTGTTGAGACGCCGAGCGTCGAGATTTCGGACCTTGCCGATATAGGCATAGAGTCCCGTTACACCAGGGACAGCCGTGATGGTCACCTTGGCGCCATCGAAGCTCTGATCGTTCTGGCGCCAGGCAACCGAGCCGACATAGCGCACCCGAATTTGACGCGGGTCCACGGCCTCGCGCGCCAAAGCACCATCTACCCGGTGGCTTTTAATTAGCGCCCATAAAGGGTCATATGCTCGGCGGTTTCCCACCTTAAAGAACAGAGGAAGTTGCGTGCCGCGTGCTACGATCGACCGGAGCCGCGCACACCCAATGTCGCTCGCGGGCCACTAGGACAAGAGCCTTACATCTCACCGTCGGAGGCAAACCATGAAAAGCTTTCTGTGCGTATCGCTATTGATCCTGCTGATGCCGAGCGCTTACGCCGCCGAATTGCCGGGCGACAGCGTCGACGGGAGCTTCTTGCATGACGCTAACTGCCTCGGATGCCACGACACTGGCATCTACACCCGCAAGGACCGACGCATTCGGTCTTTAGATGCGCTGAAAGGGCAGTTGGCCAACTGCAGTCATATGGCAAACCTACAATTCTCCGCGATCGAGATGCAGAACATCATCAAGTACCTGAACGATCAGTTTTATCAATTCCGCTGAGGGAGGCTACGTCAGCCGCTTGACCAGCTCGGCGCTCGCGCTTCTCGCGCTAGAGCACGCGGTCGAGAATGCGCGCGTCGGGCCCGCCCCGACTTGTCCTCAGCCTTCGGCGGTGCATCAAAGGCCGGATCGCGGACCTGCTCGGGAGTCACGGGGGCAGATTTGACGGCCTTGGCAGCAGATTTGCAAAGCTGTTCCGTAGAAAAGCCTTCAATCACTGTAGTGGAAAAGTGCGATCCGTGTCCCAGCCCGCTGCCCAAGCAATCGATATGATAAGCAGCCCCTCCACAATCAACATTATAGGGCAGTCGCGCCGTCATTCCACGGGCATGACGCCAACAGGAATGTTATCCTAATTCAAAACTGAGACGCTACCCAGCCAGGGGCAGCGTTGCAGTAGAACCAGCTTTCAGCTTATATTTCGGTGAAGTCGTCGGACAGGGTCACCGAAGATGCATAGGCCGCCTTCGGGCACGCCTAAATCGCCAACCGGGGCTACGCAAGGAGACGTCGCCAAACTCCTACGCGGCGCCGGTCTCAGATCCACGCGGCAACGCGTGGAGCTGGCTCAACTCCTCTTTGCTGGGGGCGACCGCCACGTCACGGCTGAGGCGCTGCATGAAGAGGCTCTGGCGCGCAAAGTGCCGGTATCGCTCGCCACAGTGTACAACACGCTGCACCAATTCACCGAAGCCGGCCTCTTGCGCGAGGTGGCGGTGGAAGGCGCCAAGAGCTATTTCGACACCAATACCTTGAATCACTATCACTTCTTCTGCGAGCACTCGGGCAAGCTCATGGACATTGCGACCGGATCGATCCGCATCAAGGCGCTGCCCGCAGCGCCGGACGGCATGGTCATCTCCCGCGTCGATGTGCTCGTCAGGCTCGTGGACAAACCCACCCGATAGGCAGAGACGAGGCTACTTCACTTCTTCCCCGCGATAGGCGCCTCAGAACTAGTAGTTTCACGGTCACTGACCGAGGTAGCGATCTCGTTCCCGACTCTCTTGGAGGAAACGAGAATGAACGTCGCAGCAATTCTGAAGCTGAAGGGCCGGAGGGTCGTAACGACCAGCTCGGACACGTCGCTGCTCGACATTACCAAGCAGCTTCACACGCATGGCATCGGCTGCATCGTCATTACCTGCTCAGGTAGCAAAGTCATTGGCATCGTA
>DATMDY010000083.1:0-3396 GCA_035557335.1 Methyloceanibacter sp.
CGTGCTCGATCAGCAGGATCGTCAGCTCGCGCTTGAGCTCCCGTAACGTCGCCACCATGCGGGCGGATTCTTCGGCGCCGAGGCCGGCCATCGGCTCGTCGAGCAGGAGCAGTCTGGGCTCGGATGCGAGTGCGATCGCAAGCTCGAGCTGGCGCTGCTCGCCGTGGCTCATGCTCGCAACCATGGCGTTCGCGCGCCCGTCAAGCCCGACCCGCGCCAGCGCCGCGCGCGCCGGCTCGCGCAGCTCGGTCTCGGTGCGTGCGTCCCGCCAGAAGCGGAACGAATGGCCGGCATGCGCCTGGACCGCGAGCGCGACATTCTCCAATGCAGTGAAATCTCCGAACAGCGAGGTGATCTGGAACGAGCGCGCCAGTCCGAGCAGGTTGCGGCCATGAACCGGCAACGCGGTGATGTCCTGCCCTTCAAAATAGATGCGTCCGGCATTCGGCTCGATCTCGCCGGCAAGCTGGCCGATCAGCGTGGTCTTGCCGGCGCCGTTCGGGCCGATCACGGCGTGCAGCTCGCCCGCCCTTACATCGAGCACGACATTGTCGGAGGCGACGACGCCGCCGAAGCGCTTGGTCAAACCGTCGATTTGAAGCAGCGCCTCAGCCACGGCGGGCACCTGCGATCAGGCCGTCGATCCCGCCGCGCGCATAAAGCACGATCAACAGCAGCATCGGACCGAGGATCAATTGCCAGTATTCCTTGGCAGCCGCCACCTCCTTGCCGGTGATGACGTAGCTTGCGAACCCGATCAGGTGCGGCAGCGTCTCCTCCAGCAGCAGCAGCGCCACCGCCCCGATCACCGGGCCGAACACGCTGCCCATGCCGCCGAGGACCGCCATGACGATCAGATCGCCCGAGCGGGTCCAATGCATGAGCGCCGGGCTGATGAAGTTCGTATGATTCGCCAGCAGCACCCCGGCGAGACCGCACAGCACGCCGGCGATCACGAAACACGCGAGCTTGTAGCGGAACGTCGGAAAGCCGATGGCGCGCATGCGGCGGTCGTTCGAGCGCGACCCCTGGATCACCAAGCCGAACCGCGAATTGACCATCCGCCACACCAGATAGACGGTCGCGAGCAGCAGGACGAGGCACAGGTAATAGAAAAACGTCCGGTTCGACAGGTTGATCAGCCCGCCGAACTCGCTGCGGTGCTGGATGGTGAGACCGTCGTCGCCGCCGTACCGGTCGAGCCCGTTGGCGATGTAGTAGACCACCTGCGCAAACGCGAGCGTGATCATGATGAAATAGACACCGCGCGTGCGCAGACTGAGAACGCCGATGGCGAGCGCGACGAGCGCGGACAGACCGATCGCAAGTGGCCATTGCAGCCAGCCGGAATAGACGCCTTCGTAAGCGAGAATGCCGATCGCATAGCCGCCGACGCCGAGATAGACGGCATGACCGAAGCTGACCATGCCGCCATAGCCGAGGATGAGATTGAGCGAGGTCGCCGCCATGGCGAGAATCACGACGCGCGTAAAGAGCGAGAGCAGGAAGTAGTTGCCGGTGGTGCTTGTGTAGACGGGCAACAACAGCAGGAAGGCAATCAGCCCCGCGATCACGATGCTGCGCGGATTGAGAAGCGCCCTCATTTTGCGTTCGCCGGGAAGAGGCCTTCGGGTCGAACGATCAGGACCACCGCCATGACTAGGTAGATCAACATGGAGGAGAGCGCGGGTCCGGCGGTCGAGGCGCCCGATGGGCTGAGAAACAGGCCGAGCACGCTCGGGAGATAGGCGCGGCCGACCGTGTCGATCAGCCCGACAAAGATCGCCGCCACGAACGCGCCACGGATCGAGCCGATGCCGCCGATGATAATGACAACGAAGGCCAGGATGAGGATGTTCTCGCCCATGCCGATCTGGGCGGTGAGAATTGCTGCCTGCATCATGCCGGCAAGGCCGGCGAGCGCCGCCCCGAGACCGAAGACGAGCGTGTAGAGCAGCTTGATATTAATGCCGAGCGCCGCGACCATTTCGCGGTTCGATGCGCCGGCGCGGATCAGCATGCCGACGCGTGTGCGCATGACAAGGAAATAAAGAAGTCCTGCGACGACGAGCGCGACAACGATGATGGCCAGCCGGTAGCTGGAATAGGGAATGCCGGGAAAGAGTTCGATCGAGCGATTGAGCCAGCCGGGTAGTGACAGGTTCAGGCCGGCCGGTCCCCAGATCAGGCGCACCGCCTCGTTGAAGAAAAGGATGAGTCCGAACGTGCCGAGCACATGGTCAAGGTGATCGCGCCCATAGAGCCGGCGCAAGGCGATTATTTCCACCGCCATGCCGACCAGCCAGGTAGCGATGAGCGCGAGAAAAATACCGAACAGGAAATCGCCGGTGAGGGCGGTAAAGGTCGCGCCGAAATAGGCGCCGAGCATGTAGAGCGAGCCGTGCGCAAGGTTGACGAGATCCATGATCCCGAACACGAGCGTCAGGCCGGCCGCAAGCAGGAACAGGAGCAGGCCGAGCTGCAGCCCGTTCAGGCACTGTTCGATGAAGAGCAGCATGGCAAGCGACTTGCCCCCAAGACGCATCACACGAGACGCGACGGACCCCGAAAAAAGTACGGCAGTAGCCCGCCCAGGGCCACTGCCGTATCGAGCCGATCAGACGCTCACCACTTCATCGGGCACTTCTTGGCGTGCTCGTCCTGGCTGTCCTTGACGATGGTTGCCGCGGTTTTGAGCGTGAACATGCCCTCGGCATCCTTCACCACTTCCTGCAAATAGAAGTTCTGAATGGGGATGTGGTTGTTGCCGTACTTGTAGGGTCCACGCACGGACTTGTAGTTGGCTTTGCGCATTTCATTGCGCATGTCGTCCTTCTTCGAGAGGTCGCCCTTCACCGCGACGACGGCGCTATTGATCAGATTGATCGCATCGTAGGACTGCGCGCCGTAAAAAGACGGATAGTTCTTGTGCTTGGCTTTGAAGTCCGCGACGTATTTCTTGTTGGCGTCGTTCGGCAGGTCATTGACCCACTCCTGCGCGCCGGGGACACCGAGCGCGAGATCCTTCTGACGCGGCAGCGTGATCGCGTCGATGGTGAATGCGGTATAGAGCGGAATCGTATCCTTCAATCCCGCCTGGGCGTACTGGTTCAGGAACTGGACGCCCGCCGCGCCCGGATAGAAGACGAACACGGCGTCAGGCTTTGCGGCGCGCACCTTCGACAACTCCGCCGAAAAGTCGAGCTGGTCGGGCCACTTGGTCAAGTCCTGCCCAACGACCTTGCCTTTGAAGGTGTTTTGCACGCCTTGCAGCATGTCCTTGCCAGCGGCGTAGTTCGGTCCGATCAGATAAACCGACTTCACACCCTTCTCGTTCATGTAGGTGCCCACGGCCTGCGGCGTCTGGTCGTTCTGCCACGAGGTGGAGAAGAACCA
>DATMDY010000084.1:0-15571 GCA_035557335.1 Methyloceanibacter sp.
CGGACTTGAGTCCGGCGCCAACGACTATGTGACCAAGCCGTTCCGCCTCGGCGTGCTGCTCGCGCGCATCCGCGCCCAGCTCAGGCAGCACGAGCAGAGCGAGGACGCGGTATTCACCATCGGGCCTTACACGTTCAGGCCGGCGGCGAAGCTCCTGGTCAAAGACAATGGCGGCAAGATCAGGCTCACCGAGAAAGAGACCTCGATTCTGAAATATCTCTATCGCGCAGGCGAGCGGGTGGTGACCCGCGACGTGCTGCTGCATGAAGTGTGGGGCTATAATGCCGGCGTCACCACGCATACGCTCGAGACCCACATCTATCGCCTGCGCCAGAAGATCGAGAAGGACCCCTCGCAGGCCGAGCTGCTCATCACCGAAACCGGCGGCTACAAGCTGGTGCCCTGATGCCGGCGATTACTCGATCACGAAATCGGCGATGACCGGGACGTGGTCCGATGTGCGCTGCCAATCGCGCGTCTCTTGCGCCACTGTCATCGAGACGGCGGCACCGTCGAGCACGGGCGTGGTCCAGATATGGTCGAGGCGGCGGCCGCGATTCGACGCCCGCCAATCGCGATTGCGATAGCTCCACCAGGTGAACAGCCGTTGCTCGGCCGGGACATGCCGGCGCATCACGTCGACCCAGCGATGCGAGGCCTGCACGGCCTCGAGCCGTTCAACCTCCGCCGGCGTATGGCTTACCACTTTGAGGAGCTGCTTGTGCGACCACACATCGGTCGGCAGCGGCGCGACGTTGAGATCGCCGACCATGATCATGCGGTTCTTGGATTTTGCGCGCATGCCCCCATACCAGGCGCCGAGCGCCTCCAGGAAGTCGAGCTTGTGGCGGAATTTGGGATTGAGCCCGGGATCCGGCAGATCCCCGCCCGCGGGCACATAGACATTGTGCAGCACCAGCGGCTTCGCAGCGTTCGCGCCGTCAAGGGCCACGGAGAGATGGCGCGCATGCTTGCGCCCACAAATGTCGCGGCGCTTCACCGAGCTGAACGGCAGGCGCGAGAGGGTGGCGACGCCGTGATAGCCCTTCTGCCCGGAGACCGCGATATGGGGGAAGCCAAGCGCGTGGAGCGCGAGCGTGGGGAAAGTGCCGTCCTCGCATTTGATCTCCTGGAGGCAAAGCACGTCGGGGCGGTGAGCTCGCACGAAGCGCTCGACGATCTCGAGCCTGAGCCGCACCGAATTGATGTTCCAGGTGGCAAGACGAAAGTGCATTGGGGCCAAGTTTTGGGCGCGCAGGGCACCTCCCGCAAGGGCTGATGCCGCCACGGTGTCGGGTTTTCGAGAATTTCAACAGCCCATAAAGAAGGCGCCCAACCGCTGCGCGTGGTTGGGCGCCAGAAGCGCGTTTTTTTCGCGCGCGTGCCGGGAGGGAAGCCGGCACGAACGAACCACACCTTCGGCTAGACGGGGGGCACTACCGATGAAAACGGTGTGGCTCGCTTCTAAGCTGAAGACATAAGTAGATTTCAAGGCGATTTCAACGGCCCTCCGGAAAATTTCAATAAAGCGTTAACCAGCCTGCTCCGGTGGGCTCAAGGCTATGATCTGTAAGCATTTTTCGCGTTTGGTGCGCGACCGTGCCAACGCACGAGGAGGGCCCCTGCCGGGGCGTCAGACTGGGGTCCCACCTCTAGCGGAAGGGCTGAAACGTGTCCTTGGCGGTGAAGAAATCGACCGCCACCTTCCGGCCCGAGACGACGTCGGTCACCGTGACCTTTGTGGTCAAACCTTGCGCGTCGGTGATCAGCCACTCCTTCAGCGCAAGCTCCGGCCCCGTGTTGAATGACAGCTTTATCCGCCCCGCGGCGTCGCCGGTCTTGTCCTCGAGCGCGATGGCGAGCGTCCCCTCCTGGCTTTCCACCCCGACGATGCGGGCGTCACGCCCGAGATCGACCGAGTCCGTCAAAAGCAGGCGGAACGGTGTCGACTTGATGGGATATTTCTCGACGGTCTTCAGATCGGAGTCTTCGATAGCGAGGGAATGCCCGTCGGCCACGATGCGCAGCGCGCTCGGCGGCGCGTAGTCGAATCTGATCTTACCCGGCCGCTGTACGTAGAAACGGCCGGTCGAACGCTTATCGTTGGGGTCGACCTGCTCAAAGCTTCCTTGCAGATTGGTGATGCCGTTGAAATAGGCATTGATGCGATTTACCGCCTCGTCCTGTTCTTCGCCGATCAGAGGTGTGGGAGCTGGCACCGCCTGAACCGCTGCCTCCCAGCCGGCGCCCTCGTCCGTATCGGAAGGCTCGATCTCCTCCATTGGAGGGACGTGGCTTGCATCATCATCTTCAACAGCCGGACGGAGCTGGTCCTGTGCTGGAGCACCCTGGATCGGTTTGGTGGTGACCGTACCTTTCCGCACTGTGGTCGCCGCCTCCTGAGCGACGGCAAGCCCCACCGCAAATCCAAAGGAGAGCAGCAGAACAGAGAGTAGCGCGGCGGCTCTGCGGCTTGTCATTACCCCCTCTTATGGGTTCGGCGCGGCTCAAGGCAGGAAACAGTCGATAAATGATTCCGCCAAATCTGGTCAACTTCTTGGCGGGGGGCAAGATGAGGCCTAATAGGGCGAGGCGGCCTCGTCCTCTCCGACCAGAATTTCCCGCTTTCCGGCATGGTTGGCAGGCCCGATCAGCCCCTCGTTCTCCATGCGCTCGACGAGCGTGGCAGCCCGATTATAGCCGATGCCGAGCCGGCGCTGCACATAGCTGGTTGAGGCCTTGCGGTCACGGAGCACGACGGCCACTGCCTGGTCGTAAAGCTCGTCACCGGACTCGCCAAACGCCTCGCCTTCCCCGCCTTCTTCCTCGCCGTCCTCTTCTTCGGTGACGGCCTCCAGATAAGAGGGCACGCCCTGCTTCTTGAGGTGGCGGACCACCTTCTCCACCTCCTCGTCGGCGACGAAGGGGCCATGCACGCGCATGATCCTGCCGCCGCCCGCCATATAGAGCATGTCGCCCTGGCCGAGCAGCTGCTCCGCGCCCTGCTCGCCAAGAATGGTGCGGCTGTCGATCTTCGAGGTGACCTGGAAGCTGACCCGGGTCGGGAAGTTCGCCTTGATGGTACCGGTGATGACGTCGACACTCGGGCGCTGCGTGGCGGTGATGAGATGGATACCGGCGGCACGCGCCATCTGGGCGAGGCGCTGCACCGCCGCCTCGATGTCCTTGCCCGCGACCATCATCAGATCGGCCATCTCGTCGACGATCACGACGATGTAAGGCATCACGTCGTAATCCATCTCCTCCTGCTCGTAGATGGCACGGCCGGTGGCGCGATCGAAGCCGGTCTGAACCGTCCGCGTCAATACCTCACCCTTCGCCTCGGCTTGCAGGATGCGGGTGTTGTAACCCTTGATGTCGCGCACGCCCAATTTCGACATGCGCTTGTAGCGCTCCTCCATCTCACGCACCGTCCATTTCAGCGCGACTACCGCCTTCTTGGGATCGGTGACCACGGGCGCGAGTAGATGCGGGATGCCGTCATAGACGGAAAGCTCGAGCATCTTCGGGTCGATCATGATGAATTTGCACTGCTCGGGTGAGAGCCGGTAGAGCAGCGATAGGATCATGGTGTTGATGCCGACCGACTTGCCGGAGCCGGTGGTGCCGGCGATGAGCAGATGCGGCATGCGCGACAAGTCCACGATGATCGGCTCCCCGCCGATAGTCTTGCCGAGCGCGAGCGCAAGTCTCGCATCGCTCTCCTGAAAGTCCTCCGCTTCCATCAACTCCCGCAGCACCACGATCTCGCGTTGGTCGTTAGGAAGCTCGATACCGATGACGTTACGTCCCGGCACCACGGCGACGCGAGCGGCGATCGCGCTCATGGACCGGGCAATATCGTCGGCAAGACCGATCACGCGCGAGGACTTGGTGCCGGGCGCTGGCTCCAGCTCGTAGAGCGTGACCACGGGACCGGGCCGAACATTGGTGATCTCGCCCTTGACGCCGAAATCCTGAAACACGCCTTCGAGCTCGCGGGCGTTCTCCTGGAGCACCTCGTCGCTCACGCCACGTCCGCGCGTTGAGCGCGGCTGCTGGAGGAAGCGAAACGACGGCGGGTCGTAGGGCGTGTCCAGGCGCGGCGCGCGGCCAAGTCCGGTATGCCGCTTCTTGGGCTTGTGCTCGGTGCGGGTGATGCGGTAGCCGGTGATGTCTTCGTCTTCGTCGCCGCTCTCTAGGCCGGCCGTCGCGACGCCAAACGAAGGTTCGATGCGGCCATCGGCATAGATCGGCGATTCTTCGTCATCCTTTTCGATGTCCTCGTCGTCAGTGTCGGCGTCAAGCGAATCGTGCTTCCGGTGGAAGACACGTTTCAGTTTGGCACCCAGATGCATGGCGAAATGCATCACGGCGCCGAGCCAGGCATTTGCCCATGCGCCCGCAGCGCTCGTGCGCGGCGCCCACAAAGCAATCAGCCGTGACGTGCTCGTGCCGCAGGCGAACAGCAGCAGCATGGTGCCGACGACCAGGAAGAAGAGACCGGCGACGAATGAGACCGCCGCCTCGGGCAGGAACGGTCCGATGATATGCGCCCCGGCCATGAAGAAATCGCCGAAGATGCCGCCAAGGCCGTTCGGCAGGGGCCAG
Source organism: Methyloceanibacter sp. (assembly GCA_035557335.1). Taxonomy (GTDB): domain Bacteria; phylum Pseudomonadota; class Alphaproteobacteria; order Rhizobiales; family Methyloligellaceae; genus Methyloceanibacter. The sequence goes on from DATMDY010000084.1 coordinate 4,612, forward strand.
CTCTTAGGCTGCGGCAATGCCGACAATGCCGCGGCAAGCAGAATGACCGCGGCAGGCCACGCCAGCAGCCTGAACCTGCGGCGGTTCGGTATGGTCTGGAACACGAGATGCCAGCCCCATGCGGCAAGCGGCAGGAAAAAGATGATCGAGGCAAGCCCCAGGGATTGGATGGCGAGGTCGGCGACCACCGCGCCCCATTCTCCGAGGATGTTGTGCGGAGTCACGCGGGTCGCGTTGTTGAGGGAAGGATCGTGCACCGACCAGGTGGCGAGACTCACCCAGGCGGCACAGGCCACGGTGAGGATACCGAGGCCGTAGGTGCCGAACATGAGACGCCGCAAACCCAGTTCGACCGCGTCCGGCAGGAGTCGCCGGCGCTCCTTTGCTCTACGTCTGACAGCCATGTCCTCTAACCCAATGTGGCCACGATCCGCGTCAGGGCCTCGCGCGTGATGTCCGCGTCATGCACGAGCGCGACCCTGACATAGTCCTTGCCCGGGCTATCAGCGTCGGGTTGCGCGTGCGTGAGATAGGCCCCCGGAAGCACTCTGACACCACACCCTTTCCAAAGGGTTGTCGCGGCTGCCTCGCCACCCCCGAAAGCCGCCATATTCAGCCAAAGAAAGAAACTTCCTGCCGGTCGCCGGTAGCCGTAACGGCCCCCAAGCAGGGTATCGGCAAGGTCGAAATTCTTGCCGTAAAGCGCGCAGCCCTTCTCGACGTGGTCTTCGTCGGCCCAGGCGGCGGCCGAGACATGCTGCACCGGGAGCGGCACTTGCGGGCAGGCGACGTTGCGGAAACGGGTCAGGCTCGCGATGAAGTCGGCATCCCCGGCGACGAAGCCCGACCTCAGGCCGGGCAAGCCTGAGCGTTTGGAGAGTGAGTTGAACGCCACGACATTGGTGAAGCTTCCGGTCTCTGCGTAGGCCGTTTCCAGCGCGCCGGGTGGAGGGATGTCGCTATAAATTTCCGAATAGCATTCGTCGGCAAAGAGGAGGAAGTCGAATCGTCGCGCGAGCGCGATGGCGCGGGCAAGATAGGCTTGGCCGGCGACGGCGCCTTGCGGGTTTGAGGGCGAGCAGAGGTAAAGGGCGACCGTGCGTTCGAGCAGGGACTCGTCGATCGCCTCCAGGTCGGGGAGAAATCCCGCGTCAGTGGTGCTTGGCAGGAAGTGAGGCTCGGCGCCCGATGCTGCCGCGGCGGCCGCATAGGCTTGGTAGAACGGATTGGGAATGAGCACCGTCGGCTTCTTGATCGCGGGCTTGCGCGCCAACGCCGGAAAGATCGCTGAGAACAACCCCTCGCGCGAACCGTTGAGCGGCAGCACGTGGCGCTCCGCGTCGATCTTTCCTGGAAGCGTCGGATAGCGCCGGCCGATCCATTGGACGATGGCCTGGCGAAGCGTGGGAATGCCCCTGATCGGCGGGTAGCGGCCGAACTCATGCAAATGTTCTTGCAGGAGGAGACCGACGAAGGGCGGGATCATCGCCTTTGGCTCGCCTAGGGAAAGGTCGATCGGGGACGCGCCGGGGTCTATCCTTTCAAGCAACCGCGTCAGACGCGCGAAAGGCGACGCGACCAATTCGTCGAGGCGGGTGAGCGCGGCGTCCGGCTTCATGGACGCGGTGTTAGGCGATGATGCAGCGCGCCGCAATGGTTGTCGGGTGTCGCAAAATAAATGAGCCCCGGCACTTAGCCGGGGCTCAGGCGAGAGCTAGATATCAAGGGAGGAGGAGATCTAGCTCCGGATTTCCACTTGTTTTAGTCCCTCTGTCAGTCGCGCAGTAATCTTATGGAACCACCTCGCCATGCTGATTGATGTCGAGGCCTTCAATCTCGCTGGCTTGCGACACTCTCACTCCGACCAGGATGTTGACGATGATCAGGATGACGAAAGTCGCCACGGCGCACCAAACGATGGTGGCGGTAATGCCCCAGATCTGGGTCAGCACCTGGCCTGCATTGCCTTCGAGCAGGCCAGTCTTGCCGGCAATTGCCTCGGCGGCAAACACGCCCGTCAGAAGTGCGCCGACGATGCCGCCAACGCCGTGGATACCAAACACGTCGAGCGAGTCGTCATAACCCAGCGCCTTCTTAACGGTGGTCGAGGCGAAGAAGCAGAGAATGCCGGCTGCGATACCGATCCACAAAGAACCCATCGGATCGACGAAACCTGCGGCCGGCGTGATGGCGACTAGACCCGCCACCGCGCCCGAGATGATTCCGAGAATGCTCGGTTTCTTGTGTACGAGCCACTCGGTGAACATCCAGGACAAAGCGGCTGCAGCCGTGGCGATCTGGGTCACGGCCATGGCCATGCCCGCCGCGCCGTTGGCGGCCACCGCGGAACCGGCGTTGAAGCCGAACCAGCCGACCCACAGTAAGGAAGCGCCGATTACGCTATAGACGAGGTTGTGCGGCGCCATGTTCTCCGAGCCGTAGCCGTACCGCCGGCCGAGGAAGATCGCGCACACCAGACCGGCAACACCGGCGTTGATATGCACCACCGTCCCGCCCGCGAAATCGAGCACGCCGGCATTGGCAAGAAATCCGCCGCCCCAAACCCAGTGCGTGACCGGCACGTAAACGATCAGCGACCACAGCACGATGAACAGCAGCAGTGCTGAGAACTTCATTCGGTCAACGAACGCACCGACGATAAGTGCCGGCGTGATGATCGCGAATGTCGCCTGGAACGTGAAGAACACCGATTCCGGAATCGTTAACGTCAAGGTGTCGATGCCCACCCCCTTGAGGAAGGCCTTCGATAAACCGCCGATATAGGAATTCATGCCGCCGCCATCGGTGAAGGCAAGCGAATAGCCCACCGCGAACCAGGTGATGGTAATGATGCAGCAGATCGCGAAGCACTGCATCACAACGGACAACACGTTTTTCTTCCGCACCATGCCGCCATAGAAGAGGGCAAGGCCCGGGATCGTCATCAACAAAACGATCGCCGTTGACGTCAGCATCCATGCTGTGTCACCGGAGTTGAGCGTCGGTGCGGCTTCCTCCGCGGCTTCAGCCACGGGTTCCGCTGCCTCTTGGGCAAGCGTTGGGTCGATGTAGTAAAGGACCAAAAAGGCCAGCATCACCACACCGGCGAACAGATATTTGGCAAGGGTCACCATCTCTACCTCCCCCTCTAGAGCGCTGATTCGTTCGTTTCGCCGGTGCGGATGCGCACCGTCTGCTCGACGGGTACGACAAAAATCTTACCGTCGCCGATCTGCCCGGTCTTGGCCGCGGCAACGATAGCGTCCACCGCCTTGTCGACCAGCTTGGTGGGCACCACGACCTCGATCTTGATTTTCGGCAGAAAGTTCACGGCGTATTCGGCGCCGCGATAGATTTCCGTATGACCCTTTTGCCTCCCGTAACCTTTGACTTCGGTCACGGTCATGCCTTGCAGGCCTAGCTCGGTGAGGGCTTGGCGCACCTCATCGAGCTTGAATGGCTTGATGATCGCCATCACCAGCTTCATTTGCTTAACCCCTCCATGTTTACGGCCGCCGAGTTCTTGGATCTCGTCGGTTCCAGCCGTGCGAACCTGAAAGCAGAGTCAAGCCGCGTGCCAACTCCGCGGCGGGGCAGCAAGTCTTTGGATTTCTGGAGTCTTTTACGGGCAGGGTGGGAAGGTCTGCCTGCCTATGAGGCCCGATTGAGCATAAAAACTAGGCAAAAATGACAGCATGAGTAAAGAATAGGCAGATTTAGTCGTTGCGTAGGCGGATCAGGCCTTCTTGTGCGGTCGAGGCAACAAGCTCGCCACCGCGGGTGAAAAAAGTCCCGCGGCAGAACGCCCTCCCGGCCCCCGATGTCGGGCTGTCCTGAGCATAAAGCAGCCAGTCGTCGGCCCGGAAGCGGCGATGAAACCAGATGGCATGGTCGAGGCTCGCCAGCATGAGCGTCGGGTCGAACACGAAGCGGCCATGCGCGATCAGCGCCGTGTCGAGCAGAGTGAAGTCCGAGGCATAGGCCAGCACGCATTGATGCAGGCTGAAATCGTCGCCAAGCTTGCCCGTGGCCCTGATCCATACGAGTTGCGTCGGCGCATGGTTTCCCGGGGAGAGATAGCGGGAAAGGTCCACAGGGCGGATCTCAATCGGACGCTCGCGTTGCCAATAGGCTTTGACCGGCTCCGGCAGGCGGTCGATGAACCGCTCCTTCAATTCGGCTTCGCTCGGTAGCGCCTCGGGCGGCGGCACATCGGGCATTGGGAGCTGATGGTATAGCCCCTCCTCTGGCTTATGGAAGGAGGCGCTCATGGAGAAGATCGCCTGTCCGTGCTGGATGGCCACCACACGGCGGGTGGAGAAGCTGCCGCCGTCGCGGATACGGTCGACCTCGTAGATGATCGGCACCGCTGGATCGCCGGCACGCAGGAAATAGGCATGCAGCGAATGCGCGAGGCGGCCCTCGACCGTGCGAATAGCGGCGACCAGCGCCTGCCCGATCACTTGCCCGCCGAACACCCGCTGCCAACCGACTTGTGGGCTCAAGCCCCGGAACAGATTATGCTCGAGCGCCTCGAGATTGAGGACCGACAGGAGCTCTTCAAGCGCGCGGCTCATGGGCTGAAGCTTTTCGCGAAAGGACGGCTTGACCGCCCTTTAGCAGTTTCGCATCCCAAGCGGAACGTGGCATTCCTTCGGAGATGCAGGATCGGTCCTACGATGTGATGATTGCCGGCGGCGGATTCGTCGGCCTCACGCTGGCGCTAGCCCTCGCCAAGCTCGCGCCGCTAGGTTTCCGCGTCGTTCTGGTCGATGCCGAGCCTCCCGATAGCGGCATTGTGGACGCGCGCGCCTCGGCGCTGTCGGCGGCGACCAAGAAACTTTTATCCGTGCTCGGACTCTGGAAACAGCTTGCGGCCGAGGCTCAACCGATCCTGGCCATCGAGATCACCGACTCTCCGCTGAACGCGGGTCTCCGCCCTCATCTCCTCGGCTTCGATGACGAGATGAGAGAGGGCGAGCCAGGCGCCTACATGATCGAGAACAGCGAGCTACGGCGCGCGCTTGCCACCGCCGTGGCCGAGCATCCAGCCATCGAGATTTACGCGCCCGAGAGTCTTACCGATTTCAACTCCGATGCTTTTCGCGTCGTCGCCAGGCTCGCGAGCGGAGACCGGATCGAAGCGCCGCTGCTCGTCGCGGCCGATGGCAAGCGCTCGCGGCTCAGAGAACGCGCCGGCATCAAGTGCGTGGGCTGGTCCTATCCGCAACTGGGCATCGTCACCACCGTGGCGCATTCCAAGCCGCATGAGGGACGCGCGGTGCAGCATTTCTTGCCGGCAGGCCCGTTCGCGATCCTGCCGCTCAAGGGCAACCGCTCGTCCATTGTGTGGACCGAGGGCAAGGAGTGCGGCGAGGCAATCATGGCGAAGGATGAAGCAGGCTTCCTCGCCGAGCTTTCCACGCGCTTCGGTCACAGGCTCGGCGAGATTTCGCTCGCCGGGCCGCGCCAAGCCTTCCCGCTCGATTTCCAAGTGGCGCGCAGCTTCGTCACCGACCGGCTGGTCCTGGTCGGTGATGCCGCCCATGTGGTGCATCCGCTTGCCGGCCAGGGCCTCAATATCGGCATGCGCGACGTGGCGGCGCTCGCCGAAACCATCGTCGAGGCGACCAGGCTCGGTCTCGACATCGGCGCGCCCATACAGCTTGAGCGCTATCAGCGCTGGCGGCGGTTCGACAGCGCCTTCTCCGCCACGGTCATGGATGGGTTGAACCGTCTGTTCGCCAACGACAGCGCGCCGCTTCGCGCCCTGCGCGATCTCGGTCTCGGCCTGGTCGACAGGGCGCCGGTGCTCAAGCGCTTTCTCGTGCGTGAGGCAGCCGGCCAGACCGGTCAGGTGCCACGACTGCTGAGGGGAGAAAGCTTGTAGCTTGACTAACGCACGTCGATCTTGCGGGCCTCGTCGGGCAGCATGATCGGAATGCCGTCGCGGATCGGGTAGGCAAGTCCCGCAGCGCGGCTGATCAACTCCTGACGCTCGGCGTCATAGTCGAGCGAGGTCTTGGTCAACGGGCAAACCAAAATCTCGAGCAGCTTCGGATCGAGGCGCCGTTCGCCGGAACGCTCAGATTCGTGTGTCACGCCTCTCTCCTCTTAATCATTGCAACGATGTTCCCGAGCCGTCGTCTCTCGCCGCCAGCTCCATCTCGGCGAGGGCCACTAGGGCCTCGGCGCGTGCCCGCAAATCCGCCGCTTCCAACAGCGCCTGCTTCTCCTCGGGCCCATACGGACTGAGTATGGAGAGCGTGTTCACCAGCCTCTCGTTGCTGGCGCTGTTGATGCGATCCCAATCGGCATTGAGGTTATTAGCGGTGAGATAGCTTCTCAAGGTGGCGATGAGGCGCGGGCGGTCCACGGCGTCCTCGCCGTGCCCGCACACGAAGTCCTCTGCATAAGGGGCATAATCCGTGGTGCAGATGCGAAAGGGTTCTTCCGAGGCGATGTCGCGCCGGCAGCGGAAGCGCGCGATGCCCGCGAGCGTGATGACCACCCGGCCCTCATCGCTCTCGGTGAAGGCCGTGATCCTTCCCGCGCAGCCCACGCGCCGCAGGGCAAAGGTCTTGCCGCGCGGCGATTCTGCGTTTCCCGCTTCGGCCGCCGGCTGGACGACGCCGATCAGATGGTCGCGGCCCAGCGCGTAGTCGACGAGAGCAAGATAGCGCGGCTCGAACACATTGAGCGTGAGCGTGGCGCGGGGCAAGAGAATGGCGCCGCGCAACGGAAAGACCGGCAGCTCATTCGGCATGTCGCCCACATCGTGATAGCGGTCGGTCACCCCAAGCGATGTGCTCCCCATATTCTCACGCGAACAGGAGTGAAGAGAGCCGTTGTCGGCCCACGATCGTGGCGGGATCGCTTGGACCCCAGGCGTCGAACAATTGCAATAGCTGCTTCCGGGCCGCGTCGTCGTTCCAGGTGCGGTTCTTGGCGACGAGAGTAAGCAGCTCTTCAAGCGCGCTGTTGCGGTCGCCTTTGGCGTTAAGTGCGAGCGCGAGGTCGAAACGCGCTTGCGCGTCTTTCGGATCCGCCGCCAGCTTGGCGCGAAGCGTCTCGACGTCGCCGGTATCGGCTGCTTTGCGCGCAAGCTCCAGCGCGGCACGCGCACTCGCCACCGGGGCGCTGTCGGCCTTGGCGGGAGCCACCAATGCCAAGGTCTGTTCGGCGCGGGCGAGATCACCGGTCTTGATGTAGCACTTGGCGAGGCCGGCGGCGGCCTGGGCGTTATCGGCGTCCTTTTGCAATATCTCGCCGAAAGCTTGCGCTGCGGTATTGACGTCGCCTTCAGCCAGCGCTGCCTCGGCGGCTTCCAGGTCCGCGGCGCTATCGGCTGACGTACCGCCAATGAGTCGCGCGATGAATTCCTTGACCCGCGATTCCGGCAGCGCGCCCATGAAGCCGTCCACCGGTCGCCCGTCCTGGAAGGCAAACACCGCCGGGATCGACTGCACTCCCATCTGACCCGGTATTTGCGGGTGATCGTCGATATTGAGCTTGACCAGCCTGACCGCGCCCTTGGCCGCGCGCACGGCCTTCTCTAACACGGGGGTCAGCTGGCGACAGGGGTCGCACCACGGCGCCCAGAAATCGACCAGCACCGGAACCGCGCGCGAAGCCTCGATCACATCGCTCATGAAATCCTTGGTGGTGGTGTCCTTGATGAGGTCGGCGTCGACGCCACTGGCGCCGTCCTGATTGAGGATGGGGGTATCTATGCTCATTTCTGAAAGATGGTCCCCATCATGCCGTTTGGCAACCTTGTGGGGGGCACATCAAGCAAGCGGCAAGATCATGGGCTTGTGGCCGCAGGCGTGGATGAAGCGCATGAGGTCTGCCGTCTTGAGGCGCGTCGTGGCGGTATTGTCCAGAGGGTGACAATTGACCTCGGCGAAGTCCATGAGGGATTTGTCGATCACCACCGTAACGTCCCGCGCGCCGTCGTTTATGAGCGCAAACGGCGTGACCGAACCGGCCTCGACGCCGAGCACGGTTAGGAGCAGGGGAGCTTTGCCGAAGCTATAGCGGCCATGCCCGAGCCGGCTGGCCAGGGCTTTGAGATCGACCCTGGTGTCCTCCTTGGCGACGACCAGGACCATGCGGCCCTCTTTGTCGATGAGAAACAAGTTCTTAGTATGCGCCCCGGGAATCTGCCCGCGAAACTCCCTCGATTGTTCCACGGTGAACATCGGCGCGTGCTCGATTGTAATTTGCGCGATTCCAAGCGCTTCCAGGCGGTCGAACAATATGCGGCGATTGGCAGACATGATCGAATTTGATTGGAAACTTGATGGGAACTTCCGGCAGCCTTACCTAAGGATCAGCCGCGCGAATAGACAGCGCCAAAATGATCGATTACAAGGCTGGCGGCTCCCCTTAGCGCGGACATAAGCGAGCGCGATAGGGTTTTGGAGTGCGGGTGTAGCTCAGGGGTAGAGCACAACCTTGCCAAGGTTGGGGTCGTGGGTTCGAATCCCATCGCCCGCTCCAATTCTTCCCACGGTACTTGAAACGAAACTGCCCCTCTCAAAGAGGGGCAGTTGGCAATTTCGAAAATGGCTAGGGAGCCTCCGCTACCAGGGCCAGCCCTGGTTGCGCGGCTGATAGCGGCGCGGCTGGAAGCCGAAGATATTGTTCTGGCGCCTTGTGGCCTGTTGCCGCTTCTTCCTCGGCCGCGCCGATGCATCGGGACTGACGCTGGCGCGCTGAACGCCGGTCTCCTTGGTCCAGACGACGAAGTCCGCGCCCTTCGGCAAGTTCGCCGAGTTGATCGCCACGTCGCCAATGATGAACGAAGAGCCGGGCGTCAGCCGCTCGGAGATCTTCCGCCGTAAATCGTCGGAGATCTCCAGCCGATCGAGTGCCGCCGACGAATCGTCGCCCATCACGCTGATTGCCATCCACTTGGTCTTGGTGTCGTCGTCAGGGGCGAACTTCATGGCGGTGAAGAGATGCGTACCGAGCGGCTCCTCGGGGTTGCGGAAATTCACCGGCGTGTCGAACACGCGGCCAAATTCTTGCCGGAGATAGAGGTGTCCAACCGGCGGCACTTCCTTGCCGGCAACCTCGTAAATCTTCTTCATCAGGTCTTCGCTGAATGTGCCCGTCTCCGGAAGACCTTGCTCCTTTTGGAAGGACTTGATGGCGTTTGCCGTCGTTCTGCCCACGGTGCCGTCGAAGTCCTGAGCTTCGAGGTGGCCCAACTCGGCGAGAGTATTTTGCATGTGCATGATTCGGTCGCGCTGGGTCCGCCGCGTCACCAAGATGCGCAAGGGCGCCATGGAACGGGGCTCGGCCGCTTCGATGGCGGCGGCCTTGGTTCCGGCGCCAAGCTTGATGGCGATGGGAGAAAGGATCGGTGCGGGCGTGGACGGCGTCTCGACTGTCGCCGGGGCGATGGCCACGGCCGGGATCACCGTGGCGACAGCCGACGCTTGCGGAACGTTTTCCTCAGCCATGGGCGCGGTCTCGGCAACGGCGGCTTCGACCATGGCGGTGCGCGCCTCTTCCGACGCGGTAATTTCAAGCGGTGTCTCGCTCGACGTGGCGAAGGCATGGTTCGTGACGGCTTCGGCAGTCGCCACGACGAACGGGTCGATGGCGTGAACGCGCGTATCTTCGCTCTCGGCGGCGTGGCTGATCGCGGAAGAATTCCGGTCGGGCGTCATCTCCATCGAGGCGGGAACGTCGGTGGTGATGCCGCTGACCTCGGCCCTGGCCAGAATTACGGGATGGTTTGCTACGCCGAATGGAGCCTCAATGCTCGACTGGCGCTGCGGCGGTTCCTCCTTCGCCATGATCGGCGGGGAGGGCTGCGGCAAAGGCTGGAACAGGGCAGGATGCTCGATCACGGTCGGTGCGACCCGGTCGCGCGCCACCACCACGTTGTCGCCTTTCGTGGTGATGGCGAACAGCTTGGGCGCAAAGGAGAACGGCAAACGGATGCAGCCATGCGAGGCCGGATAGCCCGGCAGGACGCCGGCATGAAGCGCGGTGCCCGACCAAGTGAGCCGCTGCATCCACGGCATCGGTGCGCCGCTATAGAGATTGGAGCGGTGATGCCGTTTCTTCTCCATGATGGAGAACACGCCGGCCTTGGTGGCATAGCCGCGCATGCCCGTGGAGACGCCCGCGGTCGTGACATGCGTGGTGCCCCGGTATATGTCGATCTTCTGCTGGTTCAGGGAGACGACGAGCGTCATCGGCTGGCCGTTGGCGGGGTCGGGGATGGGATTCTCGACCTGCTTCGCGGCGCTTTTGCGCTTGGACTGGGCGTCGGCAGGCAGGGTGGCGGTGGCGACGACAAGGGCCGCGATGCCAAACCACATCGTTGACGTGAATAGAGCCTTCTTGGCGAGCCGGATCGGCCCACCCTCTATCAGATCGTGTGCACGCACCCCACTCGCTCCCCAGGCATGGTCGGACCCATAGCGAGCCTCTCCGTGAGTCCCCCTTACGACTCGCGAATCACACTAAGAGAGACGCCCTGATTTGACCAGCAGGAGCCTTACGATTGCCTAACATCTACGAGGAATCATGGTTCTCGTTGGCGGGACCCATGAGCTGGGAAAAACACTTTTAAATCCAAGGGTTTAGGATCTGCTCTACCCGTTTGCGCACCTAGGAGTTTGGCCCCGCCTGGTCACGGAAGCGAATAAACTTCCGCTGTGTTCCATTCTCGCAACAGTAAAAGCTGGATAGCGAGATCTAAGGCAACGCCATCGCCGCCTGGGGCCTCGCCGCCATCCTCACCGCGGCCATTCTGGCGGTGGCGCTGGTCGCCAGGCTTTCTGCTGCGGTCAAACTCGAAATCCTCAGCGCTTTCGACCGCGAAGGCATCGCCTTCGCCGACCCGACGAAGACAGTGTTGGTCCTGGAGTCCAAGGAGAAACTTGGCATGACCGGCACAGCGCCGCCGGCGCGCCTGCGGGCTACGACCGGCAGA
>DATMDY010000085.1:0-9136 GCA_035557335.1 Methyloceanibacter sp.
GGATTGGTCATGAAATAGTCCTGGGCGCTAAACGGCTCCTCGTCGTCCCCTGGATGAATACGCTCGGAGCTTCCGTCGGGCCGCACCCGCCAGCTTTGCAGATTGTCCTTGAGATTCGCCACCATGATCTGATCCAGAATCTGCTCGTGAACCGTGGGGTTCTTAATCGGCACCATGGCCTCCACCCGCCGGTCCAGGTTGCGCGGCATCATATCGGCCGAGCTGATATAGACCACCGCCTTGCGATGCGGTAGCCCATGACCGGCGCCGAAGCAATAGATGCGCGAGTGTTCGAGGAAGCGTCCGACAATGCTCTTGACGTGGATAGTCTCCGAAAGATCGGGGACGCCTGGGCGCAGGCAGCAAATGCCGCGCACCACGAGATCGATCTCCACGCCCGCCTGACTCGCCTCATAGAGCGCGTCGATGATCTCGGGATCGACCAGCGAGTTCATCTTCATCCAGATGGCCGCGGACCGCCCGGCCTTGGCGTGATAAATTTCCTCGCGGATATGATCGAGGATGCGCGCCTTGATGCCGTGTGGCGACACGGCCATGACCTCAAGCTCCGCCGGCTCGGCATAGCCGGTGACGTAATTGAAGATGCGCGACAGATCGTGACCGATCGTGTTGTCGGCGGTAAAGAAGGAGAGGTCGGTATAGATCTTGGCGGTGACCGGATGGTAGTTGCCCGTGCCGACATGGCAATAGGTGATCAGCTCACCATGCTCGCGCCGCACGATCAGGCTGAGCTTGGCGTGGGTCTTGAGCTCGAGGAAACCATAGACCACTTGAACGCCCGCGCTTTCCAGATCGCGCGCCCATTTGATGTTGGCCTCCTCGTCGAACCGCGCTTTCAACTCAACCACGGCGGTAACCGATTTGCCGGCCTCCGCGGCATCCTTCAGCGCCTGGATGATGGGTGAGCTCTTGCTCGTGCGGTAGAGCGTCCATTTGATCGCCACCACGTCGGGATCGGCCGTCGCCTGCTTCAGGAATTGCAGCACCACGTCGAACGATTCGTAGGGGTGGTGGACGATGATGTCCTTCTTGCGGATGGCGGCGAAGCAGTCGCCGTGATGCTCGCGGATGCGTTCCGGGAAGCGGCTGACGAAGGGTTGGAATTTGAGGTCGGGCCGGTCGGCGACGATCAGCTGATTAATGTCGGTCAGCCCGATCAGGCCCTTTTGCACAAAGCTTTCGCGCTCGGTGACCTTGAGTTCCTGTATGACGAAACGCTGTAGCCGCGACGGCATGGTGGCTTCGATCTCGAGCCTGATGACCGAGCCGCGGCGGCGGCGCTTCAGCGCCGACTCGAAGAGCTGCACCAGATCTTCCGCCTCTTCCTGCACCTCGATGTCGCTGTCGCGAAGCACGCGGAAAGCGCCCTGGCTTCTCACCCGATAGCCCGGGAACAGGCGCGACACGAAGATGCCGACTAGCGTCTCCAGCCTGATGAAGCGGATCAGGTCCTTGGCGTCTTCTTCGGTGGGCAGGCGGATGAAACGGCTGAGCTGCGATGGGATCGGCATCAGCGCGTGCATGGCGCGGAGCGAGCCTTCGCGCACGAGCTCGAGCCCGAGGGTGAAGCCGAAATTGGGGATGAAAGGGAAAGGATGCGCGGGATCGACGGCGATCGGCGTCAGCACCGGGAAGATGTGGGCGAGGAAATGCTCTTCGAGCCAGGTCCGTTCCTTGTCCGTCAGCTGATCGGCATGGAGCACATGGATGCCGGATTCCGCGAGCAGCGCTTCGAGATTCACCCAGTTTTCCTGCTGCTCGGCGGTCAACTCGGCGACGGAATGGTTGATGCGGTCGAGCTGCTCGGCCGGGGTCAGTCCGTCCTGGCTCGGCGTCTCGATGCCGGCGACCACTTGGCCGCGCAGGCCGGCGACGCGCACCATGTAGAACTCGTCGAGATTCGAGGCGGAGATTGAGAGGAAGCGCAGGCGTTCGAGCAGCGGATGGCGCGCATTCTCCGCCTCCTCGAGCACCCTTCGGTTGAATTGGAGCCAGGACAGCTCACGGTTGAAAAAGCGGCTCGGCCCGAAGGCGGCGATGCGGGCGCTCGCTTCGGAGGGCTCGATCTTTTCCGGCATATTCATGCAGAGCAAATCCCTACGGTTTCCGTATTATGTGAGGGTAAATTGGGCGAATTTACCTGTCGATTGTATCGCCAACGTTACGGAAATCCCAGGGCGAGCCTAGTCGGGTGCGGCGTTTGTCAGAACCTCGTTAACGAGCTGACGGCTGATTTTCCGCCCCGTGGCGAGCGCCGCCCGATCCACAGCTGCCACCGCTTCGGCCGCCGCCGCCAGCGAGCGGTCGATATGAAGTGCGATAAATTCCAATACCTTAGGGTCGATATCGAGCTGCCGGTCGGCGAAGTGCTTGAGCATCACCGTGCGGAGCAGCGCTTCATCGGGGGCGCCGATCTCGACCGCCGGCAACGCATTTAGCCGCGATCCCAAATCCGGCAGCGATGTGCCCCATCTTGCAGGCGGCGTGCGCGCCGTGAGCAACACAAACAAATGTTTCTCCCGCGCCAGATTGAAGAGGTGGAACAGGGCCTTCTCGTCATAGGGGATGCGGTCGGCATCCTCCACCACGAGCGCCGTTCCCTCACCCATCGCATCGATGAAGTCGATGTCGAGATTCACCGGGTCGAGCGAAGGCGCGCCCGACAGCGCCTGCCACACGCGGACGAGGTGAGTCTTGCCGCTCGCCGGCGGTCCGATCAGGAGCTGGACACGGTCGTGCCATTCAGGCCATGCATCGATCAATCTGACGGCGGCGAGATTGCAGTCGCTGACCAGAAAATCTTCCGCGCCGAGCGCAGCGCGATGCGGCAGGTCCAGAGTGAGCTGTGCGACCGTCACGAAGCCCTAACCCGCGAGCGCTGTGTGTCGAGGGCAGCCGCTTTCCGTTTGCGGGGAGGACGCGGCGCCGGCGCCGGCTCGTAGCTCGCCATGAGCTTCAGCCACGCCCAGAAATAGGCCGCAGCCGAGATAATGGTGAGCGTGCCGGTGACCAGGATCAGAGCATTGACCAGTTGATGGAGCCCGAGCCCGAGACCAAGCTCGGCCAGGACCAGACCGGCCAGCACGATCTGAGAGAACGTGTTGATCTTGCTGATGAGAAGCGGCTGCATGGTGAGCGGCCGCGACAGCATCCATGACAGCACCACCGCGCCGACAATGAGAATGTCGCGGCTGACCACGGCGATGACCAGCCAAGCGGGAAGATGGCCGGCAAGTCCCAGCGTGACATAGATGCTGCCGAGCAATGCCTTGTCGGCGATGGGGTCGAGATAGGCGCCAAGTTCGGTGCGCCAGCCGTAGCGCTTGGCGAGGAACCCGTCGGCCGCGTCGGATATGCCGGCAAGCAGGAACACCAAGAAGGCCGCAAGCATCTCATCGGTGATGATCAGCCACACCACTAGCGGAACGAGGACGATCCGCCCGAGGGTTAGGCTGTTGGGAATATTCACGAAACGCTCCTCCTCGCGATCTTTTAGGCTGTTCGCGCCGCCAGACCGCCAAGTGTCAATTTATCAGATTCGCCGCTCCCGCGTGACCGCCAGCCGGCCCCAGCCTACCGGGAGCGCAGCACGAATGTTCCATCCCGATCGTCGAACGAGAAGCCGTTTTGGCCAAGCTCGGCCTGCAAATGCCCGAGCGTGCCGGCGTAATCGAAGGTGACCGATGCGGTCCGCGCTGAGAGCGTATTGACCTCGAGCCTCTGGATGCCCGCGACTTGCGCGAGCCGCGTGCGGATGTCCTGCCAATCCTTCAGGCCGGAGAACTCGACCATGGCCACGACGTTGCGGGCGACTTCGCCCGGTGTCCCCGGCCTGCTCTGCCTCTCATCGTATCCCTCCTGTCCCTCCGGAGGCACGGCGCCTTCCTGGTATCTGGCCTCGACCGGGAATCCGCCGTCGGACTGCGCCTTCCAGCGGTGCTCCAGAGCTGAGAGGGCGGTTGCCGCCGCGGCTTTGGCGGAAGCCTTGGCATTGCCGGACTGATTGTCGGTCAGCGTGACATTGATTTGGCCGACGGCATCGGTGCCGGCAAGCTGCGTGGTGAATTTGCCACCGGCCGCTTCACCAAGCGCAATGACCAGGGGCGCATAGCCGTAATCGGCCTGCAATTGGGCAAAGGCTTGAGCCTCACCGGCCAGCGCGGCCTTGACCGTCTTAGCGTCGAGGGCGTCGCGGGGCCGGAGGATCGTGACCGGCGTCAGGCTGTTGGCGAGATCGAGTCCCTCCCAGGCCTGGCGCCAGCCTTCCGGCCCCTCGCTCTGCACACGCTCCCCGTCGATCACCAGAGGTAGAAGGGTGATCGATGGCGCGCGTTCCTCGCCATAGGGAATGCCTTGATCGATCAGGAATTGCTTCACCGCATGCTCGTTGAAGCTCACGTCCAGTGTGGCGAGGTAGCGCGTGGTGGAGTTCTGCTCGCTGCGGATGGAGACGCCGCTGACCATGTTTTCGACGTCCTCCTTGCTGAGCGGAGGCAGATGCGGCTGGACGCTCGGCGGCACGAGGCGCTTGAGCACGATGCCGATGGCGCGCATCTCGGCCTCTGCCATGCCCATTTGCCGCGCGGCTACGGCGTCCTTGGCGGTGGTGTCGACCATGATCTTGGCGACGTCGTAGAGGCTGTCGGCATGGGCCGCGGCACACGACATGCCGAGCAAGGCGAGAAAAGCCAGCAGGAGGATCGGCTTCTGTTGTGGGAAACTCATGCTCTTACTCTGCCCTACGGCCACAGCCCCGGTAAACGCTGTGAATGTGGCGGACCCGCGGCCTTTCCGCCTTGACGGGCCTCTCCCAGCACGATTGTTATGCCAAATCGCCTGAACTTGCACCCACGTGGCGAAGCGTGACCGCAGCACCCAAGGACAAAGCCCACCTGACCTATCGCAATGCGGGCGTCGATATCGACGCCGGCAACGCGCTGGTGAAGGCCATCGGGCCGCTGACAGCCAAGACGCGCCGCAAAGGCGTGCTGAGCGGGATCGGCGGATTCGGTGGCCTGTTCGATCTCAAGGCCTGCGGGTTCAAGGATCCTGTGCTGGTCGCCGCCACCGACGGCGTCGGCACCAAGCTCAAGCTCGCCATCGAGATGGGCCGGCATGACGGCATCGGCATCGACCTCGTCGCCATGAACGTCAATGACATCGTGGTGCAAGGCGCGGAGCCTCTGTTCTTCCTGGATTACTTCGCCTGCGGAAAGCTCGACCTCGGCGTGGCCAAGACCGTCATCGGCAGCATCGCCAAAGGCTGCGAGGAAGCCGGCTGCGCGCTGATCGGCGGGGAAACCGCGGAGATGCCTGGGATGTATGAGACGGGCGATTACGATCTGGCCGGCTTTGCCGTGGGCGCGGTTGAGCGGCAGGCTTTGCTGCCGCGGAAAGACATCGCCCTTGGGGACGTCATCATCGGTCTCCCATCATCCGGCGTTCACGCCAATGGCTTCTCTTTAGTACGCAGTGTCGTGGCGCAGACGGGCCTGCACTGGAGCGATCCGGCGCCGTTCGCGCCTAATGAGACGCTCGGCGAGGCGCTGCTCACGCCGACGCGCATCTATGTCCGCCAGCTCCTTGAAACGATTCGCACAACTGGGACCATCAAGGCGCTCGCCCATATCACCGGCGGCGGTTTAATTGACAATATTCCGCGGGTCATTCCCGACCAATTGACGGCTGCTATCGACGTTACTGCGATCAATCTGGCGCCAGTGTTCCGCTGGCTGCAGCAAGAAACCGAGCTGGATGATGCCGGCATGCTCCGCACCTTCAATTGCGGTGTCGGCATGGTGGTGATCGTGAACGCCGGGGAGGTCGATCGCGTGTTCAAGGCGCTCGGCGATGAAGCTTGCTTGATCGGCGCGATCGTTCCACGCGAAGGAGGCGAGGCCGTCCGCCTCAAAGGGACCTTCAGGGACTCCCGTTCCGTGACATGACCAGGAAACGCGTCGGCGTTCTCATCTCGGGGCGTGGGTCGAATCTGCAGGCGCTGATCGAGGCCACGCAAGCGCCCGACTATCCGGCCGAGATCG
The DNA here is from genome assembly GCA_035557335.1 of Methyloceanibacter sp. Classification (GTDB taxonomy): domain Bacteria; phylum Pseudomonadota; class Alphaproteobacteria; order Rhizobiales; family Methyloligellaceae; genus Methyloceanibacter. The sequence continues at coordinate 6,063 of DATMDY010000085.1, forward strand.
TATTGGTGATTTCCAATGTGCCCGGCGCGCAAGGACTGGCCCGCGCAGAGGCTGCCGGCATTCCCACGCGGACCATCAACCATAAGGACTTCGCCTCCCGCGAGGCGTTCGACGCGGCGCTCACCGCGGCGCTCGAAGACGCCGGCGTTGAGCTCCTCTGCAACGCGGGCTTCATGCGGCTGCACGGCGAAGGCTTCGTGCGCCATTGGTGGAACCGTCATCTCAATATCCATCCTTCCCTCCTACCGGCGTTCAAGGGGCTGCGAACCCACGCGCGCGTGCTGGAGGAAGGCGCCCAGCTCACCGGCTGCACCGTGCATTTCGTGCGACCTGAGTTGGACAGCGGACCCATCGTCGCCCAGGCCGAGGTGCCGGTGCTCGACGGCGATACGCCTGAGAGCCTTGCCGCCCGGGTGCTCGCAGCCGAGCATCGTCTCTATCCCCACGCGCTGAGGCTCGTGGCCTCGGGCGCGGTCCGCGTGGAGGACGAAGCCGTGATCGGCACGACGCAATAGAGAAAATTCCCTGTTTTCGCCGCGTCCCGGCACGCTTTGATTGAGTCGCCAACAGACGTAAGATCAGTCCCTGGACGGGACGGCATGTCGCACCACAAGATGCGGGCGTGCCGAAGATGGACAATACCAAGGGCTGGATGCTAGAGACTCGCTCATTCGAGACAATCCTGGCGCCGGCTCACCGTTCGGAGCGATGCGGTCGAAGCCGCGCGGGAAGGCGCTCTTTTGCCTTGACGTTCAGCGGGGCGAACGCCCGGTTGCCGGCAGAAAGAGCGTAGAGGAAAGCACAAGTTAATGGCGGAGATGTCAGTCGCCTATTCTCCATCGCACGGGCTCGGCGAAGAGCAGAGCATCTGGTTCAAGCTGACGCCGCTTCTGAACCAGGAGAACCCCATGCAGGTTCTCATGGCGCTCAGCGAAAAATATGGCGGCGTGATCCCGATCAACCTCAAGAACCAGCGCATCGTGCTTTTGGCCGAACCGGCGCATGCCCAACGCGTGCTGGTCGATAACGCCGACAATTATACGAAGTATTTCGACGGGCTCCGCCCGATCTTCGGCAAGAGCATGATCACCGTCGATGGCGCGCTGTGGCAGAAGATTCGCGCCCCGCAGCAGCCGGCCTTTCATCCTCAGATGTTCGAGGCCTATTTCCCCTATCTGATGTCGGCCATCGATTCGAAGATGGCGCGCTGGGCGAAATTCGCTTCGACCGGCGAGACCATCGAGATGGTCGAGGAGACCTGGACGCTCGCCGCCGAGATGGTGTGCAGGGCGCTGTTCGATCGCGAGATGCCGTTCAACCCGCATTTCGTGTTCAAGCAGGTGAAGACCTACACCGACGTGATGAACCACAAATCGATCCGGCTGAAGAACGTGCGCGGCCAGATCGAGGAAATTGGCGAGGAAGATACCGCCAAAGCCATGGAGATTTGGGGCTCGATCCCAGACACGGTGATCGGCGCGAATATCCTCGAATATCGCGAGAAGACCCTGCTCAAGATGCTGGAGAATGCCGAGGCCGACCCGAACTTCCCCGAGTTCGACAAACGGCAGGTCATCGACGAGATGAAGCAATATCTGTGGGCCGGCACCGAGACCACGGCGCTCACGCTCGCCTGGTCGCTTTATCTGCTATCGCAGCATCCCGAGGCGCTCGAGCGCATCCGCGCCGAAGCGCGAGCCGTGTGCGGCGACCGCGACCCCGAATGGAACGAGGTGCAGCAACTCTCCTATACGCGCATGGTGATTCAGGAGACCATGCGCCTGTTCCCACCGATCTGGGCGCTGATCCGCATCGCCGCGGGCGACGACGAGATCGAAGGTCACAAGATCAAGGCGGGCGACAAGGTGGTGATGCTTGCTTACGTCATGCATCACAGCCCGAAATATTGGGAGGAGCCGGAGAAGTTCGATCCGGAGCGCTTTGCGCCCGAGCGCGCCAAGAAGCGCGTGAAGTACAGCTATCTGCCCTTCTCCGCGGGCAAGCGCGCCTGTATCGGCGGCGCGCTGTCGCAGATCGAGAACACGCTGGCGCTGGTGCAACTGCTTCGCCGCTTCACGCCGGAATATGCGGGGCCGGTGCCGGCCAAAATCCACGCCACGGTGACGCTCTGCCCCAAAGGGGGCCTCCCCTTCCGCATCCACGCGCTGAGCTAGGCTATCGCTGCGTTACCATCGGGCAGCCGAGCGTCCGCTCCAGCGCGGCAATCAGCTCCTCTTCGCTCTCGACCGCGAGATAGAGACCGCCATTCTTCTCGGCCAGGCATTTGACGTCGAGGAGGCTCTGCTCGCCCATCCAGGTATAGCCAGCAACACGCAGGCCGATGACGTGAACCGTGAGCTGCTGAGCTTCGTCGTGAAGCCGCGCGCCGAGTTCGCAAGGGAAGCCGCCGCAGGTCTCCTCGCCGTCCGTGAGCAGCACCACGATGCCCGGTTTCTGCCGGTAATCGAGCACTTCGGCCGCCTGCTCCACGGCCGTACTCAGCGGCGTTCGCCCCGTAGGCACCAAGGCCCTAACCGTCGCCAGAATGCGGTCGGACGCCTTCTCAGCCGGCGGAAACTGGAGTTGGACGTTGCATTGGTTGTAGGCCCCCGTGCCGTAAGTGATCAACCCCACGCGGCGGAACCGGGTCACCGTCGGCAGTATCTTGCTGAGAGCGCGTTGCACTCTTTCCAAGCGGCTGACCGCGCTCGGGTTCTCGCTGCCGTAGCCCCAGCCGTTCCCCACCATCGAGCCCGAGGCATCGAACACCAGCATGGGGTCTTCGGTGCATGGCGTGTTCTGTTCGTCCTCGGCGCGCGTCGCGCCAGCTCCGCAAGCCAAAAGCGCGGCCAAGGCGATGACGGCAAGTCGGGAGGCTTGAGGAAGAGAAATCATCTCAGGCTTGCGCCTGCTCCCCCGCGAGCACGCCGTGGATCTGCGCCACGACCGCGGCGCCCTCACCCACGGCCGCCGCGACGCGCTTGATCGAGCCCGCGCGCACATCACCGATGGCGAAGACGCCAGGCTGGCTCGTCTCAAGCGGCAGCGCGGGGCGCTGATTTATGCATTTGCCG
>DATMDY010000086.1:0-4840 GCA_035557335.1 Methyloceanibacter sp.
CTGCAGCGTTTCAATGAACGTCTCGAACATATCGGTCCAATTGTAATCGGCGCCGGTAATGTAGCCCTTGGGGGCGAGCGGGCCCTGGTCGAAGGCATGGCCGCATGTCTTGACGCCGCGAGCCTCGGCCGTCTCGATGACCACCCTCGGGGCGTCAAGATGACACGTGATGACATCGCAGCCCGCGTCCACGAGCTCATTCGCCGCCGCGGCGTCGTGCGCCGCGTCCTCCCAACCGCCGGTGAAGATGACCCGCACGGTCGCATTGGGTTCGGTCTGGCGGCTGCCGAGAAAAAAGGAATTCACATTGAGGAGCACGGCGCCGAACGGGAGGCCTGCCACAAAGCCTAGCTTGTTCGTGGTCGTGCAAAGGCCGGCGGCAACGCCATTTACATAGTGGCCCTGGTTGATCAATGCGTTTTGGCTACCGACGTTTCGCGGGTTGCCGCTGTTTGCCAGTGCCGAGGCTTGGCGGAACACGACATCCGGGTATTTCTTCGCCATCGCCAGCAGGAAAGGATCGTCGTCGAACGACGTAGAAAAGATCAGGCCGGCGCCATCCTGGGAGATCAAGGCCTCCATCGCCTTGGTGTAAGCTCTGGTCTCCGGATCGTCCTTGCCGCTACCGTAGTTGGTGCTCTCGGGAAGGTAATCCGCCTGGGCGACCCTTACGTGCGGGACGCCCCTCAGCGCCGCGGCTGCTGTCGCAAATGACTGGTTCCAGCCCCAATCTTCGCGCGGGCCGATGTAAACGAAGCCGGCGGTAAGATCAGCCGCGCGCGCGGACCGGACCGGCAGGAGCGCAGGGACCAGGGTGGCGGCGCCGAGCAGGGCCATGCCTTTGAGCGCCTGCCGCCGATTTGGATCGAATCCGGACATGCCCCTTACCGGCCGCAGCCGTCGCCCCTTGGTCAATACTTGGTACCGCTGGGTGGACTCGAACCACCGACCTCTTGATCCACAGTCAAGCGCTCTAACCGGGCTGAGCTACAGCGGCCTAGGCGAGGCCCCCCGAGACGAGGCCTTTTGCCGGGAACCTAAGCGCACCTTGTAGCCCTTGCAAGCGTACGGGTTTCAGAGGCACGAATCAAAAGGCCCGGGCCGAAGCCCGGGCCTTCCCTCGTCCCTCACGCGCGAGTGAACGCCTTTTTGGGGCGTCCACGCGAAGACGGGTTAAACTTTGCGCATGGTCTCGAAGGAGCGCGTGACTTGATGCTTGATCGGCTCGGCCGTGTCGGCCGCGATCTTGGTGGTCAGCGCCCGGATCTCGCCGGCCTGATTGGCGAACACGTCGAACTGATGGCGCAGGAAGCTCGACTGCAGCTCGACGATCTCGGCAAGGTTCTTGGCGCCGGCGAGGCTCTTGGCCAGGTCGAAGCAAGAATTGAGATTGCGCTGCGCGATGTCGATGAGCTTGCGGTTGAAGGCGGTGGCGCCCTGCCCCGCGGCGTCGAAGGAACGCTCCAGCGCGTCGATCGCCTCTTCCAGCGATTCCTTGCCGCGCTCATAGGCCTCGCGGGTCTGGTTCACCGTCTTCTCGGCGAGTGCGCGGACGCTTTCCGGCACGGTGGTGTCGAGCTTGAGCGCCTCGTATTCCTTGGCGGCTTTCTGGAAGGTATTGCGGGCCTGCTCGACGGCAGCTTGGGGGGAAAAGTTTTCGCTCATGATGGACCTCGTGTGCTCTCCTGATTGACGTTTCGGATCGATGCGGGAGTTTCCTGCTGGGAGACTCACCACTCTTTTTATTGCACTGCAATATATAATGTTGCGGTGCGAAAGAGCAAGAGGTTCGACGGTTTTGTCACCATTTTTTTAGCCATATCCCACGAAGTTAGGCATTAATTTGTGTGCAACCAGCCGAATCCCCCTAAATTTAGGGGGTGAGTTGGGCAGGCGCCCCAAGAGGGGGCTCCGGAGGCCCAGAGCCCGCACCCTTTGCGCGAAGGCGCCGACATGAGCTCTCTCTCGTACCCTATTGGGGCCGTCCATGGCCGACCTCAGACCGCAGCGACATATCGAAGACCTTGAGGGCGACCGCGAGGCGCTCGAGCATATCGCGCGCGCGCTCGAGGGCCGCGTGATGCTTGGGCCCGGCGCGGTAACGCGGACCGAGGAGGATCGCGGCCGCGAGGTCCCCGCGCTCGATGCCCAAGGCTTGAAGCAATTGCTTGAAGCGCTGCCCGTGGCCGTCGGCATCATGACGAGAGGCACGCTCATTTACGCCAATAGCGCCTTTGCCAATGCGTTCGGCTACAGCTCCCCAGCTGAGCTGCTCGAAGCGGGCGGCCTCGATGCCATCCTGCCCGGCGGGAGCGTGCTGTTCGAACATGTGGAAGGACCCGAACGCACGCCCCGGATCGATGCTTACACACATTCGCGCCGGAAGCTTAAGGTCGCCTTCGCGGTGAGCGTTCTCGACGCAGGGACTGGTGCCAAGCTCCTGCGCCTGATCGACCAGGCGAGTCTCGATGCGGAACTCCCGTCTCCGCCTGCGACCGATATGCCGGCTGAACTCGCGCCTGCCGAGAGGACGGAGGTCGATCCCAAGATCGCCGCGCGCCGGATCGACTTCCTCGCCAAGGTCAGCCACGAAGTGCGCACGCCGCTCAACTCGATCATCGGCTTTACCGAGCTGATGCTTCAGGAGCGCCTCGGCCCCATCGGTAATCCGCGCTACAAAGGCTATGTCGAGGACATCCACCAGAGCGGACTCTACGCCCTGAGCCTACTCAACGACCTCCTCGACATATCCAAGATCGAGGCTGGCAAGTTCGAACTCGATTTTACCGCCGTGGACCTGTCCGACCTCGTCGAGAGTTGCGTCAACAGTCTACAGCCGCTCGCCAAGCGCGCGCGCATTGTGCTGCGCACATCGCTCAGCCACGATTTGCCGTTGGTCGTCGCCGATCCGAGGCGGCTGAAGCAGATCCTGCTCAACCTCCTCACCAACGCCATCAAGTTCACCAAGGAAGGCGGGCAAGTGATCGTGTCCGGCACGATGGTCGATAGCGAGCTTCGCTTGCGCGTGCATGACAACGGCGTCGGCATGACCGAGGATGAAATCGCCTACGCCATGCAGCCCTTCCATCAGCTCGACACGGCCCCGCGCCGGCAATCGGGAACGGGACTCGGCCTTCCCGTAACCAAAGCGCTGGTCGACGCCAATCGCGCGCGACTCATGCTGACCAGCGAGCCGGGCATCGGCACCTCGGCCGACGTGACCTTCCCAGCCGAACGGTTGTTCACAGCCTAAATACGACTCTTTACTTCATCTTTAGCGAATACTGGAGCAGCGCGTTGCGCAACCGCGAAGGCTCTGTCTCTGCCTAACATATTTCCAATGTTATTTAGAAAAATCTCGAAGATAGTCTTACATTTTACAAGTATTACTCTGGTTTCATTATTCCAATAAAGCTTAGAAGGCTTCTAAACTGACTTATTCTTGTTGACTCCCCCGAAGCACAGGCTTTAAGCGGGTCAATGCGTCCTTGCCGCTTGGTCTCGGGCGCATTGCTTAGGTCCGATACCGGGGCCTTGAACCTCGGCCATTGGAGGAATTCGGATGCCGCTTTGCTTCGCGCGCGCTTCGGCGCTTGCGCTCATCATCCCTGCCCTTGCCACACCTGCTCAGGCCGCCGATTCCGGCGAGGTCAATGTCTATTCCTATCGCCAGCCTTATCTCATCGAGCCCCTGCTCAAGGAGTTCACCGACGAGACCGGCATCAAGGTCAATGTGATCTTCGCCGAGAAGGGCTTGATCGAACGCATCCAGGCGGAAGGGCGCAATAGCCCCGCCGACGTGCTGCTGACCGTGGACATCGGCAATCTCACTCAGGCCAAGACGGCGGGCATTGCCCAGCCTGTCCAGTCGGAAGCGGTCGACGCGGCGGTGCCGCAAGCCTATCGCGCGAAAGACGACGAATGGATCGGACTTACCCGCCGCGCCCGTGTGATCTATGCCTCGAAGAACCGCGTGAAGCAGGACACGATCACCTACGAGGAACTCGCCGATCCGAAATGGCGCGGCAAGATCTGCACGCGCTCGGGTCAGCATCCCTACAATGTCGCGCTGATTGCCTCCATGATTGCCGCGCACGGCGAAGAATGGACCGAAGAGTGGCTCAAGGGCGTGAAGGCTAATCTCGCGCGCAAGCCCGCGGGTAACGACAGGCTCCAGGTCAAGGGCGTCTATGCCGGCGAATGCGACCTCGCGCTCGGCAACACCTATTACATGGGCGCCATGCTGAACGATGAGAAGGAGCCCGAGCAGAAGGCCTGGGCCGAGTCGGTCAACATCTTGTTTCCCAATTCGGCCGATCGCGGCACGCATATAAATGTCTCAGGCGCGGTGCTGGCGAAGTATGCCCCGCACAAAGTCAACGGGGTCAAGCTGGTCGAATTCCTGGCGTCAGACAAAGGCCAGGAGATGTATGCCGAGGTGAACTACGAATATCCGGTGAAGGAGGGTGTCCCGGCGTCTGAGCTCGTCCAGTCCTGGGGCACATTCAAGGCCGACCCGATCTCGCTCGAAGAGATTGCGGGCCTACGCAAGACGGCGAGCGAACTCGTGGACAAAGTGGGCTTCGACGACGGCCCGAGCTCATGAGGGGACTGAGATGAGCTTCTACAAGAAGATCGACAAGCAAGTCTGGGGCAAAGAGGACCGGCGGATTTACGTTCCTCCGCTTAGCGGTGCGGAATGGCTGGTCGGCACGGGCTTCAGATGCTGGCTGGCCGGATACGATACCGGCGACATCTCCTGCTGGGAGAATGGCTGGAACGCCTATGCGAGCGCGCTCGGCACCGAGCGGGCGAAGCGGGCGGTGACGGAACTTGCCTG
>DATMDY010000087.1:0-9301 GCA_035557335.1 Methyloceanibacter sp.
CACGCGCAGCGTGAGCGTGCCTTCGCTGACGCCGTGCGCTCGGATCACCTTGAAAGGGCCGGTCCATGTGCCGGCGAGATCGGGGACCGGCGCGGTCTGCGAGACCGGCGCGGCGTCCTCCGCCAAAGCCTGGCCGTGACCGAGTATGAGGCCCATTGCAAGGGCGAACAGAGCAAGCACGCTTTTCATCTTCATCTCCTTCACGACGATGCAACGTAGTGTACCTGCGGGGAGAAGTTTTGTCCGCGAGCTTTGTCCGCTATGTTCCGAATCGGAACGAGTGGCTACACCGCCCAGGACAGCTCGATGTGAGAAGCAGGACAACGCAACGATGAGGACTCCCATGAATGGCTATCGGATGTGCGCCTTGGCTCTATCGGCCGCCGCTTTCGCAATCCTTTGTTCCACGCCGCCCGCGAATGCGGCCTCATTCGACGGTAGCTGGAACATGTTCATGGTGACGACCAACGGCCATTGCGGGACGATCAAGGTCGGCCTCGCCATCAGCGGCGGCAAAATCGCCTCGACGAGCGGAAAATTCGTGATGCGTCCGATCCACATTGCCGGCCTCGTGTCCGGCTCCGGCCAGGCCCGAATGAATGGCGTGGCCGGCCCGCGCAAGGCCGAAGGGATCGGACGGTTCACGCGGGCTAAAGGCTACGGGAAGTGGAATGGGACCGGACCCTCCGGTGTCTGCTCGGGCGTCTGGAGCGCCGTCCGCTCAGGCCCTCAAGTCGCGAAGCGGTAGCGCCTCGGAAGAGCGCAGCGTCGGGGTTGCCGCCTGCGCAGCCGCCTTCAGGGCCTGGGCCCACGATCACCCCCTCACTCCGGCGCGGCGATGAGGGCCTTGAGCGAGGCGCGCGCCTCTTTGGTCAGGGCCTGCCCGCCTTTGCAGGATTTGTCGAGCAGCGCGCGCGCGAATGCCTTGGCGTAGCCGTCCTGCAAACGCTCCGGCTCGATCTCTATGGCGCGCATGGCCATGCGATTGGCTATGGTGCCCTCGCTGTCGTTACAGGCCAAGGCGGCATGGAAGCTAGCGAGAACGCGGGGCGAGGGGTCTTTCGCCGTGCCGGTGAACACCGTCCAGTCGTTGGCATCGTCCCAATTTGGCGGCTCGTCGCGCAGAATGCCATCGAGGCGGGACAACACCACCGAAAGCAGAGCGGGATCGGTGATGCCGGCGCTGAGGGTCTGCTTCAATTGCACCTTGGCTTCGGGCGTCAGCGGCGTCATGCCGAGTTCTCCAAGCCCCAAGGGCCCAGGCGATTGCTCGGCAAGGTCGGGCGGGTATTTGGCGAGCCAGATCGCCGCCGCGGTCAACTCGGCGCCCTGCAGCTTGGCGCCGGTCAGATTGGCGCCCTGAAGCTGCGCCTCCTTAAGATCGGCGCCTTGCAAATTCGCGCCGGTGAGGTCGGCGCCTTGCAGCTTAGCCCCCCGCAAATCGGCGCCTCGCAGATTGGCGTAGTTCAGTTCGGCGCCTTGCAGGTTCGCTCCGCTCAGATCGGCGCCTTGCAGCTGCGCCGAATGCAGCTGCGCACCCTGAAGCTGGGCCTCTTTCAGGAACGCGCCCTGAAGCTGCGCGTCCTTGAGCTTGCCCTTGGCCAGCGACTTCCACATTTGCGTGGCGCGTAGATCGGCCCAGGTCAGATCGGCGCGGTGAAGATCGGAGCGGTTGAGCAGGGCAAAGCGGAAATTGCGCTCGCGCAACACCGCGCTCGCCTCGCCGCCCGTGCCGAGATCGGCGTCCTCGACAATGAGAACGCGATAGGCCAGCAGCCAGCGTCGCCACCACGTCCTGTTGTCGCCGTTCGTCACGTTGTCGTAGATGACGCGGCGCACGATGGGGTTCAGGAGCTTCGCCTCTTCCTGTGCGCCCACGCCCACGCTTGCCGGCGCGACGAACCCCAGACGCCGGTCGATCCATTCGTTCGGCACCGTGGCGATCAGCCAGCTGAAGAAGAGGACAAGCGGCAGAAGGATCAGCACCAGGATCACCTGCGTGCCGGACGCCTCCCAGGCCTCGGCTTGCGGCCCGTATTTGATGTTCCAGCGGCGCGGCGCCGCGCGCTTGTTCTGCATCAGCGGCGTCAGCAGGATCAGCATCACGAAGCCGAGGATCACGGCGATCCTGTGCCAATAGGTGATCGAGACGTCGTGATAGGGCAGGAACTTGGTCTGGAAATAGAGCAGCGTGACGATCGGCAGGATGCTGAAGGTCACGTACACGATCAGCTGCATCATGAACTTGGTGATGAGATTTGCCCTCGGGCCCGCAATGAGCTGCGAGAACACGTAGGAATGCACGCGCTCACGGGCCGGGTGCTCGCTGCCCGTCTCCAGCTCGTAAGGGGCGATGGCGTCGGTGAACTTGCGGTACTTCCGCGCCAGAACGACGTGCTGGATGAGGAGCGACAGGTAAACCAGCAGCAACAGCAGAGGCGCGTATTGGAAGAAGCCGACGATGGGGATGTCGGCATTGATGATGGGCAGCTTGACCGGGCTGTTGAGAAGGAGCGCCGTGTGGCTCACGCTGGCGAGCGTCACGATCACATAGGTGAGCAGCAGGAGAAAGGCGAGCCAGCTGCTCCACGCCGCGTCGCTGGCACCATTGGCCACCTCCAGATAGTCCTTGGGGTCCTCGTATGGGGCAGGGGGCGGGGGCATCGTCATTCTGGCTGGCTCTGGCAGATTCGACTCGGGGCTCTATGTACCGGGCAAATGGCTCACGTGCCACCTTCACTCTGGCGGGCTTAAATGTCAGAAATGGTGCCCGTTGACCCATTTCGGGGGGGTATCGATGGAAATGGTTGTTCTCGCGGCGCTGCTCGGGCTGGCAACCACCTCCTCGTCGATGCTCGGGGTGGCGCTCGGTCTCTATGTCCCGCTCTCCAAACGCCTGCTCGGCTGCATTCTGGCGTTTGCCGCGGGCGGACTGATCAGCGCCCTGGCGATCGAGCTCGCCTTCAACGGAGCCCGCGAGCTTTTCCAGCTCGACTTCGGCGTCGGCGCCGCCTGGTTGCTCGTCGGCTCAGGCTTCGCCATCGGCGCGACCATCTACAGCGTGGTCTCCCGCTATCTCGATCACATGGGCGCCGCCGTCCGCTCCCCTACGCGCTTTCGCGAATTCGCTCAGATGCATCACGAGCGTGACATCAAGGAGGTGATCGCGCTGCTGTCACGGTGCGACCTGCTGCGCCATCTTCCGCCCGAGGAGATCGGGGCGCTGCTCCCCTCCGTGCGCACCCGCCGGCTGGGGCCGGGGGAGATCCTGTTCAATGCCGGCGATCCCGGCGACGCCCTCTATATCGTCGCCAGCGGCAAGGTCGAAATCCTGGAAGGCGACCGGCCCATCGCGAGCCTTGGCGAGGGCGAGGCGTTCGGCGAGATGGCGCTGCTCAGCGGCGGTGCACGCACGGCGACGGCCCGGTCGGCGGGCGAGGTCGAATTGCTCGAGATCGGCCGCGACGACTTCGAGCGTCTGGTCGCGGGCGATCCGGTGCTGGCTCGGGCGGTGGAGCGGCTGAGCCACGACCGGGCGCTCACCAATTTGAGCGCCGGCACGCCAGGCGCCGCCAACTGGGCGACGATCGCCAGCTCCAGCCTGGAACGCCTGACGCAACGCGAGGCCAACAAGATCCTGGCCGAGGGCGGCCACGGGGCCGGGATTCCCATCGTTCTCGGCAACATCCTCGACACCATCCCCGGCTGCCTGGTCATCGGCTCGACCTTTCACGGCTGGCGCACCATGTCGCTGACCCTGATGCTCGGCATGTTCATCGGCGGCATCCCGGAGGCGGCGGCTTCCGCCGCCTCACTGCGCAAGGCCGGTTTTCGGATACCGACCATCTACGGCCTGTGGTCGACGGTGCTGGTGGCCGGCATGGTGGCGGCCGCAATCGGCAACGGGCTGATCGGCGGCGCGCACCCGCTGATCACCGTGTTTGCCGAAGCCTTAGCCGGCGGCGCCGTGCTCGCCGTGGTGACGCACGCCATGATCCCCGAGGCGATCGAGGAGGCAGGGTCGCTGATCGTGCTGCCGACCACGGCAGGCTTCCTCGCCGCCCTCTACCTGGCGCTGGTCGAACATTCCGTGTGACGTTCTCCTCGGACATGAGTCATCGCCTCGCCGCGGCGACGCGCGAGGGCATGTCAAAGAACTTTCCCCCTAAGAAGGGGGATGGCGCGCCGAAAGACGCGGTCCGTAAATGGTTCGTGCCTTGCGGCACGCGAGCGCCTCTCGGCGCGCCACATGCGCTCAAGTAGCGAAGCGATAGCGCATCAAAAAATGCGCCACAGCCGCGAAACCCTCACGCATGGCATTTGCGGCGTCTCCGGCCCCGGGCCTCGCTTTAGGCTTAAGGTCGGCTCGAACGCCGCCTCAAACGCGATCAGCCGGCTCCCGGCAGGACCTCGTAGTGGGTCCGGGAGGAGCTCCGGAACCGCCCGAGTGCTCATGCCGCGTGCATGAACCCGCGGGCGCCGCACCTCGTCCCGCCTCTCGTTCGCCTCGCGAAGCGCCCTTCAGATGGACGAGGTGAGGTGAGTGTAATCGCGGTTTGGGGGGCGGGGATAAGTTTGCTCTGCGGAGCAAGCCGACCCCCTACCTACACGTATTTCGATCACGCGTGGGTTTGTGCTATTTTGAAGAGCGATGAGCGCAAGTGTCCAAAGATTTAGTCGGCTTAGCTGCTTTTCAGCCAGCGCAACTTCAGTTGCCGCGGTCGAACTTCAAAATCTCAGGACGCATGTAACTTCTCTTAGCAAGCTTGCGATTAAAGCAATTAGAAGCAAGTCGACTGACAAGTTGGTGGTGGCACCATTCCTGGGACGCTCTCTTTTAGAATGCGTATTCGCCGCGCTATTGATCCGAATTGATAAATTTCGGGGTGCAGCGGTATCGAGGTTCGCAGCACATCAGAACTACGATCCAAACCTACCACAGAAACACTCAATGAGTTGGCAAGGAGACGTTGTTCCTCGAGAGAGACCCGAGCCAGATATTTGGGCACCTACCGTTAAGCCCGATGCTGTTAGCAGGGCATTATTTTCAGATTATTGCATTGACATATTCTGGGCCTCAGCGACGGTTGAGATGCTTGATTATATTCAGGACAACGGACTGCTAGTAGACGTTACTCCGTTTTCCTCCCACGCACCGCATGCGTTGTTTGCCCGGTACAAAGGACAAGCAATGCAATTATATTCGTTGTTCTCGAAAGGTTTGCACGGGGACTATCTGATGATGCGAGTATCACCTTTCGACGCCCTTACTGCGGATGAGGCTTTGAGACAAACGCTCGATATCCTTGTCCAGATGTCGTTGATCTCTCATTTTGTAGCCGATTCTATTGATTGTCTTCCGCGTGCGCAGGCAATTGCGGCTTATGAATCTGCCAAGGAACTCTCTGATGTCTGACGCTGCAGACGCCCTTTTCGGCCATCAAGAGCAAGTACTGATTCTTGCAGCGGAAGAGTGTCCGCTAGATAGATTTGACGAGCTTCATAAGTTCACCACGTCTGATGAACATATTATTCGCAAGCTCATGGCTCATGGGCCGGTGTTGCTACGCGGTGGTCGGGGCAGCGGGAAGAGCGCCTTCCTGATCGAGGCCTATTTGCGGCTACGCCGAGCCCTGAAGGGATTAGTCTTCCCCGTATACTTGAGCCTTCGATACCTTCCTCTGTTAAGGGCGGAAGGATCCGAATACGACAGACATTTTTGTAAGATTTTGTCCGAGAAGATCGAAGCGGAGCTTCGAGAGCAAAAGGTGGGTGCCACTTTTGTTTCGACTGAAAACATTTCTGAGTTACACCTCAATCTACAAGAACTCGCGTCGCAAATGGATATGCGTATAGTTTTGTTACTCGACGATGCGGCCCACATTGGCCGTGAACACCCCCAAAGCGAGTTCTTTGATATATTTAGGACTGTTTCGACGAGTGCCGTCTCCTGCAAAGCATCAATCTACCCGGGGGTTACAAAATTCGGAATAAGGTTCGATGTTTATAACGATGCAAGTGTAATTGATATCAACAGGGACGAGAGAAAGAAGGATTATGTAAACTGCTTCCTACAGGTTATGGGGGCGCGATATGTAGAATTACTTTCTCGTGTTTCAAAATCGCGTAGTATTGATCAAAGGTTGTTTGCGCTGTTATTTGGTCGAGCGGTTTGCGGTAACATGCGAGCGTTCATTTTTACGTGCAACTTGCTTGAAGAAAAACGGGGTGTCGGATATCCAGAGATCACTGATTGCTTTTTGGGTATGGCGAGCAACTACTATTGGCCGCTACTCGAAGAAGTGGCCCCAAAGCTTGGAATGTACGAGCCATTAATTCCGCTCACGGAGGAAATAGGGCGATTCCTTTTTGAGATATGTGCCGAAAGGAATACTAGTTACGTACTGATTCATCGAGAGATAATGCAAAGATTCGCGAAGGTATTCGAAATACTCGAATATGCGGGGTTTATAGGAAAAAGAGAAGCCTCCCGGGCCATGAAGTCGGGAGGTCGTGGCGCTGTATTCGCGGTAAACCTTTGCAACCTGTTAGACGCAACTGTCGGAAGACGCCTAACGCTTGACCAGTCCCAAACGTGGCTTTCCACAAAAGACGTGGCAGAGGTGCATAGCCTCAATCCCCGAATTTCTGGCATGCAGATGCCGGAATTGACCGAAGGGGGCGATCTGAGAGTGCTTAAATTGCCGGTCGATCTGCTAGCCAAATCAAGAGCGTATCCCTATGGGCTTACAGAGGACAAGATAACGCGGCTCAAGGATGCGGGGATTTCTACGATAGGGGAGCTTGCGGAGGCACCTGACTTTAAGATCTTGAGCATCGAATATATCGGGCGAAAGAATTTAAAGAGGATTCGGGATGTCCAATATCAGGCGATTTGGATGTAGTCTCACCACTTGCCTCACTCCGCTGCCTCGGTCGCGGTTTGGGCGGGGCGTTTGGCGGCGGGGCGGCGTTTCAGGATCTGCTTGAGATAGTTGGCCGGTGTAGCTCGCTTGGTTGGGGGCGACCCTCGGGTCAAGCCCGAGGGCAAGTCTCCCAAGCCGGTCGGCGGTCTGACGCCTTATTCAGTAAGCTGACTGTAAACCTCCCAGGCATTGCGCTCGACCCAGTTATGCGCGAGCCGCCCATCGGGCGTGACCGCCCAGATCGCGGTCGCGGTCAGCACGAACGGCTTCTGGTCCGGCGGGAGCCCGAACAGGCCGTTGTTCTTGCCGGTGACCTTCAGGCGCGACACGACGCGGCTGCCATCCTCATTCTGGAAGGTCTCGAGCACCTTGAAGTCCATGTCCGCGATTTTGGACTGGAAATCGGCGAGCCAGCTCTTGAACGCGGCGCGCGTGCGGATGTCCTTGCCGCCGGAGGTGATGACGAAATCCTCCGTCACGTATTTGTCGACGGCGTCGGGGTTCTTCGCCGCCCAGACGTCGCGCCAGAAGCTTTCGAGCAGGGCTACAGAGGAGGGCTTGGCCGCCTCGGCCAGACCGGGCCGCGGGAGAAGCAGGCCGAGCAGGATCAAGACAATGACGATGCGGCTGGTCATATGGAATGTCTCTCCGAGTTGCGCCTAGGTGTGGGACATGGAGCGGATGATTCAATTCTGAGCGTCATGAGTCGTGCATCACTCAGCCGCTTGCGCGGCACGTTTGGCGGCGGTGCGGCGCTTCAGGACCTGCTTGAGATAGTGGCCGGTGTAGCTCGCGGGGTTGGCGGCGATCTCCTCGGGCGTGCCGATGGCGACCACATGGCCGCCGGCATCGCCGCCTTCAGGGCCGAGATCCACGATCCAGTCGGCGGTCTTGATCACTTCGAGATTGTGCTCGATCACCACCACGGTGTTGCCCTGGTCCACCAGCTCGTGCAGCACGTCGAGCAGCTTGGCCACGTCGTGAAAATGCAGGCCGGTGGTGGGCTCGTCGAGAATGTAGAGCGTGCGGCCGGTGGCGCGCTTCGACAGTTCCTTCGACAGCTTGATGCGCTGCGCCTCGCCGCCTGACAGCGTGGTCGCCTGCTGGCCGACATGGATATAGCCGAGGCCGACGCGCTTCAGCGTCTCGAGCTTGTCGCGGATCGCCGGCACCGCCTTGAACAAATCGGCAGCTTCCTCGACCGTCATGTCGAGAATGTCGGCGATCGACTTGTCCTTGAACTTCACCTCCAGCGTCTCGCGGTTATAGCGGGCGCCTTTGCACACGTCGCAGGTGACGTAGATGTCGGGCAGGAAATGCATCTCGATCTTGATCACGCCGTCGCCCTGGCAGGCCTCGCAGCGCCCGCCCTTGACGTTGAAGGAGAAGCGCCCGGGCTTGTAGCCGCGCGCCTTGGCCTCGGGCAGCTCGGCGAACCATTCGCGGATGGGGGTGAAGGCGCCGGTATAGGTCGCGGGGTTGGAGCGCGGCGTGCGCCCGATCGGCGACTGGTCGATGTCGATGACCTTGTCGAGCAGCTCGATGCCTTCGATTGCCGCGTGCTCGCCGGGGATGTCGCGCGCGGATGTGAGCTTGCGGGCGACGGCGCGGTAGAGCGTCTCGATGAGGAAGGTGGATTTGCCGCCGCCCGAGACGCCGGTGACGCAGGTGAACAGGCCGAGCGGAATATCGACGGTGATGTCCTTGAGGTTGTTCTCGCGTGCGCCTTTGACCGTGAGGCGGCGGCCGCGTGTCGGCTTGCGCCGCTCCTTGGGGGAAGCGATCTGCTTGAAGCCGGTCAGATATTGCCCGGTGAGGCTGGCGGGCGCGGCCATGATCTCTTCCGGCGTGCCTTGCGCCACCACCTCGCCGCCATGAATGCCGGCGCCGGGGCCCATGTCCACCACGTGATCGGCGGTGAGGATCGCCTCCTCGTCATGCTCGACCACGAGCACGGAGTTGCCCATGTCGCGCAGCGATTTGAGCGTGGCAAGGAGCCGTGCATTGTCGCGCTGATGCAGCCCGATCGACGGCTCGTCCAGCACATAGAGCACGCCGGTCAGCCCCGAGCCGATCTGCGAGGCAAGCCGGATGCGCTGGCTCTCGCCGCCCGACAGCGACCCGCTCTCGCGCGACAGCGTCAGATAATCGAGCCCGACATCGTTGAGGAAATTCAGCCGCTCGCGGATCTCTTTCAGGATGCGCGCAGCGATCTCGTTCTGCTTGGGCGTGAGCTTGGCGGGCAGCGTGTCGAACCAGCGATGCGCCTCGCGGATCGACATCTCGGTGACCTCGCCGATATGCTTACCGGCGATCTTCACCGCCAGCGCCTGCGGCTTGAGGCGATTGCCGTTGCACGCCTCGCAGGGCTGGTC
>DATMDY010000088.1:0-3814 GCA_035557335.1 Methyloceanibacter sp.
CACCTTGGCCGCAGCCTCAGGATCGCCGGCAGGCAGATCGAGGCAGGCCGTTCGCAAATCGTCGAGGGAAGCAAAGCGCGTCATTTCAGCGTAGACTCGCCGGCACTGTCGGGAAGTCCAGTGATTCGTTCAAAGCTGCTCCAAAGAAGCGGCATCGAGGAGGGGGAAATGGCGACCGTCGCCTCGATCAGCGGCCTTAGCACGGACCTCAAGACCGGACTAGCCTTCTTGACGTGCCTGCCGTTGCCCCATGCCGCACCGGAGTTCCGCAGCGAGATCGCGCGGGCGGCATGGACGTTTCCGGTGGTAGGCGCGCTGATCGGAGCCTTTGCCGCGCTCATCTACTGGCTCGGTTACATAATCGGCTTTCACCCCTTCGTCGTCGCCCTGCTTACGGTTGGCGCCACGCTTACCGCCACCGGCGCGCTGCATGAAGATGGCCTAGCCGATACTGCCGACGGCTTCGGCGGCGGCAGGACGCGGGAACGCAAGCTGGAGATCATGCGCGACAGCCGGACCGGTGCGTTCGGTGTGTCGGCGCTGGTCTTGTCGATCTTGTTGCGCGCGGCCGCCATCTCCAGTCTCGCCGAGCCTGCGCTGGTCGCGCCGGCCTTGATCGCGGCGCATGCCGGGGCACGCGCCATGCTGCCGCTGTTCATGTGGCTGGTGCCGAGCGCACGGCAAGACGGGCTCGCTGCGGAAGCCGGGCGCCCGCCACAAGCAAGCGTCATCGCCAGTGCCCTGCTCGGTCTAGGCGCACTTGGCCTGTGCCTCGGGCCGATCGGCGCACTCATCGCGGTACTGCTGCTCGCGGCGGCGATGGGTATAATGGCGTGGCTCTGCAAGCGGCAGATCGGAGGCCAGACCGGCGACGTGTTGGGCGCGCTTGAGCAGATCGGTGAAATCCTGATCTTGCTCACCGCCTCGGTGTGGCTGTGAACTATATGGGCTGTTTAGAGTTACAAAATGGTCTAAAGGTTGGTCCCCATGCGTCTCGTTCTTGCCCTTACGCTTTTCGCCGGCCTGCTTTTGGTCGCGCCGGGATCGGCTTCGGCGCTCCCGCTGATCCTCGGCGATCACGCGGCGGCACACCGTGCCCTGAGTAGTGGGACCGAAGAGATCAAGCGCCGGTCGATCGAGACGAAGCGCCGGATTCGCCGCTATGACCGCCACGGCTGGACCAACCGTCCCTATTGGCGCCCTTACCAGTACCGCTACTGGAAATATTACTACCCTTATGGCGGGCCGCTGTTCTGACGGGTCCAAATAAGAGGGTAACGGCGGGCGCGCCCGATATGGCAAACTGCACCCCGTGACCTCTCCCCTCGATTCCATATTGGCCGGCCGCGCTTTCGATCTGGCGCGTGGGGCCCTGTCCCGGCCGGGTGCACCGGTTGAGCTGCCTCAGCGCCTACTCGTGGTCGATGTCGAGCGCCAGATGGCGGTGTGGCTCGAAGAAGGCAACGCCGTCGCCGCGTGGCCGGTGTCGACCGCGCGCGCCGGGATCGGCGGCGAGGACGGTTCCTACCGCACGCCACCGGGCTGGCATCGCGTCAAGCAGCGCATCGGCGCGGATGCTCCTCGAGGCACGGTGTTCGCCTCGCGCGAACCGACCGGCGCGACCTGGCGTGGCGAGTCGTGCGACAACGATCTCATCCTCACCCGCATCCTCACCCTCGACGGACTGGAGGATGGGGTCAATCGCGGACCCGGTTACGATTCGCTTGAGCGCTTCATCTACCTCCACGGCACCAACCACGAAGGCCTGCTCGGGCGTCCGATGTCGCACGGCTGCGTGCGCCTATCCAATGGCGACGTGTGCGAACTCTTCGCCCACATGCGCGAAGGCGATTTCGTGCTGATCGCCGCGCCGGCTACGCGCACCCTTCCCGATCCTGGTGGCGAAGGGCGCTTCCATTATGCCGGGCTCGGCGGATCGGGCATGAGCGCGCTTGCGCAGTTCCAAGTTATGACCGGCGGACGCGCCAGCGGCAGCGACCGCGCCTTCGATCATGGCGAGCGCGGCGTGCTCAAGGCCCAGCTCGAGGGACTTGGCATCGAAGTGCTGCCGCAGGACGGCAGCTTCATCGGCCCAGATTGCGCCGCGCTTATCGTGTCAACCGCGGTCGAGGAGCACGTTCCCGATTATGCCGCGGCGGTGGCGAAGGACTTGCCGATCGTCCATCGCTCCGAGCTGCTCGCGCATTTCGTGTCGACCTATCGCTCCATCGCCGTGACCGGCACCAGCGGCAAGTCCACGGTGACCGCCATGATTTTCGAGATCCTGCGCGGGGCGGGGCGCGACCCGTCCGTCATCACCGGCGGCGATCTTCCGCTGCTGCAGGCCGAAGAACTGCCGGGAAACGCCTATGCCGGAAGCTCCGATCTTCTCGTGGTCGAGGCCGACGAGAGCGACGGCTCGCTCATCCGCTACGCACCGGCCATCGGCGTGATCCTCAATCTTCAGCGCGATCACAAGGAGATGGCCGATGTCGCCGTCATGTTCCAGGTGCTGCGCGCCCGCGCTCGCGAGGCCTTAGTGGTGGGGGACGCGGAAAATCTCGACGCCTTCGCCGGCGGTGCGCTTAGATTTGGTCTCACGCCCCGTGCCAGCATTCGGGGGCTGGACGTCAAGCTTCGCGCTTCGTCCAGCCGTTTCCGGGTGGAGGACACAGAATTCGAGCTGCCGGTGCCAGGTGAGCACAATGTCATGAACGCGCTGGCGGCGATTGCCGTGTGCCATACCGTTGGCGTGCCACTAGCTGAAATGGTCGCGCCGCTGGCGCGCTTCAGCGGCATCAGCCGGCGCTTCCAGACGGTGGGACAAACTGGCGGCGTCGAGGTGGTTGACGATTTCGCCCACAATGCCGACAAGATCGCCGCCGCGATCAGGACCGCGCATCTCCGCGCCAAGCGCGTGCTCGCCATCTATCAGCCGCACGGCTACGGCCCGACCCGCTTTCTGCGTCCCGATTTCGTCGCCACCTTCGCCCGCGAGCTTAAGCCCGAAGATCGCCTGTGGATGCTCGAGGTATTTTATGCCGGCGGCACGGCCACGCGCGACTTTTCCGCCGCCGACATCGTGGCCGAGATCGCCGCCCGCGGGACAACGGCCGAATTCGCCTCGTCGCGCGATTGGCTGATCGCAAAAATTGCCGAACAGGCACGCCCCGGCGACATCGTGCTGGTGATGGGCGCGCGCGATCCTTCTCTCACCGAATTGGCTCGCTCGGTCCTCGCGGCACTCGAACAGAGTAGCGCAGGCGTATCCGCCTAGTTGCCGAACAGGCCGGAGATGGCGCCGCCGAACGCCGCGATGGGATCGCCTGAGGCTCTCCTGGACGGCTGCTGTCTTTGGTCTTGGGAAACCACCGAGGCGGCAGGCTGCGGCGGTGCGGGGAAGCTGGCCGCGGCGCTCCCGAACAGCGCCTGCGCCATGGGGCCGTCAAGTCCGTAGATATCGGCATAGGTCCGCACACCGCCCCGCTCGTCGGCCACGGCGGTGAAATAGGTGAGATGCACCGGTATCGACCGGTTGAGCTTCACCGTGCTGTTGCCCCCGTCGAGCATTGTGAACACCTGCTCCGCCGACCAGCCTTTGTCCTCGGCCAGCAGCAGCGTGGCGAAGCGGTCGGGCTGGTGCACGCGGATGCAGCCATGGCTCAGAGTGCGAACCGTCTCGGCGAACAGCTCGCGCTGCGGCGTGTCGTGCATATAGACGGCGTGCTTGTTCGGGAAATTGAACTTGAACTTGCCGAGCACGTTATGCGGCCCCGGCGACTGGATGAAGGTGTATTGGCGGATATTCACGTTC
>DATMDY010000089.1:0-11376 GCA_035557335.1 Methyloceanibacter sp.
GGCCCGCCATCTCGGCAATGCCGCCGGCATTGTCGGTCACGGGTCCGAAGGCGTCGAGCGCCACGATCATGCCGGCCAACGCCAGCATGGTGGTGACGGCGATGGCGATGCCGAAGGTTCCGGCCAGGATGTAGCTGGCGATGATGCCGGCGGCGATCACCAGCGCCGGTAGCGCCGTTGCTTCCAGCGACACGGCGAGACCCTGGATGACATTGGTGCCGTGGCCGGTGACGGAGGCCCTGGCGATCGAGTGCACGGGGCGGAAGTTCGTACCGGTGTAATACTCGGTAATGACGATGATCAGCGCGGTAACGATCAGTCCGACCACGCCGCACAGATAAAGCGACCAGCCGGTATAGGTCACATCCCCGACCTGCATGGCAGTATCCATGCCGACCAGCCAGGCAGTCAGCGGCCATAGCAGAATCAGCGACAGCACGGCGGTGGCAATCACGCCCTTGTAGAGCGCACCCATGATCGACTGGCTCGGCCCAAGCCGCACGAAATACGTGCCGATGATCGAAGTGATGACGCAGACCGCGCCGATGGCGAGCGGGTAGATCATCATCTGCAGCGCGCGAGCCTCGCTGACGCCGACGAAGTAAATCGACGCAAGCACCATGGTAGCGACGACGGTCACCACGTAGGTTTCGAACAAATCTGCGGCCATGCCGGCGCAATCCCCGACATTGTCTCCGACATTGTCGGCGATGGTGGCCGGGTTGCGCGGATCGTCCTCGGGAATGCCGGCCTCGACTTTGCCGACGAGATCGCCGCCGACATCGGCGCCCTTGGTGAAGATGCCGCCGCCGAGACGGGCGAAGATGGAGATCAGCGACGCGCCGAAGCCGAGCGACACCAGCGCGTCGATGACCGTGCGCGAGGTGGGGCTGAACCCTGCGAACTGGGTAAGGATCAGGAAATAGACCGAGACGCCAAGCAGGGCGAGGCCGGCCACCAGCAGGCCGGTGACGGCGCCGGCCCGGAACGCGAGGCTCAAGCCTTGGGCGAGCCCCTTGGTTGCGGCTTGCGCGGTACGGACATTGGCGCGCACCGAGACATGCATGCCGATATAACCGGCGGCGCCCGACAGCACCGCGCCGACGGCAAAGCCGATTGCCTGCGGAATGCCGAGCAGATAAGCGATGATGAAAAAGATCACCACGCCAACAATGGCGATCGTGGTGTATTGCCGGGCGAGATAGGCTTGCGCCCCTTCCTGGATCGCCAAGGCGATCTCCTGCATGCGGGGCGTGCCGGGGTCTGAGGCGAGAACCGCCTTGGTCGTCGCGATGCCATAGGCGATCGACAGCGCCCCGCAAGCAATAATCAGATAAAGAACCCAGGTCATGTCGGACTATCTCCGGTCGGCTCGGTTTGGAATGTGGGGGAATGCAGGCTACGACAGGCGAGGCACGTCTCTAAGCGCCTGCCCTCTTGCCCCCGTGAGTGGCTGCCCAAGTGGGGCGGAAAATGCCAAAGTTATGGGCAGGACGCAACAGACGGTCTGTGTCCAAACCCATTAGTATCGGTGCGGCAAAATCCCCTAAAAATGGGAGAAGCCCTTACGCGCGAGCGTGACAGGGGCGCCATCGGGGCCGATCACGCGAATTTTGTCTCCCCCTCCTTCGATGCGGCCGAACATGGTGAGGCTCGTGCCCTTAGCTTTAGCTTCCACCTCGAAATCGGCAGCGCTCGTCTCCGGCACCGCCGCCACGATTTCGTAATCGTCGCCGGCGGTAATCAGGTCTTCGAGCAGTTCAGGCGCGCGGGTGAGCGCCTTTTGTGCCGCGGGCGAGAACGGCACGCGTGAAGTCTCGATCACCGCGCCGGCATGGGAGACCTTGGCCAGCTTTTCGGTATCGAGAACCAGCCCGTCCGACACGTCGATGGCGGCTTGCGCGAAATTGCGGATCAGCAACACGAGGCCGGTGCGCGGTTGAGGCCGCCGATAACGGCCCACGAGAAAGTCCACGTCCTCGGCCGATAAGTTCCAGGACCGTGCGAGTTCAGGCTCCTTGAGCAGACGAAGCCCGAGATACGCATCGCCGATCGTGCCGCTGACATAGAGCCGATCATTCGCTTTCGCCCCGTGCCGCAACACGGCATGGCCGTGCGTCACGAGGCCGAGCGCCGTGATGGTGACGGTCAAAGGGCCTGGCGAAGCCGTGGTGTCGCCGCCGACCAGAGCGATACCGGTCTCCTCTTGCAGTGTGCGCAGCCCCGAGGCAAAGCCTTCGAACCAGGCGGGAGATGTGTCGCGCGGCACTGCCAGCGACAGGAGATAAGCGTAGCCGCGCGCGCCCTTGGCGGTGAGGTCCGAGAGATTGACCGAAAGGGCCTTGTAACCGATGGAGTCGGGCGGATCGCCGGGCAAGAAATGAACGCCTTCGACCAGCGTGTCGCAGGTGGCGACCAGCTCATAACCCTCCGAGATGAGCAGCACCGCAGCGTCGTCGCGCAAGCCGAGCGCCGCCTTGTCGGTGGCAAGCGGCGCAAAATAGCGCGCGATGATGTCGAACTCGCCAAGCTTCTTTCCCCCGGCGCGTTCCACATCGTCAACCATCGGCGGAGCCTTGCGCGGCGAATTTATGCGGCCTGATCTTGTGGCCGAGCCTATCGAGGACGCCGTTCACCACCTTCGGCTCATCACCGGCGAAGAACGCGTGCGCGATATCGACATACTCAGTGATCACTACGCGCGCCGGCACGTCGTCGCGGAACATCAGCTCATAAACGCCCGCCCGCAAGATGGCGCGGAGGATCGAATCGACGCGAGTCAGCCGCCAGCCCTCCGCCAGTTGCTGGTCGATCAAGGGATCGATCTCGAGCTGCTCCCGCACCACGCCTTCGATCAGGTCGCGGAAAAAGGCAGCCTCCGCGTCCGCGTATTGGCAGTCCTCGATCTGCTTGCCGAGGCGATAGGCCTCAAACTCGGCAATCACGTCGGTGAGGTCGATGCCGGTCATATCCATCTGATAGAGGGCCTGCACCGCGGCGATGCGCGCGGCGCTGCGCGAGGCGGCGCGATTTTGAGGTTTGGCGGGTCCAGCCATGCGGCTAGCGCCGGCTCGCCGAGGAGAAATGCTGCTCGAGCTGCATCAATGTGAGACAGGCGCGCGCGGCGTCGCCGCCTTTGTTGCGTCCGTCGACGCTTGCCCGTTCCCAGGCCTGCTCGCGGCTGTCGCAGGTCAGGATGCCGAAGCCGATCGGCACGGCATGCTGCACGGCGAGCTGATGCAAGCCGGCTGCCGATTCCCGCGCCACGATGTCGTAATGGGTTGTTTCGCCGCGGATCACGCAGCCAAGCGCGATGCAGCCGCGGTGCCGCCCGGCGCGGCCGACAAAGCCGTTGGCGAGCGCGAGGCTGAGCGCGAGCGCGATTTCCAGCGAGCCCGGCACGGCCAGCCGCTCATAGGCCATCTGATGGGAGTCGAGCTCGGCGATGGCGCCGCGCGCAAGCTCGTCGGCGATGTCCTCATAGAAGCGCGCCTCGATGATGAGGACAGAGCGTGGGCCTTTACGGGCCATCCTCTACTCCAAGCTCCGGTGGCCGGCCACCTTCAAGCCATAGCCTTCAAGCCCAACGATCTTGCGCGCCGGAGAGTTCGAGAGCAGCAACATCTCGCGCACGCCGAGGTCGAGCAGGATCTGGGCGCCGATGCCGTATTCAATCAGGCGCTGCTGGCCCCCTGCTTCCGTCCCAAGCCGCGCGGAGATGGCATCGGGCCGCGACTCGCGGATCAGCACGATCACGCCGCGCCCCTCGGTCCCGATAATGTCCATGGCCTTGTGCACCAGGGTCTCGCGATGGCCTCCGGAAGCGAACACGTCGTCAAGCGTGTTCATGGCATGGACGCGCACCAGCACAGGCCCGCCGGAGGCGACGTCACCCTTGACCAGCGCCACATGCTCGGCTGGATCGACTGTAGTGGCATAGACTTTGAGGTCGAAGGCACCACCATAGGCGCTGTCAAGCTTGGTCTCGGCCACCACCTTGACCAGATGGTCGTAGCGCAGCCGGTAGGCGATCAGGTCGGCGATGGTGCCGATCTTGAGCCCATGCGCCTCCGCGAAGGCGATCAGGTCGGGTAGCCGCGCCATGGTACCGTCGTCGTTCATGATCTCGCAGATCACCGCCGCCGGATAGAGACCGGCAAGGCGCGCGAGGTCCACCGCCGCCTCGGTATGGCCGGCGCGCACCAGCACGCCACCGTCCTTGGCTACCAGCGGAAACACATGGCCGGGAGTCATGATGTCGCGAAAATCCTTGGTCGGATCGATGGCGACGGAGATGGTGTGCGCGCGGTCATGCGCCGAGATGCCGGTCGACACCCCTTCCCGCGCCTCGATCGACACGGTGAAGGCGGTCGAGTGCCGCGAGCGGTTCGAGCGCGACATCAGCTCGAGATGCAGTTGCTTGGTGCGCTCAGGCGTGAGCGCGAGGCAGATCAGCCCTCGGCCATGCTTGGCCATGAAGTTGATGGCGTCGGGCGTGGCCATCTGCGCAGGGATGATGAGGTCACCCTCGTTCTCACGCTCCTCGGCATCGACCAGGATGAACATGCGGCCGTTGCGCGCGTCCTCGATCACCTCCTCGATGGGCGAGAGGAACTGATGGTGACGGGTCTCGCCCGATGTCTTGCTCAGAGCAGTCACGGGATGCGGCCTTCATGTTGCGCCAAGCGTGCGACGTAGCGCGCCAGAATATCGACTTCAAGGTTTACCAGATCGCCGGGGCCAAGGTCTCCCCATGTCGTGTGCGACAGAGTGTAGGGGATTATGTTCACGCCGAAGCGGAGGCCCTCGACATCGTTAACGGTGAGCGACACGCCGTTGAGCGCCACTGCGCCTTTCGGGGCGATAAGGCGGGCCAGGTCGGAAGGCGCCTCCAGCACGAATCTGACGCTGTCGCCATCGACGGCGGAGGCAAAGATTCTGGCTCGCCCGTCGATATGCCCGGTGACGAGATGGCCGCCCAGCGCATCGCCCAAGGTCAGGGCGCGTTCCAGATTGATGCGGCGCCCTACCTGCCAGTCGCCGAGCGTGGTACGGGCCATTGTCTCGTTGGAGGCCTCGACCGTGAAAACCGCGCCTTGTTTTGCCTTGCCGACATCGACGAGCGTGAGGCAGCAGCCGTCGCAAGCGAGCGACGCGCCTTCCTCCAGGCTCTTGCGCTTGAATGGGGAGGCGATGCTGAAGCGCGCGCCGGCCCGCTCGACAAGTGTGCCTATGCCGCTGACAAGGCCAGTGAACATTTACGATTCCGCCGCCACCACGTCATCCGGTCGGGCCCGAACGTACGTGAACGAATTTGCTGAAAATCGCCGCTTGCGGTGAGCCGGTCGAGTCCGTCGCTGGCGAACGGCATCAACGCACCCTCGCCCGCCGGTCGCATCCCCTGATAGACCACTGCTTCGTCAACGAGATCGGCGTCGAGAAAGGCGCGCGACATCTGTGGGCCGCCTTCGAGCAGCACGCTTGTGATGCCGCGTTCGGCGAGCTTCTCCAGAGCGTGTTGAAGGGCGAGCATTCCGTCGGCATCGACCGGGACCGGGACCATCTCGGCGCCGCGTTCCTGCAAGGCCGTGGCATTGGGATGAGATTCGCCGGCGGCGCAGACGAGCCAAACTGGCACCATGACATCGTCGAAGATCTGCGAATCGGGCGGCGTGCGCAGACGCCGATCCAGCACCACGCGTACCGGCGAGTGGCAAGACATGCCGGGCAGGCGGCAGGTGAGGTTGGGATTGTCGGCGAGGACGGTGCCGCGGCCGACCAGGATAGCGTCGCTCCGCGCGCGCAGGAGATGCGCGTGGGCGCGGGCGTCTGGTCCGGTGATCCAAACCGGTACCCCCTTGCCTCTCGGCATCAGACCGTCGGCGCCGACCGCGATCTTGAGCGTCACCGCGGGGCGCCCTTGCATCACGCGCATCAGATGACCAAGCGTGATCTCGATGGACTCGGCAGCCATGACACCTTCGGTGACCTCGATGCCGGCTTCCTTGAGGCGCTCGATCCCGCGCCCAGACGTGCGCGGATCGGGATCGCGCAGGGCGATGACCACGCGCTTCGGTTTCGCCGCAACGATGGCGTCGGCGCAGGCCATGTCGCGTCCTTCATGAGCGCACGGCTCAAGCGTGACATAAACGGTCGCGCCTTCGGCCTTAGCGCCCGCGCGCTCAAGCGCAACAGCTTCGGCATGGGGGCGGCCGCCCGGCGCCGTCCAGCCGCGCCCGACGATCTCACCCGACGCCGATACCACCACGCAGCCGACCGCCGGGTTCGGCCAGGTAAGGCCAAGCCCGCGCCGGGCAAGGGCAAGCGCCTGCGCCATATGCTCCTTATCGCGTGCATTCATCGGCGGATACTTGGCACTGATTAGTCTTTGGCGGCAGCGGCCGCCTTCTTGGGCGCATCTTCGGAAGGTTCGCCGCCGGCAAGCTCGCCGAGCAGCGCCTCGAAGTCCTTGGCCTCACGGAAATTCTTGTACACAGAGGCAAAGCGCACATAAGCGACATCGTCGAGATTTTTAAGGGCTTCCATCACCAAATGCCCGATGGTCTCGGAGTTGATGTCGTTATCGCCCATGTTTTCCAGCCGGCGCACGATGCCGCTCACCATGCGCTCGATGCGCTCCGGATCCACGGGACGCTTGCGGAGCGCAATCTGCACCGAGCGCATCAGCTTGTCGCGGTCGAAGGGCGTGCGCCGGCCCGACCGCTTGACCACGGTCAGCTCACGCAACTGCACCCGCTCGAAAGTGGTGAAACGGCCGCCGCAATCGGCGCACACGCGGCGGCGCCTGATCGTGGTGTGGTCCTCGCTAGGACGCGAGTCCTTCACTTGCGTGTTGGTGCTGTTGCAATAGGGGCATCGCATGAGCGAGCGCCCTCCCCTTCCTCACCGCCACGCGTCGCGCATCACCGATAGATGGGAAAGCGCTCGCACAGCGCGATGGCGCGCTGCTTGACGCTCTCTTCCACGGCTTTGTTGCCCTCGTCGCCATTGGCGCCAAGGCCGTCAAGCACCTCGATAATCATGCCGCCGATAGTCTGAAACTCGGTAATACCGAAACCGCGCGTGGTCCCGGCCGGCGAGCCCAAGCGGATGCCCGAGGTGACCGCCGGCTTCTCGGGGTCGAACGGCACGCCGTTCTTGTTGCAGGTGATGTTGGCCCGCCCGAGCGCGATCTCCGCAGCTTTGCCGGTCAGCTTCTTGGGCCGGAGGTCGACCAGCATTAGATGCGTGTCGGTACCGCCGGAGACCAGTGCGGCGCCGCCCTTGACCAGGGTCTCGCCGAGCGCCTTGGCGTTGTCGATGACGTTCTTGGCGTAGATTTTAAAGTCGGGCTTGAGCGCCTCACCGAAGGCAACCGCCTTGGCCGCGATGATATGCATCAACGGTCCACCCTGAAGGCCGGGGAACAGCGCGGAATTGATCTTCTTGCCGATGTCGTCGTCGTTGGAGAGCACCATGCCGGCACGCGGCCCACGCAGCGTCTTGTGCGTGGTGGTGGTGACAACGTGCGCGTGGGGCAGCGGGCTCGGATGCAGCCCTGCGGCGACCAACCCGGCGAAATGCGCCATGTCGACCATGAGATAAGCGCCGACGGAATCGGCAATCTCACGGAACCGCTTGAAGTCGATGATACGCGGATAGGCCGAGCCGCCGGCGATGATGAGAGCGGGCTTGTTTTCCTTCGCCAGGCGCTCGACCTCTTCATAGTCGATGCGGTTATCGTCCTGGCGGACGCCATACTGCACGGCGTTGAACCATTTGCCGGACAGATTTGGCGGCGCTCCGTGTGTGAGGTGACCGCCATGCGCGAGCGACATGCCGAGGACGGTATCGCCCGGCTTGATCAGCGCCAGCATCACCGACTGGTTGGCCTGGCTGCCCGAATGGGGCTGGACGTTGGCGAAGCTGCAATTGAACAGCCGCTTGGCGCGGTCAATGGCCAGTTGCTCGACCACGTCGACATATTGGCAGCCGCCGTAATAGCGCCGGCCCGGGTAACCTTCGGCATATTTGTTGGTGAGTAGCGTGCCCGCGGCTTCGAGGACCGCGTTGGAGACGATATTCTCCGAAGCGATCAGCTCGATCTCGTATTGCTGACGGTCGAGCTCGCTCTCTATCGCGTCCCAAACCTCGGGATCCGCGTCCTCCAGATGCTTGGTGAAGAAGTCGCTTCCGCGCGCCTCGGCACGCCTCGCATCACTTGCCGTCATGCTACCGCTCCTCGAAACTCTGACTGCCCGCTTAGCCAAAGGGTGCGCTTGCCCCGCGCCTGCATCTCCTTGCGAGGCGCACCTCAACCATCCGGCTCGCTCTACCACATGTCGCGCGGACGCGCCAGCAACACCCAAGCCATGGGCTGTTTATCGTGAGAGTTTAGTGGACCTAAGAGGGTTCAGAAGGTCGAGGCAGCGACGGCGCCGCTGTCATGGCCGTAGATGTCGGGCCGGAATTGTACCTGCCCGTCGGGCGTGCCCCAGGCGCTGACATAGGTGAGATAGACCGGAACCCGGTTGGCCACCTTCACGTCGGCCTGCTCGCGGCTCGCCTTCATGTGGTGAATGCGGTTGATGTCCCAGCCGGGGGTATCGCGCAGGATCCAAGCAACGAGCTGCTCGACATTGTGTACGCGCACGCAGCCCGAGCTCTCGAATCGCACCGCCTGGCCGAACAGGCTCTTGAGCGGCGTGTCGTGGATATAGACGGCGTCCTTGTTCGGGAAGTTGATCTTCACGAAGCCGAGAGAGTTCTCCTCCCAGGGAAGCTGACGAAACGTGTAATTATAGACCTCGGAGCCATTCCAATCGATCCGGCGCGGATCGATTGGGTTACCGGCCGCATCGAAGGCCTGCATGCGATACGAGGCGAGCATGTCCTGGCCACGGCTGGCGAACAGCCGGCCCTTGGGCACCAGATCCTTCTGCACGATGCTCTTCGGCACATACCAATACGGATTGAAATTGATCTCGTGGATGCGGCTGGTGATTTCCGGCGTGGGCCGATCGATCTTGCCGACCACGGCGGCGTGGCGCGACACCACTTGGCCGTTATCGACGGCTTCTACCTGCGCGGACGGAATGTTGACCACCACGTAGCGGCCTCCTGCGCTCGCGTTACTGGCGAGGCTTTGTAGCCGCTTCAAATTGGTCTGGAGCTGCGCCAGCCGGAAGCTCGCCGGCATGTTCAGCGCTTCCACCATGGCTTTGGAGTCGATCACGCCGGTTGGCGGCAGGCCGTGACGCGCCTGGAACCGCTTCACCGCGGCCACGACGGCGACGTCGTATTCGCCAGGGACACTCATGCCGGCGAGGTCGCCCGAGATTTCGAGGCGGCGCTGCAGGATTGAGACATCCTGACTGCTCATGCCGGGCTTCATTGCCTTGGGCGGGATCATGGGCCAGCCGCCTTGCGCGACGATGGCCTTGTATTTCTCGATGGCGGCCTTGGTTGCGGCGATGTTCCGGCTCGACAACGTCGGCGTGCTAAGCGCCGGGTTGGTAATCATGTAGGCTTCAGGGTCGTTGCTCGGCAATTCATCCGCACGCGGCGCCTCGGATTGACCTCTCCGCCCTCCGAAGAAGGAGAACCCGCCACCTTGATTGCGGCCGGTCTCCTGACGTTGATAAGTCTGCTGATTCTCTTGCTGTTTGCCTGTCAGCCACGAGAAGGGGCCCGCGCTCGAAGGAGCGACGCTGGACATGAGGAAGCCCGCGACCAATCCCGCCGTGGCGATCATGGCCCCGCTCCTCAATCCATAAGGCAATACCGGCATTTGCCGCTCCCCGTTTGTTGCGGCCTCAATCCCTGATCGACTATAGGCGCTTTGCCTTGGCCGCTCTACTCGTATTCGCAGCCGGAACTTGGTCTTTTCGTCAATTCGTTCAACGGCCAAGGATTTTCCAAATGCGTGTCTGGACAGCAAGGCATGTTACGCCGCGAACAATTAAACAAAAGCTTTACCATGCGAATCGCGACGTAGAGATGATCCCGCGCCTCGCATTCGAGACTAGGCGGGGAATGGGGCGATTTTGGGCGCATAGACGAGCCCCGGCGGTCGCAAAACCACCGGGGCTCGAGGCTCACGGGTCGATTGGCGTGTTTAGAGTTGGAAACGGATCTGATCGGTCCAGAAGCGCTCGAGCCGGCCCATGGCCTTGTTCATGGTCTCAAGCTCGCTACCGCCGATGCCGCCAACCTGCGGCAAGGACCTGAGCTGGCGCTGGAACAGCCCGTCAACCACCTTGCAGACCTCCCGCCCTTTGTCGGTGAGTTTGACGCGCACCGAGCGGCGGTCGGTGGTCGAACGCTGATGATGGATAAAGCCGGCATCGACCAGCTTCTTGAGATTGTACGAGACGTTTGAGCCGAGATAGCAGCCACGGCTGGTCAGCTCGCCGGCGGTCAGCTCGGCATCGCCGACATGATAGAGCATAAGAGCCTGCACGCCGTTGACGTCGTCACGGCCCAAGCGGTCGAACTCGTCCTTGACCACGTCGAGCAGCAACCGGTGCAAACGCTCTATGAATTTCAAGGAACTCAGATAGCGGCCCTTGAGGTCTTCAGCCTCATCATGGCGCGCATTCGGCTCAATACGCAGAACTGCACTCATCGCCTTACCCCCGTTAGTTTTTATTAATCCCGACTTGGGCGTGACTATAGGCACGGCGACCTAAGATCCGCTTAAGCGACACGCTTAAGATTGGCTGAAAGCCAAGTCTTACGGTCTTGGTTTATTGCTGGTTATTTTGTGCGGTCTCACTCAGCACGAGTTCGTCCTCGACCGGCGTCGTGAACATGCGCTCGATGTCGCTGTCGTCGACGGCGGCGAGCGTGTCGGGGCTCCATTGCGGCGCACGTCCCTTGCCGGCGATGCGCGCGGCGATCCCCTCACGGTAATCGGGACGCGAGACGAGATGCGAGGCGAGACGAAATTCGAGACGTAACGCGTCGGCGAGATCGAGAGACTTGCCGCGCTGCATCTGGGCGAAGGCGACCTTGAGCGAGGTCGGCGATTTCTCGCGCAGCGTGATCGCAGTTTCCTGCGCCCAGACTTCGTCCTCGCCACGTTCGGCGTCGAGACGCACAAGAATCTCCTCGACCGATGGCGCTGAGAAGGTGCGATTGATGGCGGGCGTGAATCGCACGATCTCCCCTTCGCCGGGGTCGCGATGCAGTCCGTCAAGCAGTCGGTCGATCGGATGGTTGTCACTGAGCGCATCCTTGATCACGTCGAAATGCGCCGACGGAATGTAATGGCTGGCGAGTTTCAGGCGAAAAGCATCGGCGGGGCCGATGACGCGCCCGGTCAGAGCGAGATAGAGCCCGGTCCAACCGAGCAGACGCGGCAGAAAATAGGTG
>DATMDY010000090.1:0-3186 GCA_035557335.1 Methyloceanibacter sp.
GCCCTTGACCTCGAACCGGCCGAAGAAGGTGGAATACGAGCTCCACCAGTCGCGGAAGCCGGTCCACGCGCCGTAGATGCCGGCATCGATCCACGAATCGATCTTCAGCCAATCGATCAGCTTGCCCCGGCGATTGCCTCGCAGAATGTCTCGCAACTTTTAGCCCCGGTTTCTCACGCCAAACCGTCCGGGCAGACGGAGCCGCCCGGAGAGACCATCGGAGGCAAAACTATACCGGGATTACGGCCTTTTGTGGAGAATCTGCGGCACCTTATTGGCGCACTTCGTAGCCGCGCTCCCGCATGCAGGCGATGTAGTCCTGCTCGGACTGGCCGGGCCGGAGGCGGGAGAAGATCGCCGTAATCGACTTGATGCCTTTCTTATCGGTCTCTTCCTTGCAGGCGAGCGACGCCACGTCCAGCGTGTTGCCGGCCTCCTCGGCCTTGACCTGCGGCTGGCCGACCAGGATGAAGTCGCGGGGCGGGGGCGCGGATTGGCTGCAGGCCGCGAGCAAGGCTGCGAGCGGCAGGCAAGCTGCCAGCGCGCCTGCAAGCGTCGCTCCTTTGACCTGCGCCATGACTGTCCCCGCGCCCATTCCCGCCGAGTATTGCCCACGGGATGGGGCAACTCCATGACCATCCTTGCCCATGTGCATTGCCGGTCCGCTTCGCCCCGCCTGCATTGCGGGCCTGACCCTTGTCCACTAACATTTCCGGCAAAAGTCGTGAGGGAGGATTTCTATGCGGAGGATGGCTTCAGGTTTCATTGCCGGCCTCGCCATGCTGGCGCTCATGGTCCCGGCCGCAGCCCAGGACACGGAGGAAGAAGAAGCCCCGCCGCCCGACCCGGCCACGCTCGAATGTCACGACCAGGCGATCGAGGGGAGCGGGCCGGGCTTCGACGCCTCGCGGGAGAAGTCCGAGCAGGCGGCGCGCGACAATTGGCTGGAGAAGGCCAAGGCCGTCTTTCCGGACGCGAACTGGGACATCGCCCTTGACGCCGGCGTGAGCTGCGCCGTGCAGGGGCTCTACAGCAAATGCTTCGCCCTCGGCACACCCTGCCGTCCGAAGGGGTGAGCCGCGTCATTCCGGCGCAGGAGAACAGCATGTGGCGCGTGGTGATCGGCATGGCGATCGGCGTGGCGCTGGCCGCGAGCGCCGCGGCGGCGGAAGAAACGCAGTCCGCGGCGAAATGCCAGGTGGCCGAGATCAACCCGGTCACCGGTCACGTGTTCTGCATCAGGCCGCAAGGCGCGCCGGTCGACCCGCCGCCTTCAGACATCGCGCCGCCTTGCGAGGCGGAAGCCTCGCGCGGGCAATGGACCTGGGCGCCGACCTGCAAGGACGCGAAGGAGGGAATGTAAGCGCGCCAAGGACAGATGCGCGGGTGAACGCGAGGCCCGCGACGCGCGTTGACTGTGAGACCGACAAGCCGGGAGCGAACCCGGCGCGAAGCAAGGAGGAGACGCCATGCTGAACTTCCTGGGGTGCAGCGCCCAAGGCATCGCCGTCGCCAGCGGCGTGACCACGCTCGCACTGCTCGAGCGTCTGGTGGAGCAGAAGATCCTCACCCGCGCCGATGCGCGGGCCATTCTCGGCAGCGGCATTGCGTGTCTGGAGCCGCGCATCAATGTCGCGACCGTCGCCGAGGCGGTGCATCTGATGCGCGACCGCATGCTGCCGCTGTTCGCCGAGGAGCGCGCGGCCGGGAAGGACTGAGCTTCTGTCGTTCTCCGCGCCCTTCCCAAAGCGCGTAGGGCCAAAGGTTCAAAAGCTGGATACCGGCTTTCGCCGGTATGACGGTGAGGCGCGGCTAGAGAAACAGATAGAGCGTGAACGCGATCAGCACGATGATGATCGCGGTGACCAGCGGCTGATCCTCGTCCCGGCCGATCTGCGCGTGCTTCAATTCGTCGAAGAGATCGTGTGCCATGGCTGCCTCCCATGGGTGGATGACTTGCGGCGGGATAATCCGGGTAGCGGCCAATGGTTCCAGGTTTTTTGATACATTAGCGCCCTTCTGCCATGATCGCCTTAATCTTAATCGTGTCGAGGTCACAGTGGCTAGCGAGGGAGAGCCAGCCATAGGCGGTTAAGCCATAGCCATGTAATCTCCCTGGGCAATCTCAGGGAGGCAACCATGGCGATGCAGCTCACACCCCCGACCAAGAACATCTTTCATCTCTCGGTGTTCCTGGCCATGATCGGGGTGATCCTCTATTTCCTCGGCGTGTTCGACGTGTTCGAGGGCGGCTTCCAGACGGTCGGCCATTACGCCTTCTGGGCGTCGCTGCTCGGCTGGCTCGTGCTGATGATCGGCGTGGCCGCCAAGGGCGTCTGACCGGCCTCCATTTCTGAAAGTTATGTCATGCTGCAACGCTTCGAGATGGTACCGGTCCGCCCCGCAAAAATTTGAAGAGGCCGTGCGCCAGGAGGCCGAAACCCTGGCCGCGGAAGCGCGAGGACGCGCGCCGGGCGCACTCGGCGAGACGATCGAGATCAGGGATGTAAGCCGCGGCGCGCGTCCTGCCTATGCCATAGGCACGCCCCATCCAGCCGGCCGCCACCTTGAATTCGGCACCGCGCGGCGCTCCGCATCCCCTTGGCTGATGCCGCTTTTTTGGGCGCGTTCGCCGGCCACAAAAAACAGGCTCCGGAACGTCGTGTTGGCGGCTCTAAAGGCGGGAAAATCCTGATCGCGGATGAGTGAATAAGGGGCGTTTGAACCGCGTGCGCCGGCACCCCATATGTTGGCTAAGGGCTCATTATGGAGATCTGCCATGGCAGAGATTGCGAGTTGGGCGCTTCAGCGCGGTGTCTATCAGGCGCTGACGGGCTCCCCCCATCTGACCGCGCTGCTCGGCGGCGCGCGCATCTATGACGACGCGCCGCAATCGGCGCCTTATCCGTTCATCACCCTCGGCCAGAGCGTCATGCGCGATTGGAGCACCGGCACCGAGGACGGCGCCGAGCATGAGCTCACGCTGCATGTATGGTCGCGCGCCGGCGGCAAGAAGCAAGTGCAGGAGATCATGGAGTCGGTCAAAGCGGTGCTGCACGACAAGCCGCTGCTTCTCGAGGATCATTATCTCATCAATCTGCGCTACGGGTTCTCCGAGGCGCGGCTCGATCCCGACGGCGACACCTTCCACGGCATCGTGCGCTATCGCGCCGTGACCGAGCCGGC
>DATMDY010000091.1:0-9002 GCA_035557335.1 Methyloceanibacter sp.
GTTCCTGACCCAACGGTCGAGCTCTTTCAATTCCTCGTCGGTGAAACCGAAATAGGACTTGCCGACCGGCACGAGCTCCTTCTCTCCGTCCTCGCTGTCGCGCCAGGCCCCGAACGTGTAGTCCGAGTAGTACGACGAACGCTTGCCGCTGCCCCGTTGCGCGTACATGAGCACGGCGTCGATCAGAAGCGGCGCGCGCTTCCATTTGTACCAATGGCCCTTAGGGCGGCCGGCGATATAGGGGCTGTCGCGCCGCTTCAGCATCAACCCTTCGATGCCGGTCTCGCGCGCTCCGGCCCGCAGCGCCTCAAGCTCCGCCACGGAAGCGAAATCGATGATGCCCGAGACATCGGTGCAAAGCGGCGCATGCAACTGATGCCAAGCCTCGAGTCGCGCGCGCCTGGCAATGAAGGGGAGGGGGCGCAGGTCTTCCTCGCCTTCGAACAGCATGTCGTAGAGGCGGATATGCGCCGGATGCGATTTCAGCATGGCAGGTGTTACGCTCTTGCGGTTCAGCCGCTGCTGGAGATCGTTGAAGGGCGCCACCTCGCGCCCGCGCATCACCAGCAGTTCGCCGTCGAGAACCACGCCTTCGGGGAGCGCCTCGACCACGTCGGGGAAGCTGCCGGAAATGTCGTCGCCGGTACGCGAGAACAGGCGCTTTTCGCCCGCTTGATGCGCCGCCTGCACGCGGATGCCGTCCCATTTCCATTCGGCCACGAAGTCGGCGGGGTTGATCCCGGCAAGCTCGCGGTCCTCGATCTGGTGCGACAGCATCAACGGCCTGAAGGCTGCCCGCCCCTCCATTTCAGGGCGCGGGCCCGTCCCGGACAGCCAGGCGAACAGCTCAAGATAAGGCGGGCGAAGGCCGTGCCATACCTCCTCGATGTCGGCGAGCGGTACGCCCGACCACTCGGCCAGCGCCGTCTTGGCGAGCCGGCCCGACACGCCGACGCGCAGCGCGCCGGTCAGCAGCTTCAACAGCGCCCAGCGTTCGGTGGCATCGAGCTGGTCGAGCCATTTTGTGAGCAGCGACGGCACTTCCATGGGAAGCGCCGACTGCAAGGTCTCGACCATGATGGCGAGCCGAGGAGGCTCCCGGCCTGTCTCGCTTGCCTGCCAGATCAGCGCGATGGTCTCGGCGGTGTCGCCCACATAGTCGCGCGACAGGCCGAACAGCACGGGATCGACCCGCGCCTCGACCAACTCGCCAAGGATGCGGCGAAGCGGCAGCCGGAAGAATAGACCGTCGGTCAGCGCGGCGAGGGCAAAGCCGCGGTCCGGATCGGGCGTGGTGGCGAAATAGTCCGCCAGCAGCCTGAGCTTGTCGTTGCGCGACGGCGTATAGGCCAGCCGGTCGAGAAGGGCGGCGAAGGCCTTCACTGGTCTTCGTCCTCGCGGCCGATCAGCGCCAACGCCCGGCCGCGCCGTCCCGTCGATTTTATGTGATGGAGCAGCGCGTCCTCGCGCCCATGCGTGACCCACACTTCCTCGGCCCCGGTTTCGGCGATGGTTTGGATGAGTTCACCCCAATCGGCGTGATCGGAAATCACCAGCGGGAGCTCGATGCCTTGCTGTCGCGCCCGCGCCCGCACCCGCATCCAGCCCGAGGCGAACGCGGTGACCGGATCGGGCAGCCGCCGCGACCAGCGGTCGGCGATCGCGCTTGGCGGCGCGAGCACGATCTGACCTTTCAGCTCATCGCGTTTGGGACCAGTGGCGGACTTAAGCACGCCAAGCTTCACGCCGAACGACTCGTAGAGCGTGCAGCACGCCTCAAGCGCGCCGTGTAGATAGATGGGCCGCTCATAACCCGCCGCGCGCAACAGCGCGATCAGGCGTTGAGATTTACCGAGCCCATAGGCGCCGATCACGTGCGAGCGCTCGGGGAATTGCCCGACCGACTTCAGCAGTTTTGCTACTTCGCCCTGCGCGTCGCCATGCTGAAACACCGGCAGGGCAAACGTCGCCTCGGTGATGAAGAGACCGCAGGGCACAAGTTCATAGCCTGGGCAGGTCGGATCGGCGCTCCGCTTGTAGTCGCCCGAGACGACGGCGCGCACGCCTTTCCATTCGATCAGGATCTGCGCGCTGCCAAGCACATGCCCGGCGGGCATGAGCGTCACCATCACCTCACCAATCTTCAGTGGCTCGCCATAGGCCAGAGCCTGCGTGCCGCGTTGCGCTGGCGTGCCGAGCCGCGCGCGCATGACGGCGAGCGTTTCTTCCGTGGCGAGCACGTGCTTGTGGCCGGGTCGCGCGTGGTCGGAATGGCCGTGGCTGATCACCGCACGCTCGACCGCGCCGTGCGGATCGATGTAGAAGCCGCCGGGCCGGCAAAACAGCCCGCGCCCATCGACGGTCAGCCAGCTATCGAAACGATCCGGTCGCATTTGATTATCTGTGGATAACACACGGACTACCGCATTCTCGGTACCCCAGTCTTAGTAGCCACATCCAACCGACCCACTGCCCTATGGGTAGAGGCTACCTGAGATTGTGTTGTATCAGTTGTACGCCTGTTAGTTGCTCAACCTACCGGCATCTCTGCAGCATAGTCGTGCCCGATGCGGCGGCGAGTGATCGCCATGGGGGGCATTTACGGCAGGGTAAAAACCTGGCTCCGCGCGAGCGGAGCTATGGGGATAGCTATCGCCAGTTCATGGCTCCTGGCCGCAGCCGCCCGCGCCGAACCCCAGATGCCCCACACCGAATTTTTCACCGGGTTTGAGGCGAGCGACAACT
Source organism: Methyloceanibacter sp. (assembly GCA_035557335.1). Taxonomy (GTDB): domain Bacteria; phylum Pseudomonadota; class Alphaproteobacteria; order Rhizobiales; family Methyloligellaceae; genus Methyloceanibacter. The sequence continues at coordinate 2,746 of DATMDY010000091.1, forward strand.
ACGCCAGTGGCTATGTGGGCGGCGGCTATGCCTTCGGCAAGGGACTCTACGAGAAGGGGTGGCGGCTACGCGCCGTGGGAAGCCTCGGCCGCTACCATTATGACGGCACGCTTCTGACCGACGGTGTCTATGTGCCGACGCATTTCAACGGCGAGGCCGCCTTCGCCGCTGCGCTTGTCGGCTACCAGTTCATGCCCGGTGCGGTCATCGTCAAGCTGTTCGCCGGGATCGAAGCCGAGGATCAACGCATCGCGCCGCCCGGTCCCAATAATTCAGTTCAGGGGAGCGAGATCGGTCTCAGGCTGCAAGCGGAAACCTGGGCTCGATATTTCTCCGAGGCTGTTCCTCTCAGCCGACGCCGCCTATGGCACGGCCTTCCAGGAATATTGCAGCCTGGCTCGGCTCGGCTATCGTCTTCGCCCGCGTTTATCGCTCGGAATCGAGGGTGGCGCGCTCGGCAATGAGGAATACGATGCCGGGCGCGGAGGTGGCTTCGCGCGTGTGAACTTCCGCAATATCGAGGTCACGCTCTCCGGAGGTTTCACCGGAAATTATCTCGAGGACGAACCGAGCGGCTACGTCTCGCTAGGTATCTACCGGAACTTCTGAGAAGTGCTTGACGAAAGTGCACTGCCGGCCCCGCTCCGGCAGTGCTTGCCTCGTCAGAGTGGTTGCCTTTGACACTCCGCCCATAGGTTGGGAGGTCAAAGGGCTTCACCCTCGTTCAGCGTGCATTCTGTGCAGAAGGGATGTCCCCCTCCGCTGTCGAGCATGACATAAAGACGACAGGCAAGGCAAATGGGAGATCGTGCACTACGCGTATTTTTTTGTGGAACGTCGCGCGAAGGTCTGAAGCTATTGCGCTTCGCTAGGAGAGTCATCTGCCGGGCTGTCGCTTGAAGCGGGGTCTTGTTCCCCGCCAGGAGCGGCGTCTTGCGGGGTTGCTTCAGCCGCCGCGGTTTCGGCCCGCCATGCCTCAAAGCGTTTTTTCAGCGCTTCGCCATGTCGGGTCCACCACGCATCGTCGAAGCGGAGCGCCGTCTTGAAATTGTCAGGCGCCGTGGGCAGGAAATCCTTCATGTCCACGTTGATGACGGGATGCTGGCCGACCAGCTCAAGCGCCGATTTGCGCATCGGGCCATAGGCGATGAGCCGCGCCTGCGCCGCCAGCCGCTCAGGCTCTGTGGCGAAGGCGATGAAGCGCATGGCGGCGTCCTTGTTCTTGGCGCTTTTGGGAATGGCCCAAAGATCGAGATCATAAATCTGGCCGTCCCATATGACGCCGAGACGTTGGCGTTGTCCGACCGCGGCGCGGAAGATACGGCCGCTATAGCTCGCGGCCATGGCGACTTTTTTCTCCATAAGCCATTCGATCGACTGTTGCGCCTCGTCCCACCACACGATGTCGTCCTTGATGCGATCGAGTGCGGCGAAGGCGCGGTCCGCGCCCGTTTGCGTGGCGAGTTCGCTATAGACGCTCTCCGGCGGGATGCCGTCGGCCAGGAGCGCAAGCTCGAGCGTATAGCGCGGCCCGTCGGGTAGGGCCCGCTTGCCTGGGAAGGTTTTGGTGTCGAGAAGAGCGGCGATGCTTGCCGGCGCGTTTTTGGCGAAGGCCCGCCGGTCGTAAGCAATTGCAGTCGACCAGGCCATGCTCGCCACGCCGCATGACGAGAGGGCGCCAGAGAGAAAATCCTCGGCAACACTCGCCCCGCCTGGAGCGGACCCGAGCGCCGAGGTTTCGATCGTCTCCAGCAAGCCGTCGCCGCACAATGCGCCGAGCGTCGCCGACGATACGTCCACCACGTCGACCGGCGTGCCGCTGCCGTCGATCATTTGTCTGATTCCGGCAAGGCTGCCGTCATAGATCTCCATGGCGATCTTGGTGCCGGTCTCCTTGGCGAACGGCTCGAAAAGCGCGATTTCCTGCGACTGGCCGTAGGCGCCACCCCAGGTGGCGATGCTGAGCGTGCCGTTCTCCTCGGCCCCCACGGCGAACGGGGCAATCAGAACGGCGCCGGCGAGCGCGGCGGCTAGCCCATGGCGCCGGCCAGGTATGCTTGCCGCATCGAGTGTGCCACCCATATGACCTTTGCCTTCCCCGGACACCGCGATGCTCTCAGTCGATCAGCGCGGCGAGACCGGCGCGTCGCTTGGCCTCGTCTGCGTCGATCCCTCACCGAGGCTCGGGCGGTCCGCCCTCCGGATCATCGGTTGCGCCAACGGCCCCCGTATGGAGACCTGCGGGGACGTCTCCAATTGCGCCGCGTTCAGCGGGGCCATGAGACTTGCCACCGACAGGCTCCAATCGAGAGTCTGCCGCCCCATGTCGACGTCGCCGGCACCGGAAACCAAACCGCGCTGCGTTTGCATCTTGAACCTTTGGCACCAAATATGGCCTGCAGAGAGGCGGCAATCGGCATCGAGCGTCTCGAAGGGAGTGAGGTTCTTCTGGCTCCAGCCGTCGCCCTCCAGAGGTGTGCTCGCCGTTAAAAGCTGAGCAAAATCGACCGGCACCGCGCCGTTTTGCGCCTTGATCTTGAGATCGCCTGAGAGAGAGCGGATGATCTCGTCGATCGTTTCGCCCTCGGTCGTGACATCTGTCTTGAGCGTGCCGACCCCCTTTAGCGGGATGTCGAACGCAAGCGGCTTGAGGCAGGGATCGATGTCGACATCCGCAAGGCTGCCAACAAGACTCGCTTTGATCCTGGTTTGCGAAAGGTCGAAACCGAGACGCCCAGACGCCGAGCCGCCGCAGAGTTCGAGCTCGCCGATTTCGGCGGCCACCACGCCTTCTTTGGCGTTGACGGTGAAGCCGCCGCGTCCAAGCTCAATGGACGAGGTTGCGATCTGAGCCGCCGAGACTCTCAGATCGGCATCGAAATATTTGAGCAGCGCCCAATCGAGCAGCGCGCCTTGAGGCGCGGACGCGGTATCCTGGCTTCCGCCAATATAAGGATCGAGCACGAGCCGCTCGAAATCGAGCGTGCCTTCGACCCTCGGACGCTCACCCATGGTGACGGCGAGGAGACCGACGGCGGAATTGCCGTCGAGGGTGAAGGACCCGCCATCGACAGTCAGCGTCGATCCGTTCCAATGCGCCGGCCCCGTGACCGACAGTCCTCGCAGGCTTTGACTGTCGGGCAACGGTATCCCGGCCCATTTCAGGAACCGGCGGCCGTCGACGATCTCCGCCTGCAACGTGCCGTCAAGCTGAAACGTGCCGGCGACCGAGGCGGTGCCGCTGAACGTGGCCGCGATCGGTCCGGAAAACCTAAGACGGAACGGGGCGCTCGATCCCGTCTCCGTCTCCGTGAGCGCCCCGCTATCGAGCACGAAGCGTACCGTCTCGTCCCGAAGATCGAACGAGCCGAAGGCCGATAGCGCGCCGCCGCCATCGCTCGCGTCGAAACTGGCGTCGAGCTTCGTCGCCACGTCCAGGCCCGTGGCCGAATTTATGGTAGCCCCACGCAGGCGCATGGCGCCAACCGTCGTACCCGCCAGCAGGTTGGCGATCTCACTTGGAGAGGCAGAAGGCGCCGTCCCTCCCTTGAGGGTGATCACTGGCCGGTTCAGCCGCATCCCGTCGATGCTGAGCCGGCCAAGCAGCAAATGACCGATATTGAGCGAGATCTTGATGTCCTTGGCGGTGATGGACTGGACCAACGGCAGGCGGCTGGCCTCGTGTACCGTGAACCCGCCCCTGATCGAGAGCGGCGGGAAGTAACGTACGCTCCACGGTTCGGTCAGCGTGACTTCGCCGCCGGTCCATTCCGACAAGGCTGCCGTCACCCGTTCGTGAAGCTGTTCCGAATCGCCAATCTGCCGAGGGACGATCGCAAGGCCGACAAGGAGAAAGGCAACGAGGCCGAGGAGAAGCCATTTCCAAGATAACTGGCGAGGCTTCATGCCGACCTATCCACGCGTTTCCGGTTGCCCATATGCCGGGAGATGGCGCCGTTTCCGGCTGCCGCAAAGACCCGTTCGTTCTAGCCCGATTGGCCGGGCAGAGCGAGCCCAACCCCCGTATTTAGCTGGGTTATCAAGATATCCGCAACGCCCATTCCGGACCCAATTGCGGCGCTTTTCCGCGACCCGGCGAGGTGCCCGGACGGCTGCCGACGATGATCCCATGTAGCAGGAGAACCGGAGCGAGACTGACCGCGACGATAGTGAGCGCCGAGAGTCCCGCCTCCTCGTAGCGGTAGAGCGAGACCAGGGTAAAGACCTGCGTGGCCAGCGTGTCGAAGTTGAAGGGCCGGAGCAGCAACGTGGCCGGCAGTTCCTTCATCGAGTCAACGAACACCAGCAGCGCCGCAGCACCGAGCGCGGGCCGCAGCATAGGGAGATGCACCCGGAACAGCATCTCGCTTACCGTGGAACCGAGCGTACGGGCCGCCACATCGATATTGCGGGAGACTTTGCTGAAGCCCGCCTCCACCGCACCGAGCGAAGCGGCAAGGAAGCGGATAGTATAGGCGAGCACGAGGGCAAAGGCGGTACCCGAGAGCACGAGTCCGGTGGACACCCCGAACAGGGACCGCATCGCGTCATCGATGCTGTTGTCGAGTCCGGCCAGGGGAATGAGGAGGCCGATGGCGAGCACGGTGCCGGGCACGGCGTAGCTGATGGCCGGAATGGTGCTGGCGGCCTGGACCAGTTTCGATCGCGTTTGCCTGCGGGCATAGGCGAGGACCAGAGCGAAAGCGACGGCAAGAGCGGCGGCGGCGCTGGCGAGCATGAGGCTGTTGAGCGCGGCTTGCCAGAATCGCGGGGAAAGACCCGCCGCCACATGAGCAAGCGCGTCGTCAACGAGGACGGCTGCCGGCAGCACGAAGCCGATCAGCACCGGCAGCGCGCAAGCCGCAGAAGCCAGCATTCCCCTCCAGCCGTCGAGCGAATCCTCCGGCAGGTCGCGATATTTGCCGGTGGTGTGATGAAAGCGGCGCGCGGCCCGGAGCGCCCGCTCGAGCAAAAGCAAGGCGAGAACGAAGATCAACATGACGCAAGCGATCTGGGCGGCGCCGACCAGATCGTTGCGGTCGAGCCAGGTATCGTAGATCGCGACCGTCAAAGTCCTCACGCCGAAAAACTCGACGGCGCCGATGTCATTCAGCGCTTCCATCAGGGCGAGTGCCACACCGGCGGCAAGGGCAGGCCGGGCAAGCGGCAGGGCAATGCGCCAGAACGTCTCCGCGGCGCTTCGCCCAAGCGTGCGGCTGACTTCGAGCACGCAGACCGACTGGGCGACGAAGCTCGCCCGTGCGGTGATGTAGACGTAAGGATAGAGCACCGCGCTCATCACGAAGATCGCGCCGCCAAGGCTTCGTATGTCGGGGAACCAATAGCTCTTGGCGTCGTGCCAGCCGAACAGGTCGCGCAAAATAGTTTGCACCGAGCCGGAATAATCGAGCAGCTCCAGATAAGTGTAGGCGATGATGTAGGTGGGCATGGCGAGTGGCAGGAGCAGCAGCCACTGGAAATAGCGCCGTCCCGGAAAGCGGTACATGGTGACGAGCCAGGCCGTGCCGGTGCCGACCACGAGCGTGATGAGACCGACACCGATCATGAGACCGAGAGTGCGGCGCACCACCCCCGGCAGTACGTTGGCGATGAGATGGGGCCAAGTATCGCCGCTCGGTCCAAGCGCGATTACGGCAATGGCGATAAGTGGCGCGAGCGCGATCAGCGACAGGACAAGCGCCGCCACGGACCAGCCGAGATTGCCACTTTCCGTGAGCCGGGCCAAGCGGCGGCGGAAGGAAATAGGCTTACCTGCCTCGGTCAAATGCCAGGCGTCCCGCGATCAGCGCCGTTCCGTGAGACCGTCCGCGCCGCCCTTGCGCCGATCCGCCATCAGCGCGGCAACCGCCTCTGGCGACAGCTGCTGATCGGCTTCCTGGAGCGCGTCGGCAAAGGAATTGGCGGCGTCGATGACCGGCTCGACCAGGTCGGAGCCGGTGAGCGCCAAGGCACAGGCGCGCATCGCCGGACAGCGATGATGCTGCGAGGCGGCAATCAGCGAGATCGCCATGCATTCGTCGGCGCAAAAACCGGGGCAGCCCACTGGGTAATATTCGATCTTGCGCGAGGCCGAGGCGCGCACGGCCCTGACCCAGCAGGCAAGTTCCGTCACCGCCCGCTTCGCCCGCTCGGTGCCGAGCGCGCTCGCATAGGCGTTCCAGCCATTCTCCCAGCAGGAGATGTCGCCGGTATCGTATCCGGCCAGCCAGCATCTGAAGCCCGTGCCGACCAGCCAT
>DATMDY010000092.1:0-5445 GCA_035557335.1 Methyloceanibacter sp.
GGGTCGCGCAGGAACTCGACGATCTCCTGCAAATCTTCCTTGGCCTCGTCGACGCCCGCCACGTCGTCGAAGGTGACGCGGCCGTGCCGCTCGGTCAAAAGCTTAGCCTTGGACTTGCCGAAGCCCATGGCGCGGCCGCCACCCGACTGCATCTGGCGCATGAAGAAAATCCACACCGCGATCAGGAGCAGCATGGGGAACCATGATACCAGCACGCCGAGCAGCGACGGCACGTCATCCTCGGACGGCTTGGCGGTGATCTTCACGCCCTTCTGGTTCAGCTTGTCGACCAGGTTCGGGTCGTTCGGCGCATAGGTCTGGAAGTTGCGGCCATCGGTGTAGTGGCCGGTGATCTGATTGCCGGCGATGGTCACGTCCTGAATGCTGCCGCTCTCGACCTCGGAGAGCAGCTGCGAGAAGCTGATCTCGTTGCCGCGGACCTGCACGCCCGGGCTCTGGAACAGGTTGAACAGCGCGACCAGGAGCAGGCCGATGAACACCCAGATGGCGAAATTGCGAAAATTCGAATTCATGGACTGACCTGACGGCTCGATCTAGGCGCGGCTATGGCCGCGACCCTGGTTCCTCGTTTGCGGGAAAAGACAGTATGTCCCGGTAACATAGGAACATGCACCCCTTTTGCCAAGTTAGGCTAACGCAAAGAGGGCCATGCTTTGTCAACGGCTTAGGCCGGCCGGCGTTCCGTATTCACAAAGGTGGCACGGCAATCGACGCCCACGGATGAGTCAGCGCCAAACGCGGGCACCCCGATTAATTCGTCGTTTCGCCAGCATGCCGGCAGCGTTCGCCCCGCGAATCGCGGCAATGCGGCGGCAATAAGCGAGCGTTTGCGGAGTTCTTTCAGGCCCGCTTCGCCGAGCGCCCTGACCATGATGGGCATGGGCTCCCCACGTCCCAATTCGATACGGAAGCGATTGTCCCACAGCGCGCGCTCTCCGGGCTTGAGGCTAAGCACGGGCAGGCCGTGCGCCCGTGCCTCCCGGAAGATGCCGAGTCTCTCGCCAATCGGCTCGAGCCGGCAGCGCCCGAGCGTATGGGTCTTGTCCGGATTTTCGGTTAGCGAGGCCAGCAACGCTTCGAGTTTGGCGAGCCTGACCGGCTCTTCCATGCCACCCACCGCGCCGATGAGACGGGCGAGCGCCCTGAGCGCGATCTCCTGGGGGGCCGCGGCAAGCGCCTCGCGATCGACAGTCGCATAGCCCGCCTCGCTCACCTCGCTATGACGCGCAAGGAAATCCTGCGCCGCCCGATCGAGCGCCTCGCGCGCGCGGCGCAGACGCCGGGCCGAGAGCGCCAGCGCCTCGGGCGTGATGCCGAGTCTGGCCAGCGCCTCGATGCTGTCGCGCACGCGCGCACGCTCGAAGCGCGGATCGGCATTGCTTGGGTCTGACGCATAGGGGATGTTTTGAGCGGCGAGCGTCGCGACGAGTCGCGCCTTCGGCACGTCGAGCAACGGCCGCAGGATGGCAATTCCGGCCCAAACGCCACGCTCGGGGATCGCAGCGAGTCCGTCGAGGCCGCTACCCCGCTTGAGCCGCATCAGGAAGGTCTCGGCCTGATCGTCGAGATGATGGGCGGTGACCAGAGCCGGAATGTCGTGCGCGTGGCAATAGGCAGTCATGAGCTCGTAGCGCGCCACGCGCGCCCGCGCCTGGATGTTGGCGCTCACCGCGCCTTCGCGTTCCCAGGTGAGGATTGCGTGCGGCAGGCCAAGTTCGGCAGCAAGCCGTCCAACCGCCTTCGCTTCATCGCGCGACTCCGGACGAAGTCCGTGATCGACGGTGAGCACACTGAGCTTCAGGCTCTGCCCACGCTCGTCGCGCCAGCGCGCGATAAGATGCAGCAGCGCGAGGCTGTCCGGCCCGCCGGACACGGCGAGTGCCGCATGCGGGCAAGCCGCGAGCGGAGCGAGCAGTTTCCGCGCTTCCGCTTCGGAGATCGGCAGGTCGTTCATGGCGGTATGTTACCATGTCATTCCGGCGCAAGCCGGAATCCGGACCCAACTTCTGAGGGATTGTCTGGATACCGGCTTTCGCCCGTATGACGAAATGATCCGGCTAGTAGCCGCGGGCCACGGCCTGGTTGTTCAAGGCCGTCTGCGCCCGGCGGTTCTGCGACCAGCAGGAGATGTCGTCGCAGGTCGCGATTGGCCGCTCCTTGCCGTAGGAGATGGTCTTGATGCGTCCCGCGTTGACGCCATTCTGCGCGAGGAACGTCTTGACGGCGGTGGCGCGCCTGGCGCCCAGCGCGAGATTATATTCGCGCGTGCCACGCTCGTCCGCGTGGCCTTCGACGGTCACGCCGTATTGGCCGTATTGATTGAGCCACCTGGCCTGGTTGCGCAGGATCGACTGCGCCTCGCCGGTCAAGGACGAGCTGTCGACCTGGAAATGGACGACGTCGCCGACATTGACGGCGAAATCCCGGGCCGATCCGGGGGTGGCCGGACCTTCCCCGCCAAGCCCGTATTGCTTGGGATCGCCCTGCCGCGAGCAGGCTGCGAACACCAAAGCAATCAGGACGACGCCGGCGAATTTGCAGGCGTAGCCAACTCCACTACGCAGACGCATGTACTGGACTCCCGCACGCCAAAAATTAGGAAAATCGTAAGGGCCAATTCCTTAACGATTTCCTACTGCCCTGGGCGGGCAGGCGATTTTGCCGGGAGCAAAAAAGGAAGGGATGCCTGGAACGCCGCCGCATCTCGCTACGGCGTTCCGGCATCCATGTCCCATTTCGCGGAAGTTACCCTCCGCGCGAATTTCCTAGGTCGCGAGTTTAGACGCGAACAACCTGCTCAACCACGACGTCGGCTGACCCGAGCTTCAGGGGCTCGGTTACGACTGCCTTTTCGTGATGGCCGAAGCAGCCACCAAGTGCGACGGTGGCGGCCACGAGCGTGGCGACGATGACGACGCCCTTCAAACCCTGCATGGTCTTCTCTCCTTTGGTTAAACGGCAGTAGCCGTCTTTGCATGTACCGGTGCGGCGTTTTCAGATCAAGACGGGACTGCTGTCTCCGGACCGTTTTGTCGGCCATAGATGCCAAAATGCCACGCCGAATCTCAACCTCCAGCCTGGTCAAGCTATCGCCCTGGAGGGCCCTGATCAAGCATGGTTAACAGGCTGACGGACTTTGCTTAATAAAGAGTAAGCCACTGTTGCAAAATGGCCGCAGAACCCGATTTGTGCGGCAAAAATGGCTAATTAATCAGCGGCGACCAGGCCGGATCCGAGCCAAAAGCCGGGGTGGCGATCTGGCGCTCGTTATAGCCGGTGAGGTCGATCGTAAAGAGCCGCGGCCCGCCTCCGGCGCCAGGTGATTCCCTGAAGAACATCAAGACCCTGCCGTTGGGGGCCCAGGTCGGGCCCTCATTGTGGAAGCCTTCGGTCAGGATACGCTCGCCGGAGCCGTCGGGCTTCATCACCCCGATCAGGAACTGCCCGCCGAGCATCTTGGTGAAGGCGATGAGGTCGCCGCGTGGCGACCACACCGGGGTCGAATAGCTGCCCTCCCCCTGGCTGATCCTGCGCTGGTTTGTCCCATCCGCATCCATGACGTAGAGCTGCTTGGCGCCGTCCCGGTCGGTCTCGAACACGATCCGGCCGCCGTCCGGCGAATAACATGGGGCAGTGTCGATGGCGTTGGTGTTGGAGAGCTGGAGTGTCCGCCGGTTGCGCAAATCCATGGCGAACAGGTTGGAAACGCCCCCCTGCTCCAGGCTCATGACGATGCGCTGGCCGTCGGGGGAGAATCTCGGCGCGAAGGTCATGCCCGGGAAGGCGCCCACGATCTCCTTCTGCCCCGTCTCGATGTTGAGCAGGTAGACCTTGGGCGTGGCGCCCTCGAACGACATGTAGGTGATCTCTTGGGTCGATGGGCTGAAGCGAGGAGTCAGCACGAGATCCTGGCCCGTGGTCAGGAGGCGGATATTGTGGCCGTCCTGATCCATGATCGCCAGGCGCTTCACGCGCTTGTCCTTGGGGCCCGATTCATCGACGAATACGATGCGGGTGTCGAAATAGCCCTTTTCGCCGGTGATTCGCTCATAAATGGCGTCGGCGATGATGTGGCCGATGCGGCGCGCGTCCTTGGGCCTGGCGAAGAACTGCTCGCCGGCGAGCTGCTTGCCGGCGAAGGTGTCCCAGAGGCGAAACTCGGCTGTCAGCCTGCTGTCGCCGCTGCCGATGCGGCCGACCACCAGCGCCTGCGCGTTAACCACGCGCCAATCCTCGAAATTTGGCACCTGGTCCATGCCGACGCCCCGCTCGATGAAGGCGGCCTGGTCTATGGGGACGAACAGGCCCGATGAGCGGAGGTCGCGCGTCACCACCTCCGAGATCTCGCGCGCGACCTGGGGATCGATCGATCCGTCGCCCGCGAAGTCCGGAATGGCGATGGGCAGGGGCTGAACGTTGCCTTGGGTGATGTTGAGCTCGAGCACGGCTTGCGCCGGCTTCACCGCGGCAAGCGTACCAAGGAGCACCAGCAATAGGAGGGAGCGGGGCATGTCACATTGCATGTCGAATTGGCTCTAGCCGCTCCGATACATGTCGCTTGGGTCAAAATTGAGGATCATGTCGCGCCACAGCGCATATTTTTCTCCCGGCAGCGCGTAAGGCTGGCATTGAAACACGGCCCTGACCGCGCTGTCGGCCGCGGCCTGGAAGAAGGGCGAGGCGCCGCGATTGGCGACGGTGGGATAGCCGACCAGCGTCCCGTCCTCGTTGAGCTCGAGCCGGATTTTCACCACGATCTCATCTGCGCCGAGGCCGCCGGGGGGTGGGTTCCAGCATTCGGCGATGCGCGCCCGCAACGCGTCGATCTCGTTGACCGACATGGTGGCCTGCCTGCCGTCCGACTCGCCGCGCACCGGCTTAGTCTCCTCCGCCAATTCTTGCGGCTCCGGTTCCTCGACCTCGTCCGGGAGCTTGTTGAGCAGCGCGGCGATGCGGTCGGCGTTGGCCTCTTGCTTCTTGGGCGGAGGTGAGGGTTTCGGCTGGGGCACCGGCGGTGCGGCCTTGGCTTGCGCCGCAGACTTATTCTCTGCTGTTTTTTGAGTAGCGGCCTTGGGCGCAACCTCCTTCGGCTCTGCCACCTTTTCTTTCGGCTTCGCGGTCTCCTCGGCCGTTTTTGGCGGAAAAGGGGTCTTTTCCGGCTCGGCCTTGGCCGCCTTCTCCTTCACCGCCGCTTGCTTAGTTTCCTTGGCTGGAGCAGCCAGGGGCGCTTCGTCCTTGGCGTCCTTCATGCCGGCCTTGATCTTGGTGATGTCCCCCGGCGAAGCGAGATCGACGGGAATGGCCACGAGCGGCGATCCGCCACCCGACGGGAAGGCAACGAGCGCCCAGATCAGGATCGCCACATGCAGCGCGGCCGAGATGAATGTGCTTCTGCCCATGCTACGCGCGACCCCGGGCGCTCCG
>DATMDY010000093.1:0-73512 GCA_035557335.1 Methyloceanibacter sp.
ATCCGATGGGCAAAGCATGTGGCCGGTCGTCGCCAATAAGGATTGGTGCGGGCATTTCGCGGCCACGGTCGAACGCTTCATGACCGCCGCCGAATAGTGTCGGCTGCGTCGGGATTGATGGTCGGAGTGGCAGGATTTGAACCTGCGACCCCCTCGTCCCGAACGAGGTGCGCTACCAGGCTGCGCCACACTCCGGCTGGCTGAAGAGCCCGTATATAGACGCCTCGGACTGACCCGGCAAGAAACCCGTCCCCGCGGGGAGGCCCGCGAGCTTAGGGCGCATTGCGGATACTGACGAGCTTCAATCCTGCGGCGCTGGCGCGGGCGCGTTCATCGCCGTAACCTTCATTGTCGGCTTAATTGCCCGAACTGCGCGATCCTGATACGAGAGCATCAACTCACCATATTATTGAGTACCGGACACTTTTAGTGGCCGGGAGGGGTGACGACAGCAGTTTCCTGCACGAGCGGATTGGGGCGTGGCCAAGTGGTAAGGCAACGGGCTTTGGTCCCGTGATCCCAGGTTCGAATCCTGGCGCCCCAGCCAGCCAGTCAAGCTCTTGATATAAGAAGAAATTGTCTCAGTTTGCGCAGGTATGTATGCAGGTATGTATGTAAGTGCCGGCGACACCAGAGCGCGCGTCTCACCGGAAAAATACTCATCTTGCCCACTTTAGGGTCGCTATGACCCTAGCGGACATTCACTCGCGACTTAGTTGCCAACGATGAAAGCTAGGCTGCTTTTGCCCTACCTAAGAGATTTTGCAAGGTCTGTTGGTCTACCGGCTTCTGCAAAACCGGTGCATTCGTGTATTTCGAGTTCAAGACCTCTAGGCCGTACCCGGTGATGAACGCGAAGGGAACGTTCTTGGAAGCAAGAATGTCCGCCACGGGATAGACGGTTTCGCCGCTGACATTCAAGTCAAGCAACGCAGCATCTACTTCCGTTTCAATTGCTGCTGTTACTGCCTTGGCTATGGTCGAATATGGGCCGATGATGGAAAATCCTAACTCGACGAGACTCTCGCTTAAGTTCATGGCGACGAGCGGCTCGTCCTCCACGACCAAAATTCTATTCCCGACAATCCCCAGCGAAGTTGGTCTCGTAACCTCAATTCGCTCCGAGCGGAAACCCTTGTGCAGGGACTTGGTATTGGCCTTAAGCGGTATAACGAGAGAGCATCGCAATCCTGTGGGTTGCCATTCGAATGATGCTCCTCCGCCGAGTTGCTCTGCACTGCCTCCGATGACCCGCATGCCATAACCACTTGTGACTGGTTTTCGTACGGTCGACCCTCCGGCTTCTTGCCAGGTCAAGTTAAGAGCACCGTTTCCAATATCCCAACGGAGCGTTACCGTTCCTGATGGCGCGGCAAGCGCACCATACTTGACTGCGTTGGTGGCTAGCTCATGCAGCGTTAGGCCAATCGTTTGTGCAGTCCGGGGCTCGAGGAGAATGTCAGGCCCTTCCGTACTGGTTGCACCGTGTCGATATGGTGCAAGCACTTGTCCAACAAGTTTGCGTAAATCGGCTCCCTCCCACTTCGATTCTGAAAGCAGCGTATGAGCGATAGAAAGCGACCTAATTCTACCCTCAATGGCTGACAGATAGGCTTCAGGGTCTTCTGCATTACTCAAGCGACATATTGATTGCACAACAGCGAGGATATTTTTAGCACGATGGTCGACTTCCCGAGCTAGGAACTCCAATTCCGCTGTCCTTTCGGCCACACGATTTTCGAGTTCCCGATTGAGCTCTTCGGTTTGCATCGTTGCTGCGATACTATTGAGCACGATGCCGATGCTGTTGGTGAGCTGCTCCAGAAACATGATCTCCAGGTTGGTGAAGGATCTGACCGATGCAAGTTCGATCACCGCCCTTGCTTGGTTCTCAAACAATGCCGGTAGCACGATGATATTTTGCGGAATTGCCTTCACAAGCGCCGATCCGATCAAGGTCGTATCAGGAGGCAAATCTTTGAGTAAGAGCGTTCGCTTGTCGGCGGCGCATTGACCGGCAAGACCTTCACCGATTCGCAAACGCGGGCGATGCCCATTGGTGCCGTCATCAGCGTAGGAGGCTAAGAGGCTAAGTCCTTCTTCCCCATCATCTCGCTCAAGCTGATAAATCACACCCACCTGTGCCCCAACAAGTGGCGTAAGCTCGGTGAGGAGCATCCGCCCAACTGTGGCGAGGTCTCGCTGCCCTTGCAGCATATTGGTGAAGCTGGCGAGATTCGTCTTAAGCCAGTCCTGTTCCGTGTTCTGCTCAGTGGTGAGCCGAAGGTTGTCAATCATCGTGTTGATGTTGTCCTTGAGCTCGGCGACTTCGCCCTTGGCGGCAACTTGAATTGATCGCGTGAGGTCGCCTTTTGTGACGGCTGTCGCGACATCAGCAATCGCCCGGACTTGATTGGTTAGATTAGCCGCAAGGAGATTGACGTTGCCGGTCAAGTCTTTCCACGTGCCGGCGGCTCCCGGAACGTTTGCCTGCCCGCCAAGCTTACCCTCCACGCCCACCTCTCTCGCCACGCTCGTAACCTGATCGGCGAAAATCGCCAGCGTTTCGATCATATTATTGATGGTCTCAGCTAGTGCCGCGACTTCTCCCTTGGATTTTACCGTGAGGTTCTGTTTGAGATCGCCGTTCGCGACGGCGGTGACGACCTTCACAATACCTCGCACCTGCTCAGTGAGATTCGCCGCCATGACATTGACGTTGTCGGTAAGATCTTTCCAAGTGCCCGCGACACCAGGAACAGCCGCCTGGCCTCCGAGTTTGCCCTCCGTGCCTACCTCGCGCGCCACGCGCGTCACCTCGGAGGCAAAGGAATTGAGCTGATCGACCATCGTGTTGATGGTATTTTTCAGTTCGAGAATTTCGCCCTTTACATCGACAGTGATCTTGCGCGAGAGATCGCCTCGCGCCACTGCCGTCGTCACCTCCGCGATGTTGCGCACCTGGGCGGTGAGATTTCCCGCCATGGAGTTGACGCTATCGGTGAGGTCTTCCCAGGTGCCGGCCGCGCCGGGTACGTTGGCTTGACCGCCAAGAATCCCCTCTGTGCCAACTTCACGGGCAACACGCGTGACCTCGCCTGCAAAGGCGTTGAGTTGGTCCACCATCGTGTTGATGGTTTCCTTCAGCTGAAGGATCTCGCCACTGACGTTCACAGTGATCTTCTTGGAAAGGTCACCACTGGCTATGGCCGTCGCAACGTCTGCGATGTTGCGAACTTGAGCCGTCAGGTTGCTAGCCATGAAGTTCACGTTGTCCGTCAAATCCTTCCAAGTGCCCGCAACGCCAGGAACGGCCGCCTGGCCTCCGAGTTTGCCTTCAGTGCCGACCTCGCGCGCCACGCGTGTCACCTCGGAGGCAAAGGAATTGAGCTGATCGACCATCGTGTTGATGGTGTCCTTCAATTCGAGAATCTCGCCTTTCACATCGACGGTAATTTTGTGAGATAGATCGCCTCGCGCCACTGCGGTGGTAACTTGCGCAATGTTGCGCACTTGCGCCGTAAGATTGCCGCACATCGCGTTGACGGAGTCGGTGAGATCCTTCCACGTGCCGGCGACGCCAGGAACAATAGCTTGACCGCCCAACTTACCGTCAGTGCCAACCTCTCGGGCGACTCGGGTCACTTCGGAGGCAAACGAGCGCAGTTGATCGACCATCGTATTGATGGCCTCCTTCAGCTGCAGAATCTCTCCGCGCACGTCCACGGTGATCTTCTTTGAGAGATCGCCATTGGCAACGGCGATTGTGACGTTGGCGATATTGCGAACTTGCGCCGTCAAGTTATTCGCCATGGAATTGACGTTCAGGGTCAGGTCCTTCCAAACGCCCGTCACCTCCGGCACCTCGGCCTGGCCGCCCAGCTTTCCTTCCGTGCCTACTTCACGGGCAACGCGCGTCACCTCCGAGGTGAAAATTTCGAGCTGCCGGATCATGGTGTTCACAATCGTAGCCAAGCTCAGAAACTCTCCCATAAGAGGGCGTCCATCGAGCTCTATCGGAACTTTCTTTGAGAGGTCACCCTTCGCAACGGCAGCAATTGCGTCTGTGACTTGGGCGGTGGGCCAAAGCAAGTCATCGATCAGCGCGTTGATCGATTCTTCCATTTCCCGCCATGCGCCTTGGCGAAGGCCCACGACGACGCGTTTTCTTGTTTTGCCCTCGCGTCCGACAACCTGACCGACAAGCTCAAGCTGTTGGGCCATTTGCTGATTGGCCGCGACGATTTCATTAAACGTATCGGCAATTTTGCCTTCAATGCCGGCGTTATCGCTAGGGATCCTGACGGAAAAATCGCCACCGCGGATCAGCTGCAGCGCGCTAAGGAGGTTTTGCAGATAACTTCCTTCGCTTCGTGGCGTTGATAGATCGGGGGATGCTTCCATCGATCGATTCCTTAAAATCGGCATTCTGCACGGAGCCGGCATACTTCGCGCGGTCTGATGGCACCAAGGGTATCATCAAACAAAAGCATGCGGCACTCGCTTAGGTGAGGAGCGGACTTAGAAACTCTGCCCGAGGCGAGGCGCTTACAGTGGGACAATCGCGCCAGAAAAGCATAAGAATCATATGGGAAGACTGTTCCACATTTTGTGTAAATCGTTGAATTGATTGACTTGGTTTACTCTGCCCTGACACCATTCCCGCCGCACGGCAGCTCCACCGGCGGCGGCGACCACCCATCAACGCAGCCTCGAACAGCTTGCGTGCCCTCCAGGTTACGGGCACCCGATTACGATGGCGGTCGGGGGTCACACTCGCCAATGTCGCTGGTCGTGCATGCGTTGCGTTGACAGAGGCGGTGCCGCATTGCACAGGGATGGTCTAAAGGCAAAATGTTCCCGTGAAATCGCAGTCCCTCGCCATCCTCGTCATCGATGAGAACTGAATCCGCGCCTCGATCATCGAGGAGGGGTTGCGCGAGACAGGGCATGAGAACGTCACGGTCGTTAACGACATCGAGGGCATCGCCCAGACCGTCACGTTGATCAATCCCGACGTGATCGTGATCGACCTAGGCAATCCCGGTATCTCATCAAGATAAGCTGAGCTGAGGCCCGCTCAGAACAGCCAGGTGAGGGCGGCCCTTGACGGCGTTGTCGGTGACCTCGTCGGCGAACTGGCCCGAGTAGGACACGCCGTCGATGCCGAAGCCGATGCCGGTCGTGGCAAAAGCAAGCGACGCGCCGGGGGTCACGTCATCGAAGGCATGCTGCCAGGCGGCGGAGAGATCGCGATGCCACGCTAACCGCGTTGGCCACGGTCTTCCTAGATAGACCGTTTTCACTACTTCACCTGACTTGGGCCTTTCCCGGTGGCCTGAGACCTGGGTTCAGGTTAAGTCGGCAAAAAAAGAATGGTTGTAGACAAGCCCTGACCGCGACTCCCTTTAGGCCGCGCCGGAGCTTTGTGCACTAGCTAAGCAAATTACGCTCGTGCTTTTCCGACCTTCTGGTGGCCTGTACGGCTCCAGGTTCCACCGCGCCAATAGGGCCTGCTGATAGCTGGAGCGATTGCATGAAACGGGTGCTCCAGGCGTGGGTAGGATTCTGCCGCAAGGTCTCGATCATCGCGTGGTGGCGCTCGCGGCGCTCCGCCAACGGCATTGCCATGGCCGCGGCCACCGCGTGCGCAACCGAGTCCGGATCGTACGGATTGACCAGCAGCGCCTGCTTGCACTCAGCGGCGCTACCCGCAAACCGCGATAGGATAAGGACGCCGGGATCTTCCGGTACTTGCGCAGCGATATACTCTTTCGCAACCAGATTCATGCCGTCGCGGAGAGGCGTGACAAGGCCGATGCGTGCCGCGCGATAAAGTCCGGCGAGGCTCGACCGGCTATAGGCTCGGTTGAGATAGCGGATCGGCGTCCACGCCGCTTCCCCATACATGCCGTTGATACGGCCGGCCGCAGCGCCCACCGCCTGCGCAAGTTCCGAATATTCGGGTATTTCCGCTCTGTTCTTTGGCGCGATCTGCAGATAGGTGACTTTGTTTCGCCATTCTGGATGCAGTACGAAGAAACGCTCGAAGGCTTCCATCCGCTCAATGATGCCTTTTGAATAATCGAGACGATCGACACCAATCATGAGCGCGCGGTTGTCTAGACTCTCCACCACGTCGCGCACGAAACTGGACTTGGCTGCACGTCGTGCCATCTGCTGGAATTCGTCGACATCGATCCCCACGGGAAAGCTCCCGATACGGGTCTGCCGGCCCTCACAAGTAAAGATAAGCTGGTGGTCGGCTGCCTCGACGCTTCTGCGACTTGCCAGGCGGTGTTCGGCAAGCAAATAGCGGACGAAATTGCCGATATCGGTTTCCGTTTGAAATCCCACCAGATCGTATTGAAGAAGCAGTGGCAGCAGGCGGTCATGATTTGGAAGGACAGTGACGACTTCCGGGGCAGGGAACGGAACGTGTAAGAAGAAACCGATGCGATTGTCGTGGCCTCGTTGGCGGAGCTCTTCGGCGATCGGAATCAAATGGTAGTCGTGAACCCAGACGATGTCGTCTGGAGCCAGCATTTTGGAAAGCTCGGTCGCGAAATGCCGGTTCACTCTGAAATAGCCGGTGAGGTCGCGGCGGTTGAACTCCGTCAGATCGATGCGGTAGTGCAGGACGGGCCACAGCACGCGGTTGGCGAAACCGTTGTAATATTCCTGGTAGTCCTCTTCCGCCAAATCGGTGATGACAAAGGCGCCGCGCTCGCTCTCCACCGCACGCGTGACAACCTTTCCGGCCGGAACGACGTCGCCGCTCCAGCCGAACCACACGCTCTCCATCTCCTTGAGGATCGGGGCGAGCGCGACCTCAAGCCCGCCGGCGCGCTGGTTGGCACCTGGCGCAAGATTGCCCACACGATTGGAAACGAGGATCAGCCGCGCCAATATCTATCCTCCCAGCTTCGCGACAGCCGCATGGCGGTCAGGATCATTCCTGCCATCGAATAGGTTTGCGGGAAATTGCCCCAAAGCTCCCCGGTATGAGGGTGAATGTCTTCAGCGAGAAGGCCATAGCGATTGCGGTGGCGAAGCGCGTCGTCAAAAAGCTCACGCGCTTCCTCGCGGCGCCCGAGCCACCACCAAGCGTCGATCAGCCAGAAACGGCAGGTGAGGAACGCGGCTTCGGGCATACCGAAATCGTCCTGGCCAGCATAACGCATCATGTGTTGACCGCGCATTAGCTCTCGCTCCACCGCGGGGACGGTGCGCGCGTAACGGGGATCGTCCGGTTCGATCAGGCCGATCTCGGGCAGGAGGAGGACGCTCGCGTCGAGCGCCTCGCTATCGAATGCGGCCGTAAACGCTCCGCGCTTTTCGCTCCAGGCGTGCTCTAGAAGCGTCGTCTGAATGTTGTCGGCGATCGCTGACCATTTGGCAGCCCGGTCATGTAATCCAAGATGCGATCCGATGGCCGCCAGCCGGCTGCAGCCGGCCCAACACATCGCGGCTGAATAGGTGTGGACCTGGGTGCGGCCGCGATATTCCCAGATGCCGGCATCCGGCTCAAAGGCTGCTTTCGCCGCTTTGTGGCCAAGTGATTCTAGCAGATGGAAAAGGCCCACATTTCCCTGACGAGGCAGGCGGCGGTCGAAGAACATCGGCATGGCTGCGAGAATGATGCTCCCGTACGTGTCATTCTGATTTTGATGAACCGCGGCATTACCGATACGGACGGGCCCGTCTCCGCGATAGCCGTCGAGGTTGGGAGTAATTTTCTCATCCAGAGAATCGTTCGGCACGACACCATAGACGGGGTGCAGAACCTCCTCGGATGCAACACCGAGAATGAAGGAGATGAATCCTTCCATCGTCTTGGATGCACCCAAGCGATTAAGCGCCTTGACGACGAAATAAGCGTCCCGCAGCCAGCAATACCGGTAGTCCCAGGTTCGCCCAGACCCAGGCGCTTCCGGAATGGATGTCGTCAAGGCGGCGACGATGCCGCCCGTCTCCTCGAAATTGGAAAGCTTCAGCGAGATCGCCGCGCGGATGATCGCATCCTGCCAGTCGTAGGCAATCCACAGACGTCGCACCCAGTCCAACCAATAGTCCCGCGTGCGATCGGCGAATTCACGGCAGGTCATGACGATGTCGCCGGTCATCGACTCATCGGGGCCGAGCATCATATGGATCGGCTTGGTGAGCACGAACGACGTTTCTTTCTCGATATAGGAGAGGGGCCCATCGGTCGTAAGCCGGATGGCGAGGGTGCTACCCCGATAGGTGATGTGGTTGCTGCCGACCGAGCGGTCCTCGATCGGTAATCCATAGTTAAAGGTCGGGCGCACTCTGATGGTGATGCGCGGCAGGCCGGCCAGCGGTTCGATGATGCGGATGAGCTGAGGCGGCCGGAACATGCGTCCGAATTGCCGGAAGCGCGGCGCGAAGTCGGTGATCCTGATGGACGCGCCGCGACTGTCGGTCAGGACGGTCGACAGGACCGCCGTGTTCCGCTCGTAATCAGATGTGTAGTCCACCATGTCGTCAAGGACGACGTCGGAAAATCCCTTCTCCTCGGTCCCGGCCAGCAGGCGGGAGAACACGGGGTCGCTATCGAAGCGCGGATAACACCACCACACGAGACGCGCGGTTGGCTCGACCAGAGCCGCCGTCTGCCCGTTGCCGATAACGGCGAGATCGAGTCCGAAATCGTTTATGCTCATGTTCTGCTGCGGTGCCATATCTCGGTAAGCCAGGCTCTAACGTCTTGCGATGTGCCGAAGGTGCCGTGCGTGCCAGGAACCGGCTTGCCCACGGAATAGCCGATGCCGTCGAGGTCCGGCAGGATGGCGAACACGGATTCGTCAGTCGTGTCGTCGCCGATGAAGAGGGGGGTTCGGTCTGCGAACGGTTGATGGCGCATGAGCTCGCACACAGCGAGCCCTTTGCTGAACTGCTTGGGCTTGATGTCGATTACGTATTTGCCGAACAGGAGTTCCACGGTGCCGGCATGCTCACCGGCCACGATCTCGCGCATGGCGGTCTTGAGGAAGGTCTCGTGTTCGGGCGCAAGCCGGTAATGCAGCGCCATCGAGTGAGACTTGTCCTCCAGGATCACGCGAGAATCGGTGGCGGCCAATTTGTGCAGCCGTTCGCGAAGGGATCGCGGCAGTACGATGGGCGATATCTCTACAATGGATGCTCCGGGAGACAGCCGCATCTCGGCGCCATGACCGCCAATCGCGGGAGCGATAAGCGGCGAGAACAGACGATCGAGCGTGTGGATCGCCCTGCCGCTGACCAGCGCCACCGAGCCGCCCGAGCGCTCGATCAAATCTCCAAGGATCTGCCGAAGCTCTGGCGGTACCACGACCGCGTCGGGCGTCGGCGCAATGTCGAGCAACGTCCCATCGACATCCAGAAGGAGTGCCGTGCTTGACAGATCGATATCGGCCGGCAACGGAGAGCCGTCCGGTCTATGTGCGTGTGCTGCAATCCGCATTACTCGTGTTGCTAGGATTTCAAGGAACGTTGGTGGGTCCCATTTGGGGGATAACACCTAAACGCACGAAGGGCAAATAAGCTCCATGCGCAACCGATGCAGATGCGCGACATCTCGTCTCTCTGAAGTCTCGACTAGATAAAGTGAGTGCAGAGTTTTGCACGCAGAGCGGCGGCGGCGCCTTTGAGTGTGGCGAACTCCGCGAGGATCACGAAAACCGGAATCGGCGCGAGATAGGCGCGCATGCGGCCCTTCTGCTCGAAGGCCTCGCGAAACGGACCGGCCGAAAGAACGGCAGTGATCTTCGGCACGATACCGCCGCCGATATAGACGCCGCCGCGCGCGCCGAAAGCGAGAGCCATGTTGCCGGCAAAGCGCCCGAGCCAAGTGCTGAATATCTCGATGGCCTCGTCGGCTATGGCGTCATCCCCGGCCAGCGCCCACGCCACCACATCGATCGACTCCGGCACTGTTGCACCTCTCGCTTCAGCGATTGCGCGGTACAGATTGGCCAAGCCGGGGCCTGAGATCGCTTTCTCCGCCGATAAATGACCTCCTGCCTTCGGCAGCTTGGCGAGGAGAGCCAGCTCCTCCACATCGTGCGCGCCGAGCGAGATATGTCCGCCTTCTCCCGGCACCGCGATCCAACGATCCTCCGACTGGACAAGCCCGGCGACGCCAAGCCCGGTTCCCGGTCCGAGAACCACCTTGGTCGCATGCTCTTCGGGTAACGATCCGCCAATTTGATAAAGCTCGGCAGGCGCAAGCACGGGGAGCGAAAGCGCAAGCGCCTCGAAGTCATTGACGACGTGAATCGTCTTGAAGCCACAGGAGAGGCACAGATTGCTTGTGTGAAAAGACCACTGCGAGTTTGTCAGGCGGACTTCTTCATCAGATACCGGTGCCGCGACGGCGAGAACAGCTTGATCCGGCCTATCGTCAAGACCGCCAAGATAATCGTGCAGCGCTGCTTCCAACGTGCTGTGCCTGGAACAAGGGGCATGGCGAATATGCGTGAGTTCGAGGGTCGCAAGGTCGGCCAAGGCGAACCGTGCATTGGTTCCTCCAATGTCGGCGACCATAGCTCGGTTCGGTGGTCCATCTCTTTTTTGCATGGGCGACCGTGTAGCTGGCATGAGACAGAGTGAGTTCCATTTTGTCGACCGTCAGCAGCTCCGGCAAGCCGAGATGAGGAAATTTAGTGATTTGGTTGCGAGGATACCTTGTCTGTTTGCTGTAGAAATCCCCGTATTTTTCAGGAGATCAGGGAATTTCACGAGCGAGACACGTTCGCGGCAGTCTCCCATACAGCCAGCCAGTCGCGAATGATCGCTAACTACTCGTCATCGTCGATGACGATGGAGACGCGAGCCGCGGCAAACACGCTCGAATCGTAGTTTATCGGTCGGCCGTCCGGAACAGCATTGACGCTCGCCCAGACAAGGACCGGCGCCATGCGCGGCTGGCCCAGATCGGCGGCTTCCTGGGGCGTAGGCTGGCGCGCCGCAAGCCGGGTTGCTGTTCGGCGGTAACCAACAACACCGTAACTTGCGAAGGTCTTGGTGATCGATCGGGTCCTGCCGAACCGTTCGGCAAAGTCCGGAAAGAGATCTGCCGGCACGAAGTGGCGGGCAATCAGGATCGGCACATGGTTGCCAAGACGCAAGAGCTCGATCATGACTACCTTGTCTCCGGGATCGATAGCGAGATTGTCGGCAACCTCTTCCGTTGCAAGTAGAGTCCCGGCACGTAGAACACGGCCGGACGGCATTTTTCCCGCTCCCGCCATGTTGTCCGTGAAGCGGGAACGGCCCCCCAAGTGATAGGCAATCGGGCCGGCAGCGACAAAGGTTCCCTTTCCACGCCGAATCTCCAGCATTCCTTGACCGCAGAGCGATTCGATCGCGCGCCGGACCGTGTGCCTGTGAATCCCGAGAGTCTCGGCGAGCTGATGCTCGCCAGGCAATTGCTCTCCAGCCTTCAGCTCTTCGGTCCGGATTGCCCGCCGAATTGCATGCTCAACCTGGAGCCAAAGCGGCCAGAGGGGTGACTCGGTTTCCTCAGGTAAGGAAATGAGCGGTACAGCCATTAACCGTCATCCCGTCGTCATGAAAAGCGATTAGGGTCGAGCTAACTTGTACAGACATCTGTGCAACAGGATGATGACATGCCCGGTGCCAATACATACCAAGCCAATGGTCACCAAAGAACGGTGGTCGTCATGTTCGATGGGCTCGGTCTCGACTATTACCGCCAGTCTCCGTTGCCGACGCTCAAGGCCTGGGCGAAAGGCGGCCTATTCGCCGAGGTCGAAGCCGTGCTGCCGACCGTGACCAACGCGAACAATGCCTCGATTTGCTGCGGCGCCTGGCCGAACGTGCACGGTATCATCGGCAATTCCTATCTGGATGAGCGCACCGGCGAAGAGGAATATCTCGAGGACAGGGCGCTGCTGCGCGCACCCACGCTATTCGAGCGTGCCGCACGCGAAGGTGTGCGCTCAGCGCTCCTGACCAGCAAGAAGAAGACGACGTCGCTGCTGGGTAGCGGTGCCGAGATTCTTCTGGCCGCCGAGGCGCCCGATGGCAATTGGGAGGAAATCCTGGGGGCTGCTCCAGGAATTTATTCGCGTGAGATCAATTACTGGCTCTTGCGCGCGGCAATTCACATTCTCCGCACGCGGCCTGAAATCGGCTGTCTCTATGTGCATACCACGGATTACGCGATGCATGAATGGGCGCCGGAGAAGCCGGAGTCGCAGGAGCACGTCGCCACGATCGACGCGCTTCTGCGGGAGGCGGCTGAGGTCGCACCAGACGCTGCATTCCTCGTGAGCGCCGATCACGGCTTGAACTACAAGTCTCGCTGCTGGGATCTCGAAAAGGCTTGTGCCGCGCGCGGCCAGCCGATCCGCATCGCCATTTCTGCCGAGAGGGACAAATATCTCCGCCACCATCGCGGCTTTGGCGGCATGGCCTGGGTGTATGTGCTGAAGCCAGAGGACGTCGCCGCGGTAAAATCGCTTATACTGTCGTTGGAAGGCGTCGACTCCGTGCTGACGCGCGCCGAGGCGGTGGAGAAGTTTCACCTGATGTCCGAGCGTATCGGCGATCTCGTCGTGATCGGTGATCGTGACACCGTGTTTGGCCATCTCGAAACGGACATTGAGAACCTGCCGTCTAGCTATCGCAGCCATGGCTCGTATCATGAGCTCGACGTGCCTTTGATCCTGCACAATGCGAAAGGCGCTCCAAGCCGCAACTATTTCCGTAACAATCTCGACCTCGCCCGCTGGCTATACCCAGTTTCCGACACTGGGCCTGGGAAGATCGAAGCTAGGGATGCGATGCCTGTGTAAATAAAGATCTGTGGCATCGCCGCATACAACTAGAGAAACTATGCGCTGGCCTTCGGGATAAAGACGGTCAGACAATATGACCGTGCCGATTACTCAAATGATTTGAATTCTGTATTGCTTCTTATTTCGAAGCCGCATCTCCGTCATCAAACTGAAATCACACAAAGCTAGGCTTTCAACGTGCGATCAACGCGAGAACCGCGTGCGATTGCCTCAAGAACAGTTCGGCGACGGAGGCAAACTGATGAACCATCTAACCATCCGCAAAGCGGCGGTGGGTGCCGCAACATTGATACTGAGTTCAATGCTTGGGCTTTACGTTCCGGCGCAGGCGCAAAGCGATGCGCTGCGAGTCGGCGGCTCGACCACGCTCGTGCCAAGCGTGGTCAATGCGGCAAGCACCTTCATGGAGACCTACGAGAGTTGGGATAAGGCGGGCACCGGTCTGCCGGCAGAGCAGACCATCATCTACGTGACGGGTGGTGGCTCAGGCTTCGGTGTGAAGTCGGCGACCAATGGCACAGTCGATATCGGCATGGCTTCGCGCGACCTTAAAGATAAAGAGAAGACCGCCCTCGGTAAATATGAAGCGGTGCTGGTCGGCAAGGATGCCGTGGCTATTGCGACGAACGTAGACAATCCGTTGGCCAAGCTGCGCAACGATCTGACGAGCGACGAGGTGCGCAAGCTGTTCAGCGGTGAATACAAGACCTACAAGGAGTTCGAAGCGTCGCTGCCTGACCAGGAGATCGTTCTTTTGGTGCGTGATGCGAGCGCCGGCTCCGCCGAGATCTTCCAGGAAAAGGTCATGGGCGACGCGCAGATATCGCCCCACGCGCTCCAAATGCCAAGTCAGGGCGCGCTGGTGAAGAAGCTCGAATCCAATTCCAATGCGTTGGCCTACATGTCTTCGGGCCTTGCCAACGACAATGAGAGCATCCGGACTTTCGCGCTAGATGGTATCGCGCCGACCAATGCGAATGTCGTCGGGGGCACTTATCCGCTGGCACGCCCGCTTCTGCTCATCGTCAAGGGCGAACCGACCCCGATGGCGAAACGCTTTATCGACTACATGCTTACACAGGGACAGGTCACCGTTTCGGGGCAGGGTTATGTGCCGGTGAGCGACGTCCAATAATGGCGATCGTCGCTGCCTTGGATGGCAGTTCACCCGCGTCGTTATTGGCAACGAAGGTACGCGGCCGCTGCGCCGACTGGCTGCTGCGCGTGACCTGCTGGGCCGCTCTCGCGGTCGTGGCGCTCACGCTCGGCGCGCTTGTCCTGTTGATCTGCCGTGAGGCGTGGCCGGCGATCTCCTCACCCGGCAACATCTGGGCCTTGCTCGCTGGCGAGGATTGGGCGCCGCTGATGAACCCACCTCAGCTTGGGATCCGCCACGCGATCCTTTCCACCATAATGGTCACGGGCTTGAGCTTGTTTCTTGCGGTTCCGCTCGGCTTCGCCATCGGCCTGTTCGTCTCCGAACTGGCGCCAGTCTGGATCCGCAATCTCTTGCAGCCTTGCTTCGAGCTGCTCGCAGGGATTCCGTCGGTGGTGTACGGGTTCTTCGGCTAT
Source organism: Methyloceanibacter sp. (assembly GCA_035557335.1). Lineage (GTDB taxonomy): Bacteria > Pseudomonadota > Alphaproteobacteria > Rhizobiales > Methyloligellaceae > Methyloceanibacter. The sequence continues at coordinate 14,400 of DATMDY010000093.1, forward strand.
GTCACGCTCGTCGCCTGGTTCGAGCAATATGGCGGCATGGCGACTGGCGAATCCCTGCTGGTGGCGTCTCTCGTCCTAGCCATCATGGTCCTCCCATTCATCGCCAGTGTTTCCGGCGAGGCTTTTGCCGCCGTCCCTACGCCATTGCGGGATGCTGCTTTCTCGACCGGCGCCACGCGCTGGCATGTCGCGCGCCGCATCTTGTTTCGCGCCGCGATGCCTGGATTGTTTGCCGCCGTGGCGCTCGGCCTGGCGCGGGCGATCGGTGAGACCTTGGCGGTCTTGCTGCTCGCCGGCAATTCGACAGCCTTGCCTGGCTCCTTCCTTGATCGCGGCCAGCCGCTAACCGCGCTGATCGCGACCGATCTCCCCGAAGCTGGGGTAGGCAGCGAGAAGTACCACGCACTCTATGCGGCTGGACTCGTCCTGCTACTGCTTACCGGTGCGATCAACTTGATCGTGTGGAAATTGAAGGCCCAGATCGTCGCGCGGCAGGGGAGTTGGTGATGAGCGCCTGGGTCGAGCCACTCCGCCCGAGCGCGATAGCCGCCGACCGTCTCTATGTGGCTCTCGGCTGGCTTGCCGGAGCGATCGGATTTGCCTTACCGCTTGGCATTGTCGGTTTCCTCGTGGTCGAGGGCATCGGCAGGATTTCTTGGGACTTTCTGCTCCTGCCACCCATGGGCTATCCGCTGGGTAGTTCGGGAGGCATCGCGCCGGCAATTCAAGGATCGCTGGCGCTTGTCGGCCTGGGCCTCGCGCTTGCGCTGCCGCTTGCCCTGGCGAGCGCCATCGGCCTGTCGGAATATGTCGAGCCGTCGGGACGCATGGCGAAAGCCTTACGTTTCGCGGCCGAGAGTCTCGCCGCCGTGCCAGCAATCCTCTACGGGCTGTTCGGCTATACCGTTTTCGTCGTCTTCTGTCGCTTCGAGGTGTCGCTGCTGTCCGGCGCTCTGACGCTCGGTCTGATGATGCTGCCGATCATCTTGATCGGGACCCATGCAGCGCTTCAAGCGATCGAATTCGAGCTCCGAGAAAGCGCGCTTGCGCTGGGGGTAAGCCGATCCTATGCCATGCGCAGGATTTTTCTGCCGCGCGCGCTCCCGGGGATTGTAGCTGTCACAGTATTGGCAGCCGGCCATGCCGTGGGCTCGGCCGCGCCGGTCATGTTCACCGCGAGCGTCGCCTACGCGCGCGGTGCGCCCGCCCTCGACGCGCCGGTCATGACGCTGCCAACGCATCTTTATTACATCGTCAGCGAAGCACTCGACCTAGAGCAGGCTTATGGAACGGCGCTCGTGCTTGTGATCGGTCTCCTGTGCGCCAATGCGTTCGCGATGCTGCTGCGCCGCTGGCTGATCCGCTGACAGGGGAGATGCCATGGCTTCGCTGACACTGCCCCGCCGCCTCGATCCCGAGCAAGGCAGGAACGCGCCCCCATTCGCCAAAATCATTACGAGCCCTGCCGCTTTCGAATTGCGGAATCTCGCCGTGACTTATGGTGCCATCCCGGTACTACGCGGCATCGACTGCCGAATCTCGGAAGGCGCGGTGACCGCCATCATGGGGCCGTCAGGTTGCGGCAAGTCCACGCTGGTCAAGACCTTGAACCGGACGCTTGAACTGACGGCAGGTATCCGGGTGTCCGGAGAGGTCAAGTTTCGAGGCCAGGATCTCTATGCCGCGTCGATCGATCCGAGAAGCGTGCGGCGCACCCTGGGCATCATCCATCAGCGTCCCGTGCCGTTTCCCATGTCGATCCTAGAGAACGTGCTTTTCGGCGCGTCGTTTCATGGACGGATAAACGGAGAGGACCGCATCGATTATGCGCGGCGTTTCCTTGAGCGCGTCAGTCTGTGGGAAGAAGTGAAGGACCGGTTGGGCGACCGCGCCGAATGTCTATCGGGCGGTCAGCAACAGCGGCTTTGCCTCGCACGAACGCTCGCCACCAAGCCGAGCGCCTTGTTGCTCGATGAACCGTGCTCGGCCCTCGATCCGTATGCGACCAGGCATATCGAGGAGCACGTGCGCGACCTCAAACGTGACTTTCCCGTCGTCATCGTGACCCATAATGTGGCGCAAGCCCGCCGGGTCAGCGATTACGTCCTATTCATTTATGAAGGCGAGCTCATCGAGGCAGGACCCACCGAGCACGTCTTTGCCGCGCCGAGCAGCAGGCTGGCGCGCGACTTCATATCTGGTCAGTTCGGCTAGGCAGAACGCGACAATCGCACCCCTGTTATCGCAGTCCAACACGATTACTATCAAGAGTCGTGCGTTACTGAACGAGATAGAAGCGAAACGCCGGAGGGAGGCTGGGCGCTAGCAGCTTGCCGCGACGGTCGCGCGCGATTTTGATGTGCGCTTCGCCTTGCGCAGAGACGCCTCTGGCCGCCGTGCATGGACCAGATCGGCCAGCGTATGTTTCTCGAGCACACTGATAAACGCCTCCAGGGCCTCGTTGAGCATCAGGTTGATCGGCGCCACCTGTTTAATGCCGCAAGCGAATGAGGCCCCGCCGACACATTCCGCCTCGACATGCGTGGTCTCGGTTACGCGGAGCACATCGCCGAGATTGATCTCCGAAGCCGGCCGGGCAAGTTTGAGTCCTCCGGCGCGCCCCCGGCTCGTGATAAGAAAGCCGCCGCGCACGAGGAGCGGCACGATCTTAGCCACGTTATATTCGGTGATTCCGTCGAGCGAGGCGATGTCGCTCGCCCTGACATATTGTTCAGTGGCCGCCGAGCAATGGATCAGGATCCGGATCGCGTAGCTTGTTTGTTTGGTCAGGCGCATCGCTTCTCCCTCCGCGACTATAACATAACGACCCGAGTCCCTAGGCAATCTCACAAATTCGTGTCGCAAATGAGTGCCTCGGTTCGCCGGCTTTCTGTTCCTCCTCGATCGCTCGCCTTCGTCAAGAAATTTCCCTGGCAGCCCAGCAGCGATGCGGCCTTCTGGCTTATATAAAGAAAGTTGACAAAAATAGTCATATTTGTCTCAATACCCCCAGGTCGCACGTAAGGCAGCCAAGAATCACACAGATTCCAAGCCGCCCCTACGAAGCGTCCAAGCAAAAGAGGTTGGGGGGTCCAATAATGCGCTCTTTCGAACTCGGCGGCCTTGCGCCCGTCGACTATCTTCCGCTCGCCGAGGATTTCGCGGCGGAGGCGCGTGATTCGCGTGCCCGGCTGAAGGGGACGGTCTCGGTCAGCGTCGTGTCCATGATGGCGGCGGGCAGCTTCGGCTCCTCGGCCCTGGCGCAGGAAGCTACGCCGCTTCCGACACTGGAAGTTACCGCCAAGGCCAAGCCAAAAAAGAAACCACCGGCCCGTTCGACAACGCCCGCTCGCGTGCCGGCGCCAGCGCCCGTCTCGCAGCAGGCGGTCGAACCCGTTGCCGAGATCACCACGCCTAGCCGCGGCGTCGGTGCAACGAACAATGTGACGCCCGCAAGTGGAAACGTGCTGGAGTCGGGCACCGGTCTCGGACGCCTGCCGGGCACGATTCAGGAATTGCCGCAAACAGTCAACGTCGTCCCGCAAAAGATCATTGAGGAGCAGAATGCCACCACGCTCGGGGCAGCGTTACGCAACGTGCCCGGCGTGACCGTGAATCTCGGCGAGGGTGGCGCGGGCATGAACGGCGATCAGTTCCGCATCCGCGGCTTCCAAGCCAAGGGCGATATCTATGTCGACGGCTTGCGCGATTTCGGCGTCTATGTCCGCGATACCTTCGCCATTCAAGAGGTGCAGGTGATCAAGGGACCGACGGCGGAGAGCTTCGGCATGGGCACGGGTGGAGGTGCTATCAATATGCGGCTGAAGACACCGCATTTGGGAGACGCGAATTATGTCGATGGCATTGCTGGGATGGGCCCGATGTATCGCACGACCCTCGACGTTAACAAGCAACTCGGCCCGACAACAGCAATGCGCCTTGTCGGTATGTGGACCGAGCAGGAATTTGTCGACCGCGACCTCATCTATTCGGACCGCTGGGGCCTTCTCGCCTCGTTGGGTCTAGGACTGGGAACCGATACGACTCTAATTCTGGATTACTTCCATCAGACGGGCAAACGGCGCCCCGATACAGGCGTGCCATTGGCCAATCCCTCGCTACAGAACCAATATCCCAATTTTATCGGTAGGCCGGTGACCGAATTCGGCGCGGATCGCTCGAATTTCTACGGCAAGAAGAGCGACCTCGACGATCACGACATCGATATGTTCACGGCGCGGTTCCAGAAGCAGGTGAATCCATGGTTGACCTTCTACAATGACAGCCGTCTGTCCTGGTACGATCGCTATTTCGCGCACAGCTTCGCCAACTGCGACACAATCGGCGATGGCACCACCGATCCGTTCTGCTCGCCGGATGTTTTCTTCGACCGGAACTTGGATACATCTTACCGTCTCAGCAATAACGGCTTTACCCAAGAGGCTTGGGGCGGACAGAACATCACCACCTTGGTGGCGAATTTCGCCACGGGCCGCTTCAAGCACGAGGTGGTCGCCGGTATAGATGTTTTCTTCCAGGAAGACCGGCGCATCGCGCTCCTTCAGGGGCCGGCGCTCGCGGGCACGATCGCCCATCCGAACAACGACGGGGGTGCTGACACCCTGAACAATTTCTCGCGCAAGCGGGGAAGCACCGACGATTTCGCGTTGTTCGCCAGCGAGCGGCTGTGGCTTACGGACACTTTTTCGGTCCTGGGCGGGGTTCGCTGGGACGACTTCCACGCCAAGTTTAACTCGACCACGACAGGAACCTACACGCTGCCTCCGCTCGAAGCCGACTCGGATTTCACCAGTCCCAAGGCCAGCGTGATCTGGGAGCCGACCGACTTTCAGACCTACTACGCGTCATGGGCGAGATCATATTCCACGATCGCCGGGCAGTTCATCAGCAACGACAATAACGGGATTAGCGACGAGACGCTGGAACCCGAAGAGAACGAGTTGTGGGAAGTGGGCGCGAAGGTCAGCGTTCTTAATGGGCGTCTTGGCCTGACGGGAGCGCTATTCCGGATCGACAAGGATAATGCGCTCGTTCAGGATCCCATTACCGGTCTCCTTGTCCCGCTTGCCGATAACCAAAGCTTCCGTGTTGAAGGCTTCGAATTCGGCCTGGCGGGGCAAATCACCGACGCCTGGAGCATGCAGCTCGCCTACGCCTACTTGGACAGCGAAGTCACCTTCAATTCCGCAATCGGTACCGATCCTAACGATCCCTCCACGGTGCTGGTGAATCAGTACAAGGGCAACGAGGTTCCTTTCGCACCGCCAAACACCTTCAGCGTCTGGACGAGCTACGAATTGTCCAAGCTCATCCGTGTTGGCCCAGGGAAGTTTCTGGTGGGTGGCGGCGTCGTCTACAGCGACGAGTACTTCCTCCATGCGAGGAACGGCTCGGTCATTCCTGCGGCTGCCACGCTCGACGGTTTGTTGTCCTATGAGGTTAGCGGATGGAACTTCCAGCTCAACGGCTACAATCTGACCGACGAACTTGGCTATGACTCCGCGCAGTTCAACAATAGCCCTGGTCCGTCTCGCGGCATGCGCGGCCGCTCCGTACCGATACCTGGGCGGACGGTGCTGTTCACCGTCGGTAAGAAATTCTAGGCCCACTGTCCCGCTCGGAAGCGCCTTTCTAGGCGCCTCCGGGCGGGAGACCTCGCCGCCGCATCGTCTATCTGGCGTAGAGATCGTTAGAGATGCTCATCCATATTCCCAAGGTCTTGTCGGAAGAACAGGTCTCGCACGCGCGTAAGCTGCTGGAAGAGACCGCCTGGATCGACGGCAAGATGACCGCCGGCGAGCAGGCGGGAAAAGCCAAACTTAATTTGCAGATCCCCGAGGGTTCCCCTGCCGCCCGCGAAATCGGCGAGATCATTCTGCGCGCCTTGGGCGGCAACGCCCTTTTCACCTCCGCGGCCTTGCCATTGCGCGTGCTGCCACCGATGTTCAATCGCTATGATGTCGGCATGAAGTTCGATGCGCATGTGGATGGCGCAATTCGCGCGATTCCTGGTGCCGGCATGCGCATGCGCGCCGACGTCTCCTCGACTCTGTTTCTCACCGCGCCCGAAGACTATGATGGCGGTGAGCTCATCATCGAAGATACCTATGGCAGCCAGAAGGTGAGGCTTCCGGCCGGCGACATGGTGCTCTATCCCTCCACCAGTCTCCATAGCGTCACCGAGGTCACGCGTGGGAGCCGCTGGTCTTCGTTCTTCTGGACGCAATCGATGGTCAAGAACGACGCCGAGCGCGCGCTGCTCTTCGACCTCGACATGGCAATCCTGGAGATCAGAAAAACGCTGTCCGACGACAACCGCGCCGTGGTGGCGCTGACGAACCATTATCACAACCTGCTGCGGCGCTGGGCGGAGATGTAACGTGTCGGAATTGTGGGACGACCTCCCGGAAACCGAATCGTTTCCTCACATCCAGGTGAAACTCAGCCCACGGCAATATCGCGAGCGTCTTGCCGAGAATCCTGAGCTGGGGGCGACCTGGGTCCGCGATGCGGCGCTCTCGGGGCTCCCCGAGGCGCAAGTCGGCTTGGGACACATACTCCTCGATGGTTATGGCGTGGAACGCGATCCCGTTTCCGCCGTTCGCTGGTTCGAACTTGCTGCCCAGCAGGACAATCCCGATGCCTTCAATATGCTCGGCCGCTGCCATGAATGCGGCTGGGGGGTAGCGCCTGATGCCGTTGAGGCTGCGCTGTGGTATGAGCGCGCCGCGGCGAAGGGCCATGACTGGGCGCAGTTCAATCTCGCCTGTTTGATTCTTGCCACGCAGGGATGGGACGCGGGCCTGCCCCGCGCACTCTCGCTGCTCGTGGCCTCGGCGCGCGCCGGCAATCCCAAAGCCAAGAACATGATCGGCGATCTTCGGGAGAAAGGCTGGGCGGGGGCGCCCAAGCTGCGCTCGGCGGCGCTATGGTATCGCTGGGCGGCCGAAGGCGGCTGTTACCGCGGCCAGTTCCATCATGCGCGCTTTCTGCTGCGGGCGGGCAAGATCGGAGAGGCGAAGCGATGGTTCCGTTCCTCGCTGAGGCAAGCTCCGCCTGATTTCGCGGGCGAAGCAAGGGACATTTTGCGCGGCCATCACACGGAGCGGGTGCGGGCCATCGCCGAAGAGCAGCTTGGCCGAAGCCAGGAACGCGTCGCCTAAGACCGGGTGTCAGCGGATACTGAACTCGATGGGCAGCACAAGATGAATGTGTCCAGTGGCAGAACCGTCGGGCGGGGCCGGGAAGGGGCTCGCGCGCCTGAGCACGGCTAGGGCCTCCTCGTCCAATAGCGTGGAGCCCGATCCCTTGACGATCTCCGCCTCTACGAGATGGCCTGAGGCAGCGATCTTGAATTCAACTCTGGTCACGCCCTGGACGTTGCGGCTGCGCGCCTCGGCCGGATAACGCTTGTACCGATTAAGGTGTAGGAGCAGCGCGCGTTGCCAAGTAATTGCCGCCTGGCTTGGCTGGGCCACCGCGCCAACGGTCTGGGCCTTAATGGTCTCCGACGGTGCGGCGTCAATTTTGGGTGGCGCGGTGGCAACGGAAGAAGCCGTGTTCACCTCCGTCACGTGCTGTTGCGTCTGAAGCAGTTCTTGCTCTTCGGGTTCCTCCAGCGTCTCCATCGGCTCTATCTTCGGCAGCACGAGTTCGGGGTCGGGCGCAAGCCGCGCTTCCTCGACGGTTGGAAGATCGAGCTCTTCGAGTATGGCCTGCTCGCTTGGGATCGGCGTTGGCGTCGCGTCTTCGACCTGAGGGCCGAACGCCAAATCCTGCTCGGGCGGCACCACGGCTAAAGCGGCGAGCTCCATGATGACGGCGCCGGCCGGGTCGGGTTCCGATTCCTCTTCGGGCCATTGCATCAGCGCCAGCGTGCCGCCGCCAAAATGCATGGCGACGATGACGGTCGCGGCGCCTAGCCAGCGGCGCAGCCGCGCATGCCGGTCGTCGATGATCTCACTGCCGAGCATCGGTGGGAGCGCGGCTCTCGAACGGCCCCTCCAGCCCGACCAGAGCAACCTTGAGGTAACCGGCCCGGCGCAGGAGGTTCATCACCTCCATGAGTTGGCCGTAAGGCACGGTCTTGTCGGCGCGGAGAAATACGCGCCTCTGCCTATCGGCGTCGGTGAATTGATCCAGCGCCGAGCCGAGCCGCGCACGGTCGATAGTGTCGTTGCCGACGGCCAGCGACAGATCTGTTTTTATGGTTAGATACAATGGCTTATCTGGACGTTGCACCGGCTTGGCGGTCGATACCGGCAGATCGACAGGCACGTCGACCGTCGAGAGCGGGGCCGCCACCATGAAGATGATGAGCAGCACCAGCATCACGTCGATGAACGGCGTGACGTTGATCTCGTGATTCTCGACGAGGTCTTCCTGGTCCTTGTTGAGGCGCCCGTGCATGAACTACTCCGCTGCCCTTTGTATGCCGCGCTTTCTGCCGGCTGCTCCCGAGTCGAGATCGCGTGAGACTTGGCGCATGATCTCTGCTGCCGCGTCGGCGACCAGAGCCCGGTAATCGCCGATGGAACGCGCGAAATGATTGTAGATGATCACGGCCGGAATCGCCGCGGCGAGACCCAAGGCCGTCGCCAGCAGCGCTTCGGCAATACCCGGCGCGACCACAGCAAGATTCGTAGTCTGCGCTTTCGAGATGCCGATGAAGCTGTTCATGATGCCCCACACCGTGCCGAACAAGCCGACAAAGGGCGCCGTGGCGCCGATCGTGGCGAGCAGTCCGGTGCCCATATTGATCTGGCGCGCCGCGGCAATCTGCAGGCCCTCCAAGCGAGAGCCGATCCGCTCTTTTATTCCGGCCTTGTCGGATAGATCCTGTGACAGACGAAGCTCGGTCGTCGCCGCATCGATGAAGGCGGGAACGACCCCCCGTTGATTACCGAGCTCCGCCGCCGCCACGGCGAGTGAAGGCTCATTGACTAGCATGGCGAGGGCGCGCCGCGTTCTGCGCTTGGCAAGCCATAGTTCGAGGCTCTTCGCCAGCCAAACCGTCCAGGTAACGATCGAGGCGATGACAAGGCCGATGATGACCGCCTGGACCACGATGTCCGCCGCCATGAACATGCCCCACGGCGATAGATCGTGCGGCAGCGTTCCCGTATCGACACTGGCGGCGTCGGCATCCGACTCTGCTTGCGCATTTTGATCTTGTGCTTGCGTGGCGAGATCAGGCGCGCCCTGGTCCTCACTAGCAGACGGCATTTCAGTCTGCGCGTTCTCCGCGCCGGTTTGAGGAGATGGCGTGGGGCTGACGGAATCGGCTTCTTGGGCTGAGCTCGATGACTGAGGAACGGGTGTCTCGCCGGGACCCGGAGAGACCTGAACCTCCTGCGCCTTGAGCGCCAGGGAGAGGGGAGCGGCAAGCAGGCCCGTAACCATCAGGGCCGCAAGCAGCTGCTGGGAACGTAAAACGCGCACTTATCCCTCCGGACCATGCGGCTGGTGCCGCCCCTGCAAGGGTTCGGACAATAAAAACATGACTTTTTTTGTCAAGTTTGGTGCAAAGCCCAAATCTTGGATTTTCCGGCTCTCTACCGATGGTCCTTCTCACAGCTTGGCTCGACGAAATGGCCTGCGAGCAGCCGCTCATGGACCAGGAATTCGTTTTCCTGCAAATTCTCGGCGCGGTCAGCCGTTTCGAGTTCGATACGGAGGGGAAACTGGTTCTGCACAGTGACGATGGCACTCTCGTAGCCAGCCGAAAATAGCTTGCGGGGACCATCGGCATGAACTCAATGAAATCAAATTGCGTCGTTCGTCATTATATATGTGTCGTTCTTTTGGCTGTTTTGGCTTTGGCCGAAGGAGTCGGCGCAGCATGGGCTGCGGAAACTTCCGCCGAGCAGCGCACCGCCCAGGAGCTGGAAAGCGTGCGCTCGGATCCTCTGGCGCTGCGCGCCTTCCTCAAGCGCATGCCGAAGGGCGCCGATCTCCATAACCATCTGAATAGCGCGGTTTATGCCGAGACCTATATCCGTCTCGGCGGAAAGGATGGGCTCTGTGTCGATCCCACCGCCAAGGCTTTTACCAAGTCGCAACCGATCAAGTCCGGCGCCGAGCCCGCGCCCGCGTGTGAAGCCGGGGACGTGCCTGCGGCTGATGTTCCTCAGAACCAAGCTCTTTACAATGCGCTGGTCGATTCCTTCTCGATGCGTGGTTTCGTCCCATCCGAGGGCGTCACCGCGCACGACCACTTCTTCGGGACTCACGCCAAATATGGCGGGATCGATCCCCGCCATACCGGCGAGTTCCTGCACGAAGTCACCACACGCGCCGCCGCGCAGAACGAGCAATATCTGGAGCTGATGGAGACGCCCACCTGGCATCGGCTGAATGACATCACCAAGGATCTGCCCTGGCAGGACGATCTCGGAGGCTTGCATAAGGCACTGATCGCCAAAGGCTTGGCGGAGGATGTGCCGGCGGGGCGCGCCTTCTTTGACCAGGCAGACTCCATCCGGCGCGAGCGGCAGCGTTGCGGGGAATCTGACGCGGCGGAGGCCTGCAAGGTCGAGACGCGCTTCATTTATCAAGTCTTCCGCAACACACCCAAGGAGCTGGTCTTCGCGCAAACCGTGTTCGGCTTCGAGCTGGCGTCAGCCGATCCGCGCGTGGTCGCCATCAATTTCGTGGGCGGCGAGGACGACTACACTCCCATGACCGATTACGCTGACCATATGCGCATGGTGGGTTTCCTGCGCCCGCTCTATCCCAACGTTCATGTCAGCCTGCATGCCGGCGAGCTTGCCCCGGGGCTGGTGCCGCCGGAGGGTCTTTGCTGCCACATCAGGCAGGCGGTAGAGGTGGCCAAGACCGACCGCATCGGCCACGGCGTTGACGTCATGTATGAAGATCGCCCCTACGAGCTACTGAAGGAGATGGCCGCGAAACGCATTCTGGTTGAGACCAATCTCACCAGCAACGACGTCATCTTAGGCGTGAGAGGGAAGGAGCATCCCTTTCCCACCTACCGCAAATTCGGCGTGCCCGTGGCGCTCTCCACCGACGATGAAGGCGTGTCGCGCATCGACCTGACGCATGAATACGTGCGCGCGGTGCAGACTTACGATCTCACCTATGCCGACCTGAAAGAGCTGGTGCGCAACAGCATCGAATACAGCTTTTTGCCCGGCGCCAGCCTGTGGAGCGACCAAGGCGCCTATGGAAGCGCCGCCGCCGATTGCGCAAGCGACGTAGCGGGGACCGACTCGCCCTCCGCACCTTGCGCGACATTCCTCGACAAAAGCGAGAAGGCCGCGCAGCAATGGGAACTCGAGCGCCGCTTTCAGGCCTTCGAAACAGGGGGGACAAACGAAAGCCGGGAGTAGCTCTCGATGTGAGGCCTCATGGTTTAGCCGAGCAAGTTCCGGATAAAGCTAGCGAAGAATCGGGCGTGGATACGTTTGCCGGGGTCATTCCTTGAAGCTCTTGCCCGGGGTAGAGGGGAGATATTCGATGGCGATGCGCATCAGTTCCGGCAGCGAACGCACGCCGAGCTTGGTCTTCAGCTGACTGCACGTATTGGCGATGGTCTTGTAGCTCACATGCAGATCGGCCGCGATCTGGGCATAAGGCTTGCCCTCGGCGAGCAAAGACAGAATTTGCATCTCGCGCACCGTGATCGACCTGAGCGGATTGGTGGTCCGTCCCCGCGCCTCCATGAAAGCGACCTCGGACGCCAATTCGTGACTGAGATAGGGCGCGCCGTCGCGCACCCGCTCGAACGCCTTGACGATTTCCTCGCCCGGGGTGTCCTTGAGGATATATCCGTTTGCTCCGATCTTCAGCGCCCGGCTGACGATGAACGGGTCGTTGTGCATGCTGAACACCAGGATCGGCGTGCGCGTGTCGTGCAGGCGCAACCGTCTGATGAAGGACAGACCGCCGAGCGCGCCGGTACGCATGGCGAGATCGACGATGATCACGTCTGGCTTCTTGCTGCGATAGAGGCGGAAGCCTTCCGCCAAGCTTTGCGTCTCCACGATGCGCTTGACACCGGCATATTTCAGCAATTGCCGGGTACCCTCCAGCACGATGGGATGGTCGTCTATGAGAAGCACTTGCATTTAATGAGCCTCGATCCTTGTTACGCCTCTCTTGCGAGTGGCAACGGACGTGATCGGGATGATCACGCGCAGGGTCGCGCCGTGCGCCGGCGCGCTTTGTATGGCGCAAGAACCGCCAAGCGCGTTGATCCTCTCGCGCATGACCGTCAGGCCGAATCCGAGCGACGTCTCGGGCAGGAAGCCGCAGCCGTCGTCGTGGATGATCAATTGCAGCGTTTGCGATTCGCCAGCGCCGTTCGTGGCATGGACGCCGTTCGATCCGTGGGAGTCGTGATGGCCGTTGGCGCCATTGGCCCCATTCGAGCGGCGTTTCTCGAACAGCTCGACCCGCACCGTATCGGCCTTGCCGTGACGGATGGCATTGGTCACGCCCTCCTGGATACAGCGATAGACGGTGAGGTCGATGGTCTCGCCGTAGCTCGACGGGCGGGTCTTGATCGAAGGCGATAGTGACACTTCCGGATAGCGGCGTTGCAGTTCGCCGATAAGGTCCTCAACCAGCGCCGGCAGCGCAACGCGGCCGAGCGCCACGGGCCGGAGCTTCTTGAGCATGGCTCGGTTCATCGTCTTTAGCCGCTCGGTGATCTTGAGGATCTCGCCGACATGGCCTTTGACCTCCACGCTCTTGCGGTCGTGGCGCCGCTCGGTGAGACGCTCGACCGACATGGCGTTGGCCATGATGCCGAACAGGCAGGGGCTCGCCTCGTCATGCAACTCGTTGGCGATCTCCCGACGCTCGTCTTCTTGGACGGTGATGAGCTGACCATACAGCTGCACGTTCTCCTCGCGGGCGCGGCCGAGCGCCTCGGCCAGCTTGTTGAAGCGCCCGGCGATGACGCCAAGCTCCAGGGCCCGGGGCCGCTCGAGCCGCGTCGCATATTGGCCGTCCTCCAGCTTGAGCATGCCGCGCGCCAAATTGGCCAATGGATGGAGAATGCGGCCGAGGACGAAATAGAGGAGGGCGATGATCAGCGCGACTAGGATGATCCACACCATCGCCACGGAAGACACGTCCAGCCAGATTTCAGCGATTTCGTCAGCAGGTTCGCCGGCGATCACCACGGTGCCGAGAGCCCAGGTCCGCGGCACCATGTTCTTGGGCTGTTCGACCATGAGCAGCGCGCCGCCATTCGGCTCGGAGAGCACCACGTTCAATTCCTGCGGCGTGACGGAAGGCTCGACCAACGCCGCGAACCAGGCGGGCGCTGGCTTGATCGACGGAACTTTGTTCTCCTGCGGCGAGATCTGCACGAGCTTGCCGGTGGCGTCGGCGACATAGATGCGGACATGTCGCAGCCGCGCCAATTGCAGCCGGCTGGAGATCTGGTTGAATTTCTTGGAAAGAGCGGCAGGTTGGCCGTCCGATTGGAGCGCCTGCACGGTAACGCGGACGAATTGCTTGGCCATTTCGAGCGAGCCTTCGATCTCGGCTCGTGTCGCGTTCCGTGCGTTGATGACCGAGACTGCGCCCGCGACGACCAGCGCGAACAGATTGATCAGGCCCACGGCAATGAGAAGCTGCGTGCGGACCGTCCGATCGTACCAGAGCTTCTGCAACACTTTATCCACCCTTGAGTTGTTGGATGCCTTGGGCGCTTGCCGGCGAAATCGTCAACCCCGAAGGCTCCCATTGGTTCTCAGCAGCACGCTCGCCTTCTTCAGTTGTTCAAGCGCGACTTCCCGGCCGACTCCTTGTTTGCGCAAATTGAAATAATGTTGCGACAGCGAGCCGAAGCCTTCCCGCTGCCTTAACGCCGTCGCCGTCGAGGACAGAGTCTCGATCAACTCCGGCGCGTGTTCGGAGATGCCCTCTTCCGCCAGCATCTCCTCGAGTTGCACCGCGCGATTGGCGATCATGCGCGTAGCATCGCCGAAGCGCTGCGCCGCTTCGTTGAGCTTGATATGCAGGTCCAGGACAGCCGGATCGTTCTCGTCGAGATCGACCTTGGCTTCGCGGCTCGCCAGCCATCGCTCGGGCGTATTCCTGTTATGCGCGTCGAGCCATTTGAGGCGAGGCAGTTCCGGACCTTTGGTCGCCTGTTCGGCGGCCGTCCTGGCAACGTCAGGCCCGCTCGCCTCTTCGCATCCCGGCATCAGTACCGGGACCAACGCGAGCATGGTCACGCGTGTGGCTAAACGCAGCGCGCCCTCGCGGCCTGGCATCGAGGCGGAGGTCGGCAGTTGAAACAGTTTCGCCAAGGACATCGTTAAGCGGTTCTGGCTGCACGCAAACATCCCGGGACGGATGTCCCGGGGCGCCACAGCCGGTAATGTCGATCAGGCGATGATGCCACCTGGACTGCTACCAGCGATATTCCAATACGCTTGCTTGTTCTTCCCGTCCTGAGGTCGGAAAGTCCCGGGTTTGGGTGGGAGTAATCTGCATCAACCGCAGGAGAAGTCTCGTTCCCACGTGTGGACAACTCCTAGGTCAAGGAGACGAGAATCGCCCACCGCCTTTAGAGCAATGGTCCCTATCCGTTTATAGGCATTGGCCCAAAGACGAAGACTTAAGGGCGGACCTACAGTGAACCACCGCAAAGAGGCGTTCCCCTTGCGTAGCAGGGTGTTCGCCTCTGGTCATATGGTCGAATGTCAAGTCGGCCAGCGGTGCGTGCAAGGGCCGAGTAGCAAGCTAAAGAGCTGCCAAATCCCCTGAACGCAGTCTGAAACGGAGAGGGCTGGGCTGATCGCGCTCCAACGCGAAAAGCCGAGCCTTGAACTCCGTCCCATGGGAGCGAAAACGCGAGGGTTCGACATATGAGGAGATCTCTCAGTATCAGTGGGTTGGCGTCGGCGGCTACCGTCGCGCTGGCCTTTGGCGGCCTCTTCGGAGTGACCGCCAGCGTGGCCAACGACAAATTGATCGATTTGGCCAAGAGCAATGAAAACTATGTAATGCCGGGCAAGGACTACACGTCCGACAATTACAGCGAGATGACTCAGATCAATACGGGGAACGTGAAAGACCTTCGCGTTGCCTGGTCATTCTCGACGGGCCTGCTGCATGGTCACGAGGGCACACCGCTCGTGATCGACGGCGTCATGTACATCAACAGTGCATTCCCGAACCACGTCTATGCCATCGATCTGAACAATCCTGGCAAGATCAAGTGGCAGCATAAGCCGAAGCAGGATCCCGCGGCGCGCGCGGTGGCCTGTTGCGACCTGGTCAACCGTGGCCTGGCCTATTGGCCCAGCGACGGCAAGACCCCGTCTCTGATCTTCAACAACCAGCTCGACGGCCATGTGGTGGCACTCGTTGCCGAAACTGGCGAAGTTTACTGGAAGGTTGAGAATTCCGACATCAAGGTCGGCTCGACGCTTACGATTGCCCCTTACGTTATTAAGGACACGGTGATCGTCGGTTCATCGGGCGCCGAGCTTGGCGTTCGCGGTTACACCACGGCCTATAACGTCAAGTCGGCCGAGCAGGTGTGGCGCAAATATGCGACCGGTCCGGACGAGGAGATCGGCATTGGTCCCGACTTCAACAAGGACAACCCGCAATATGGTCAGAAGGGCCTCGGCCTTGCCACTTGGGAAGGCGATGCCTGGAGGATCGGTGGCGGCACCAACTGGGGTTGGTACGCTTACGATCCAGGTCTGAACCTCATCTACTACGGCTCGGGCAACCCCTCGCCGTGGAACGAGACCATGCGGCCTGGCGACAACAAGTGGACCATGACCATCATGGCCCGCGACGGCGACACCGGCAACCTCAAGTGGGGCTATCAGAAGACGCCTCATGACGAGTGGGACTATGCCGGCGTGAACGTCATGATGCTTTCCGATCAGAATATCGATGGCAAGGACCTCAAGCTGGTCACCCATCCCGATCGTAACGGCATCATCTACACGCTGAACCGCGTCAATGGCGACCTGGTCCGCGCTGACTTCCTGGACGACACCGTCAATGTCTGGACGCATGTCGACATGAAGACCGGCATCCCCGTGCGCAATCCTGAATACGGCACGCGGATGGACCACAACGCCAAGGACGTTTGCCCGTCGGCCATGGGCTATCACGACCAAGCCCATGACTCTTACGACCCGGAGCGGGGCCTGTTCTACCTCGCCATCAACCACATCTGCATGGATTGGGAGCCCTTCATGCTTCCCTATCGTGCCGGCCAGTTCTTCGTCGGCGCGACCTTGTCGATGTTCCCGGGTCCGAAGGGCGACAAGGCAAACTATCTTGGCCTCGGTCAGGTCAAGGCGTACAGCGCCCCTGCTGGCAAGTATAAGTGGAGCGTGATGGAGCGCTTCGCTGCCTGGGGTGGCACGATGGCGACCAAGGGCGGTCTGGTCTTCTACCCGACGCTCGACGGCTACTTCAAAGCCCGTAACAGCGACACCGGCGAGCTCTTGTGGAAGTTCAAGATGCCCTCCGGCGGTATCGGCTATCCGATGACCTACGAGCACAAAGGCACGCAGTACGTCGCCATCTACTATGGCGTCGGCGGCTGGCCGGGAGTGGGTCTGGTGTTCGATCTGCAAGATCCGACAGCGGGTCTTGGTGCGGTCGGCGCCTTCCGCAATCTGCAGAACTGGTCGCAGATGGGCGGCGGCATGCTGGTCTTCTCACTGGACGGCAAGAGCCCGATCAGCGAGGACGTGAATCTCGACGAGTATTCGAACGAGATCGTCACGGACGGCACATAAGAGACCAAAACTTATCCCGCCAGGCTGCCGCTCGCGGCCTGGCGGGAACGTTCCTAAGGTTTCCGCGAACCGGCCGTCCAAACAGCTCCTTAAAGCCGAAGCGACGGTGCTGGCCGCCTCTTGAGAGAAGCAGTTGAGAGAAGCACTAGTCCTATGAACACACAGTTTCACATATTCAAGCGCCCGATGGCGCACTGGATGGCAGTTGGCGCGGTCTGCTCCTGCCTCGCCGGCACAGCATTTGCCGCGACCGATGAACCGGTGCTGCGCGTTTGCGCCGGCGCGAACGACGCCCCTTACTCGACGAGCAAGGAGGATGGCTTCGAGAACCGCATTGCCGAACTTCTCGGCAAGGCCATGGGCCGCAAGGTCGAGTTCGCTTGGGAAGAGAAGCCGGCCATTTATGTGGTCCGCGACCAGCTTGAGAAGGGCAACTGCGATGTCTTGATCGGCGTCGATACCAACGATCAGCGCCTGTCGACCACGAAGCCCTATTACCGCGCGCCTTATGTCTTCGTCGAGCGCACGGATTCACCGCTCGACATCACGTCCTTCGAAAGCCCGGATCTCAGGAAAGCCGAGAACATCGGTTACATCCCCGGCACGCCGCCAGAAGTGATGATGGTGAAGCTCGGTCTCTACAGCAAGAATTTCAATTATGTGAAGTCGCTGACCAACTTCAAGAGCCCGCGCAATCAATACATCCGAATCGATCCGGCCCGCATGGTGAACGAGGTCGCCGACGGCACGGCCGATCTTGCCATCATCTTTGCCCCCGAAGCGGCCCGCTACGTCAAAGAGAAGGACGGCAAGGTGAGAATGGTGGTCATTCCCGACGAAAACGAGCGCGTGGATGGCGAGAAGGTGCCGTTTCATTTCGACCAAGCGGTTGGTGTGCGCAAGGGTGATGAAAAGCTGCTTGAGGAGCTCAACGCGGCGCTAGAAAAAGTGCGCCCGGAGATCCTTACCATTCTCGAGGAGGAGGGCATCCCGCTTCAACAGCCGTCAACGCCTGGAACAAGGTCGTGAGAGCGCGAACCTGACTCAAGGCACGCGTTGGTCATAGGGAAGGCAAAGAAGCGAGAGCGTTGATGAGACAGTTGGTCAAGGGTGCACTGGTGGTGATGGCATTTGCGTTCATACCGGTCCTGGCGGTTGGCCAGCAGATCAATCTCGTTCACACCATCACCGGCATGCCGCTCGACCTCAAACTGTCGCCCGAGCAAGGGCGCGACACGCCGGCGGTGAAGCAATTTATGGAGACGGGCGTCAATCCTTACAACGAGGTGACCAACTGCCTGCCCAAGGCGGAGGAACAATTCCTCACCTCTTGTTCGGGCTGTCACGGCCATCATGCCGAGGGCAAACTCGGGCCCGGGCTGGCCGACGATTACTGGACCTACCCGAAGAATACGACCGACAAAGGCCTGTTCGAGACGATCTACGGCGGCGCCCAAGGCATGATGGGACCCCAGGCCTCGGCGCGAACGATGGACGAGATCCTGCTGGTCATCGCCTGGATCCGGCACCTCTATCACGGCCCCATCGAGGAAGCGGTGTGGCTCACCGACGAACAGAAGAAGAATTTCGTACCTTACGACACAAAAAACACCGAGCCCCTCAAGGCAGAGGGGGAATGCGAGATCCCCGCGCAATGATCGAGCAACAGATGATGAGAGGCACATGCTTCGAATGTCTCGATCGGCGCGGAGACAAAGGCGGGAATACCGCCACAAACAGTAACGACTGAGCACGGAGGAACTGACCCATGACGAAATCTGCCCGCATCACTGGCGCGGTGTTCGCTGGCGCGATTGCCTTGGCGTTCACGGCCGCCACTGCCGTCGCTTATGACGGCACCAAGTGCAAAGCCCCCGGCAATTGCTGGGAGCCGAAGCCCGGTTACCCGGCGGAGGTTAAAGGCTCGAAATACGACCCGAAGCACGATCCGAAGGAACTCGCCAAGCAGGGCGATTCCATCAAAGAGATGGAGAAGCGCAATGCTGCCCGCTCCGAGAACTTCAAGAAGACCGGCAAGTGGGTCTACGACGTTTCCAAGCTTTAGCTCTGTCTGCTTCTCCCAGAGCTAGCCCTCGGAGGCAGGCGTATCACTGACTCGGAGGGAGGGGTGCGGCTTCGGCTGCACCCCCTTTGTCTTGGGTCTTATGCTGACCTCCCCACGGGCTGTCCCTACCGGATGAGAGGGACCGAAATGACGCGCCGCGAGGCTGCTCACATCAAGCCGGCCGAGACGATCGATCTCGCGCAATGGCGCCACCGCGCGCTCGCCTTCGAAGGCGCGCTGCGCCACGCCATTATCGGCCAGGACCGCGTCCTCAAGCTTCTCACCATCGCCGTGTTCGCCCGGGGACACGTTCTGCTCGAAGGCGATGTCGGCGTTGGCAAGACCACGCTGCTGCGCGCCGCGGCGCGGGCGCTGGGCGGCTCCTTCGAGCGGGTGGAAGGCACCATCGATCTTATGCCCGCCGATCTGGTTTATTACACCTATCTCGGCGAGGACGGCCGGCCGCGCGTGGATCCGGGTCCCGTCTTGCGCCATGGAGGCGATCTCGCCGTGTTCTTCTTCAACGAGATCAACCGGGCACGGCCGCAGGTGCATTCCCTGCTGCTGCGGCTGATGGCCGAGCGCAGCGTCACCGCCTTCAACCGCGAATACGAGTTTCCCTATCTGCTGGTCTTCGCCGACCGCAACCGCATCGAGCGCGAGGAGACTTTCGAGCTTCCGGCGGCCGCGCGCGACCGCTTCTTCATGGAGATCACCATGGAGATTCCGCGAGATCGCGAGATCAGGCGCGAACTCGCCTTCGACCCGCGCTTCTACGATGCCGACGCGCTTGTACGCAGCGTGCCTGAGGACGTGGTCGATTATCGCGTCTTAAGCGACGTCGCCCGCGCCATCCAGGCCAATGTGCAGGCGAGCGAGGCACTCGAGCACTACACGCTCGATCTGTGGAACGCCGTACGCGATCCGGTCTCGGTCGGCATCGACATCGCGGGCGTGGACATGTCCCGTCTGGTGCAAGGCGGCGCCTCCCCGCGCGGCATGGCCTATCTGGTGCGCGCCGCCCGCGTCACCGCATGGCTCGACGGGCGCGACATGGTGGTGCCCGAAGATCTGCGCGCGGTGTTCAGCGAGGTCATGGCGCATCGCGTATTCCTCGACCCGATCTATGAGCTTCGGCGCGACACCCTCGTCCGCAGCCTGTTCGCCGCGGTATTCGCCACGGTCCCCGCCCCATGACCGGCGGCCGACCCTCTTCAAGCGAAGGCCCGTCGCCTCAGGTGGACGTGCCCTATCGGCTGGCCTGGCGGACCTCCGACGTGCGCATCGGCGCCCATCGCGGCAAGATCGAAGGGGCAGGGGGGCTATTCCGCGATTTCGACCTGCTAATGCGCTCACCCGACCCGCGCCGCATCGACCTGCGCATGAGCGCGCGCGATCCCTTCGACACGCTCTATGTCAGGCGCTTCGAGCAGAAGACCTCGATCTCGGTCTACGCGCTCGTAGATCTCTCCGCCTCCATGGGATTTGAGGGTGGCGTCGACAAGATGCAGGTGGTCGCCGATCTGGCCGGCGCGCTGGCGGCCTCCGCGCGCCGCATCGGCGATAATTTCGGCCTGATCGGTTGCGACGAGAAGATCATCCCCGAATTCTTCCTGCCGGCGACGCGCTCGCGCGGCGGCGAAGCCGAGATGATCTCGCAGCTCCGCTCATACGTTCCGACCGGACATAGCGCGGAAGGTCTGCTCGAGGCGGCCGGCTATGTCACCGGGCGGCGCAAGCTGGTCTTCGTCATCTCCGATTTCTACCTGCCGCTTCCTTTGATCGAGGCCCTGTTCGAGGCGCTGTCGCAGCATGATGTCGTACCCATCGTGCTCAAGGACCGGCGCGAGCTTGAAGATCTGCCGCGTTACGGGCTGATCTCGCTCACCGACCTCGAGACCGGGCGGCGGCGGTTGCTGGCGATGCGGCCGAGTCTGCGCGCCGAATGGCTGCACAAGGACGCCGAGCATGCCCGCGCCCTTCGCGCTCTTGCCATGCGCTATGGACGGCCGCCTTTCGAGATTCTCGGTCCCATCAATTGGGACCGGCTTGGCGCTTATCTGATGGGCGAAGCCGCGTGAAACTGTTCCTGCTTGCCATGCTTGCCTTCTCTTCGGCCGCCGCGGCCCAAGAAGCGGCCCCGCCAAATCTGTCGGTCGTCACCATCGAGCCTCGCAGCTTCGGCTATTTCGTCGGCGACACTTTCCGCCGCGACATCGATATGACCGTCGCCGCGCCTTACCGGCTGGAGCACGCCTCGCAGCCCTCGCCGGGCCGGCTCAATTATTGGCTCGATCTGCGCGGTGTGAAGGTCGCCGAGACCGAATCGTCGGGTTTGCGCCGCTACAGGCTCAGCCTCGACTACCAGACTTTCTATGTGCCACTGTCGTCGGCACCGCTCACCGTCCCCGGCCTGACGCTGCGCTTCTCCGACGCGGACGGCAATGCCGTCGATGCGGAGGCGCCTCCTTTCAAATTCGTCATGGCCCCCTTGCGCGAGATCCAGCCCGAGAGGCCGGAAGAGGGGCCCTCCGGTTACCTCAAGCCCGACGCGGTGCCTAAGAAGGTCGGCACGCTCGAAAGCCGTATCGCCTTCGGCATCGGCAGCCTTGCCGCTTTGCTTGGGCTTGCGCTGCTCGCTCATCACCAGGCGTGGTGGCCGTTCCGCGCACGTCCCCAGCGGCCCTTCACCCAAGCGGCCCGCGCCATCAAGGGGCGCTCCGCGCATGACGACGACCTTGAAAATTATCGTGCCGGGCTGATCGAGCTTCACCGCGCCTTCGACGTGTCCGCGGGCCGCCGGCTGCTCGCCGAGGACGTGCCCGGCTTCCTCGCGGAGCATCGGGAATTCCAGCCGCTCAAGGAAGATATTTCCCGGTTTTTTGCCACCTCGCGACGAGCGTTTTTCGGCAATGACGTGCAGGGCGCGGCCAAGGTCATGCCGTTTGATTCCGTCGCCAAACTCGGTTCACGCCTCGGCGAGGCCGAACGGAGGGTGGCATGAATATCGCGGTGACATATCCCTATCTGCTTCTGCTGCTGCCGCTGGCGGCGCTGCCCCTCTTCGCCTCGGCGCAGGAATCGGAATCCTATCCGTCGCTCAGCGCGGCCAAGGCCGACGCACTCTCGACCGTCGTCGATTTCGGCCTTCGCCTGCTAGGGTCGATCGCCATTATCGGCCTCGTCCTCGGTCTTGCCGGTCTGCATCGTCTCGATCAAAGCATCGAGCGCCTCGGCGAAGGGGCCAATATCGTGCTCCTGTTCGACCGCTCCGCCAGCATGAACGACAGCTTCGCGGGGGAAGCGCCGGCCGGGGGCGAGGAATCGAAATCTTCCGCCGCCCGTCGCTTTCTCAACGCGTTCGTGGCCAAGCGCGAGCATGACCGTTTTGGCGTCGCGGCGTTCTCGACGTCGCCCATGTTCGTACTGCCGCTCTCCGACCACAAGGAAGCGACGATCGGCGCCATCGACGCCATCGAGCTGCCGGGCCTCGCCTATACCAATGTAGGCAAGGGGCTCGCGCTCGCGCTCGCCATGCACGACGCCGACATTCTGTCCACGCAAGGCGACGACGGCGGCATCGCGTCGCGCGCCATCGTGCTAGTCTCCGACGGCGCGGCGGTGATCGACCGCAAGCTGCAGCAGAGGCTCGAAGCGGCATTCACCCGCCGCCCCGTGAGCCTCTATTGGATTTTCCTGCGCACCGAAGGCAGTCGCGGTCTTTATGAGGCACCGCAGAGCGGCCGGCCAGATACGCCCTCCGCCATGCCGGAGCGACACCTCAATCTGTTTTTCGAACATCTCAAGATTCCCTACAGGGCGTTCGAGGTGGAAAATCCCGCCGCGGTCGGCGAGGCCATTGCCGCCATCGACAAGCTCGAGCGGCGGCCGATGCGCTACGGGGAGCGCATTCCGCAAAAAGATCTCTCGGGGATTGCCTACGGCGTGTCGGCGGCAGCGCTGCTGCTGCTTGTCCTCGCCAAGCTCGCCGAGACCAAGATCGCCGGGCCGAGAAATGCCCGTACCAGCTTGAAAACAAATACGAATATCCTCCTTGCCGGTCTCGTGATCTCGGCGCTCGCCATCGGGTCCGGAGAGACGCGCGCGGCCGAACTGACCCGCGAGCAGGTCATGGTCATCATCGCCGCGGCAGGCGACGAGCGGCCCGACCTCACCCGCCGGGACCTGACCGGGCTCGATCTGTCAGGCGTGGATTTCAAGGGCGCCGATATGTTCGCTGCAAACTTAAGCGGATCGATGCTGCAACGCGCCAACTTTTCCGGCGCCAATCTCGCCCGCGTGGTCGCCAACGAAGCCGATTTTTCCGACGCCAACTTCTTCAAAACCGACATGTTCGCCGTAGTGATGAACGGCGCCGACCTCACCGGTGCCGATCTGTCGTCCGCGCGCATCATCGGCGAACTCAAGAACGCCCGCATGGACAAGGTTAAAATGATCGGTACCGATCTTGGCGCCGATCCGGCC
Organism: Methyloceanibacter sp.; assembly: GCA_035557335.1. Lineage (GTDB taxonomy): Bacteria > Pseudomonadota > Alphaproteobacteria > Rhizobiales > Methyloligellaceae > Methyloceanibacter. The sequence goes on from DATMDY010000093.1 coordinate 37,725, forward strand.
AATCAGGGCATGGTGCCGGTCAGGGTGGACATGTCCGGCGTGAGCCTGGACGGCGCCGATCTTACCGGCGCGAACCTTATCCATACCGTGCTCGCCTTCGCCACGCTGCGCAATTCGACGCTGGTCAAGACGAAGTTCAACTGGGCGAAGCTCTCCGGCGCCGACCTGAACGGCGCCGACGTAACGGGAGCCAATTTTTCCGATGCCGATCTCGAAGGTGCCTCGCTTGCCGGCCTTAAAGGCGCGGACAGCGCCATCGGCCTTCCCGGGGGCCAATGATGATGCGCGGCGACAAAAGCCACCCGAGTCTTTCGCGCCGTCTGTTTGGCGTCCTCTACGCCGCGCGCATGGTGTTCATCTGGCTCCTGCTCGCGGCGGGTGTCGGCCTCATGCTCGTCTCCGGCTGGAACTGGTACGCGAATTGGCGCGACAACCGGATCGTCACCGCGCTGCTTGCCGGGGAGAATGTCGAGATCGATCCCAACACGGCGTCGTCCAACGTCCTGTTCGCTCGCGCCTATTATCTTCTGAGGCGCGACCGCATCGATGAGGCGCAGGTTCTGCTCGATCAGGCGAATTTCCGCGGGAGCCCCGAGGTACGCGTGTCGATGCTTTACGACATGGCCAATACGCGGCTCCGAGCCACGTTCGACGCCATCGAGAGGGGGGAGTTCGACAAGGCGACCGCGATCGTCGGGCTGGTCAAGGACGACTACGCGGCGGCCCTTCGCCTCGACCCCCAAGCCTGGAACGTGAAATACAATCTCGATGTCGCCGCGCGGCTGGTGCGCGACCTGCCCGTCGTCGAATCGACTGAAGAGCCGACCCAGGAACTCCCGCAGCAATTGTGGACCGATTTGCCCGGCACTCCCAAGGGTGGACCATGAACCGCGCCGTCTATCGCGATGTCCGCTTCTGGCTGCTGGCGCTGGCCTTTGCGCTCATCGTCGCCGGCCTGTTCCTGCCGCGCGTCAAGCTGACCCGCGATGCTTACGACACGCTCGCCATCGTCGACATCACCAGCAGCATGAACACCCACGACCTGACTCTTGCCGGCAAGCCGGCAAGCCGGCTCGATGTTATCAAGGACCGGCTGCGTTATTTCGTGACCAACCTGCCCTGCCAGTCGAAGTTCGGGTTTGGCATCTTCACCACGCGGCGTGTGTTCATCCTGTTCGAGCCGATCGAGACTTGCGCCAATTTCGCCAGCATCGACGCGGCCATCAGCGGGCTCAATTGGCGCATGGCCTGGGAAGGCGACAGCCACGTCACCACTGGCGTGCATGACGCCATTGCCACGGCCGAGGGGCTCGGCGCGGGGCTCCTCTTCTTCACCGATGGTCAAGAGTCGCCCCCGCTTCATTGGAGCGGCATGCCGGCGTTTTCCGGTGAACCGGGCAAGGTCAAAGGGCTTCTCGTCGGCGTGGGCGGCAAGACCCTGTCGCCGATGACGAAATATGACGACGAGGGGCGCGAGGTCGGCACGCTCGAGCCTGACGACGTGCCGCAGGAAAATCGTTCCGGCCGTCCGCCGCCCGATGCCGAGCAGCGCCCCGGCTACCACCCGAAATGGGCGCCGTACGGCAATGCCCGGGTTGACGGCACCGAGCATCTCTCATCGGTCAAGGAAGACCATTTGCGGGCGATCGCCGCTCAGACCGGCCTCACTTACCTTTATCTCGACGGGGGGGCGCCGTTGCTCAAGGCGTTCGAGACGGTGGCCGAGCCGCGCGCGGTCGTGGTTGCAACCGACATAAGGCCCTATCCGGCGGCGCTCGCTCTCACTCTTCTGCTCATCCTGTACGGCGTCCTGCCGCTTCGCGACTGGCTACGGCAATCTAAAGCTCACCGCATCGCCCGTTCGGGTCAGGCAACCGTCAAACTGAAAGAGGTATCTTCATGATGATTTGGGCGAGACTGCTCGTAATGATTGCCGCAACGCTGACATTCGCCGACTTTCCGTCGGTAGCGCATGGGCCAACGCCGCAGAAAGTGGAGGAAAAGATCGCCATCGCCGCGCCGCCCCAAATCGTGTGGGATGCGGTCAAGGATTTCGATGCGCTAACCTCTTGGAATCCTTTGGTCGAGAGCAGCGCCGGCAGCGGCGGCAATGAGGCCAACGGCACGCGCGAGGTGGTGCTCAAATCGGGCGGTAAGCTCATCGACAGCCTCGACGAATATTCCGGCGAGGACATGTCCTATTCCTATCGTCTGGCCGAACCGAATATCGAAGCTTTCCCGGTCAGCTTCTATTCCGCCACCTTGACCGTCCGGCCGGGCGAGAACGGCGGTAGCGAGGTCGAATGGAGCGGCCGCTTCTATCGCGCCGATACCGGCAATTTCCCGTCCGAAGCTCAGAACGATCAGGCCGCCATCGATGCCATGACCAAGTTCTTCAAGGAGGGACTGGAGAGCCTGAAACAGAAAATCGAGACGCCTTGAGGAAAGGCCCCCACGCCATGTCCTGCCGGGCGGCAAAGATCGTGCCGCTGCTTCTGCTCCCGGTGCTCGTTTGCAGCACTGCGTCGGCTGCGGCGCCGCTGCTCTATATCACCAATCAGGATGAGGGTAGCGTCTCGGTGATCGACACCGCCAACGACGCCAATGTCGCGACCCTGACGGTGGGTCCCGGTCCGGCCATGATCGCGGCCTCAACGAACGGCAGGCGTCTCTATGTCACTCACCCCGAGCAGGGGAAACTGACCATCCTCGACAATCAATCGCTCGGGTCTCCCAAGGTGATCGATGTCACCGGCACGCCTTTCGGAGTCGCCGCAGCGCCGGACGGGCGCATCTATGTCAGCGACTGGAACCGCAATCTCGTTACCGTGCTCGACGGAGAGAACGGTGCGAAGCTCGCGGAAATCCCCGTAGGGTTAGCCCCGGCGCAAGTCGCCGTCTCGCCCCTGAACCGGCGGGTCTTCGTCGCCAACCGCGAAGGCGACAGCGTCAGCGTGATCGACACCGACAGGCTCATCGTCATCGCCACCGTGACGGTCGGTCGCGCGCCCTTCGCCGTGGCGGTGTCGCCGCGCGGCGACCGCATTTACGTCGCCAACGTTCAGAGTTCCGATCTCTCGGTGCTAAGCGCCGAGAGTCTGGAGCAACTCGGCACCGCGCGCGTGGGCGCCATGCCCTATGGCGTAGCGGTGGCACCGAGCGGCGAGCGTGTGCTGGTGGCCAATCAGCAATCGGGCACGGTGAACGTGGTCGACACGCCGTCCTTGGTGGTGACTCACCGCGAGCGGGTCGGCCGCTATCCGGAAAACATCGTCATGCATCCCGACGGCAGCAAAGCCTATGTGGTCAACTGGATGTCGGGCGATATCTCAGTGCTCAACGGCGAGACCGGGCGCGAGCTGAAGCGCCTCAAGGCTGGCGACGGCGCCCGCGGTCTTGCCATCGTTCCGTTGGACTAGAAACTCATCCTGTATCAGCCTGTTAGACTGTCACATTGACGCGCGAGCACGCCGATCGCTGGCAGTCAGCGTCAGGAAAACGCGCTTGATTGTGACAGCAAGTTGGTCACCCATCACTTCATCTTGTCGAACCGTTGTCTGGCGTACCATCAGCATTTGAGGTCATGTCTTTGAGTTACGGGAGTCGTGGTTGTGGCCGCTGATGCGTTGGGGGACGGATCGAAAGAGGTCGAGCTCAAGCTTGAGTTCGATCCAGCCGATGCCGGCCGCATCGAGGCCCATCCGGCGCTCGCCGCAAGCCCGCCGGAAAAGCAGGCGCTGATCTCGATCTATTACGACACGGGCGATGGCGCGCTCCGCCGTGCGGGCGTGTATCTCCGCGTGCGCGACAACGGCACGCGCTACGTGCAGACCATCAAAGCCGCTAAGAGCGATGCCGAGCTGCTTGAGCGCTACGAATGGGAACGGGAGGTTCCCGGCCGCGAGCCCGATCTCGATGCCGCCGAGGGCACCGCGCTCGCGCCATTGTTGACGCCGGAGGTCCGTGAGTCGCTGCGTCCGCTCTTCGTGAGCCGTATCAGACGCACGATTCACCGCCTCGAGCAGGGCGGCGCCGAGATCGAAATGGCCATCGACGAAGGCGAGATCGTGTCGAGTACACGCCAGTGTGCCGTGTCGGAGGTGGAGCTCGAGCTGAAGCGTGGCGAGCCGGCGGCGCTGTTCCGCCTGGCCCGCATCCTCGCGGAGACTTTGCCGCTCAGGCTTGCGGTGAAGACCAAGGCGGAGCGCGGCTTCGAGCTGCTCGAAGGCGGCGCGCAGGCCGTGGAGAAGGCCGCCTCCGTCGATATTCACTTGGAAATGCCCAGCGCCGAAGCCTTCCGCGCCATCGCCAGAAACTGCCTCCGGCAGATCATCGCCAATGAGCCGGCGATGTGCGCGAGCAATGCTGAGGCGCTGCATCAGATGCGCATCGGCTTGCGCCGTCTGCGCGCGGCGATCTCGCTGTTCGCCGATATGGTCGCCGATGCGGCGCTCGATCGCATCAAGGCCGAGCTTCAGTGGATCACCAAGGAATTGGGTCCCGCGCGCGATCTCGACGTCTTTGCCGTGGAAGTTCTCCAGCCGTTGCAAGAGGCACATCCGGAAGACGCCGATGTAGCGGAGACCCATCGCAATTTCGCGGAACGCCGCGCGGAGGCATACGCGCAAGCCGCGGGCTCGATCCGGTCAGACCGCTTTCGTGCCGCGTTGCTCGACTTGGCCGAGTGGACAGAGATCGGTCCGTGGACGCATGAGGATGGCGCCGAACGCGAGGCGCTGCGCGTGCGTCCCGCGGCCGAGCATGCCAGGAAAGCGCTTCGCCGTCTGCGCAAGCAAATCAGGCATCAAGGATCGGATCTGGATGAGCTCAGCGTCAGCCAGCTTCACAGGCTGCGCATCCGCGCCAAGCGACTGCGTTACGCCACGGAATTTTTTGCCGCCACCTTCCCTGGCGCCAAGGCGGCAAAACGCAGAGAGAAGTCGCTCGCGGCGCTCAAGGATTTGCAGGATGCGCTTGGCAGCCTCAACGACCTGGCGATGCGGCAGACTCTGATCGGCGAGGAAACCGCCGGCCACGCGCGTGGCGATTACGAGGCGAATGTCGACAGGCTGCTCGCCTCCGCCGAGAAAGCCTACAAGAAGTTCTCGCGCGCCAAGCCCTTCTGGAAGGCGTAGCCGATTATAAGCGTGATGCGCCGAGACCGTCTTGGTCCCCTCCAGTAAGATTCTTTGAGGTGAGTCAAGGACTGCGCCTTCAGACGATGCCGGTACTGATGACGCACTAGCGACGCAACAGAATGCCTATGAGGAAGCCGGCCCCGAGCGCCATGCCGAGAGTCTTGACCGGCTCGCGCCGCACCGCGTCTTCAAGGGTAACCAGGGCATCGCTTGCCTTGTCTTGCATGCGTTCGGCCTGATGAGTGCCAGCGCGCTTGAGCGAATTGGTGAGGTTGTCGACGTCCCGGCGAATTTGCTCGATGTCTTCGCTAAGGGCTTGGTGGCTCGGCATTTCTGCGTCTTGCGGGGCCATATTTTTCCTCCATTTGCATTTTCCGGCTGGACTAAGCTAATCCCTTGAGAATGGGTAATGGTTGAGGCGGATCAAGGCGCCATTTCGGGCGCCATCCAACAATTCTACTGCAAAAGGGGAGGTGCCAGGAGATGAAAGCGGCCGATATCATGACCACCAAGGTGGTCACCGTCGCCGCGGACGCGACCGCCCAGGAGGCGGCGGCGCAGATGCTTCGCCATCGCGTTAGCGCGCTGCCCGTGGTGGATCAGTCGGGCAAGCTGATCGGCATCGTCAGCGAAGGCGATCTGATGCGGCGCGGCGAGCTTGGCACGGAGCGCGAGCGGTCCTGGTGGCTGGAGTTGCTGACCTCCAATCGCACTCTGGCGACCGATTACGCCAAATCGCATGGGCGCAAGGTTTCCGAAGTGATGAGCCGGAAGCTTATCGTCGCGAAACCGGATACGCCGATCAACGACATCGCGCTCCTCTTGGAGCAACACGCGATCAAGCGTGTGCCGATTGTCGATAATGGCAAACTCGTGGGCATCGTCGCCCGCGCCAATCTGGTGCAGGCCCTCGCCGGGCTTAAAGTCAAGACGCCGGAAAAGCAGGCCGGCAAGGATTCCCAGATTCGGGAGGAGGTGCTGGCGCGGCTCTCCGGCGCGCCGTGGCGCCCCTGGCTCCTAAACGTCACCGTGCATGACGGTGTGGCCGAGCTTTGGGGCATCGCCAATTCCGGCGACGAGAAGACCGCGGCTGGCGTGGCCGTGGAGAACGCGCCGGGCGTGGTCAAGGTGAACAATCATATCATCGTGCGCCCTCATAGCTGGTCCGAGGCGAAGCCCTATTTTGCCGAGGACGCCGAGTAGAGTGATCCGCATCGTGCTGCCGAGCCATCCCATGCCGGAAATTCCGTGCGCCACACGGGAAATCGCCGATCTCGCCGCTTATATAAAATGACTCTGCGAGATCCAGGAGAGCGGTAAGCCCATGAAAAAGGCAAAGATCTGGTACGTCATCGCCGACGGCGGCAAGGCGCGGTTCGTCGAGCGGGATGAAAAAGGTGCGTTCCGCACGGTGGTCAGCTTCGTCTCTACCGAGCTACACGCCAAATCGAGTGACCTTGGCCGTGACCGTCCCGCGCGCGTCATGGAAAGTGTTGCACATGGGCGCTCGGCCGTCGAGCCACGCCGCGACCTGAAAGAGGCTGCCGAGGCGGATTTCGTCAAGCTCGTCGCTGAAGAAATCGATGCCGGCTACAAGCGCAAGCAGTTCGACCGGCTGGTGTTGGTCGCGCCAGCCGGTGCTCTGACCGAGCTCAAGAAGAATCTCGATAAGCCGCTCGCCAAGATCGTGGTCAATGATCTGCAAAAAGATCTGACCAACGTGCCCGACCACGAGCTCACCCGGCACCTCGTGCCCTCCTAAACAGGGTTAGTCGAGCCGGCCGGCGGAGAGTTTGAAGGGCTGGCAATGCGTTGAGGAAAATCAAGCCGGCCATAGCCCACGCGGAGAGCATGAGACATTTGGCATTGCGGCGCAAAAAGCGTTGCTGCGCCTCGTTCTCACCGGGTCCTGCCCAGACTTCTTCGTGAAGTTCATCCCGCTTCGATTGCAAAGACTCGGCATAAACAGCCGGGACTCTTTTGCATCAAGATCGCCGCTTGGTGCCGCGATATCGCCGATCACGTGCTGGCAAGGTGTGGAAACTCTAGCAGCGTCTCTTCGGCTAGTTTCACCGCGTCGAGACTAACTGAAGGCGCTCGGGAGATTGGTACGCGCGGCTGGTTCATCTGCATCGGCCAGCGACAGGTCCTAACTGTCGTTCCGCTCACCGCCATTCTGCCGAACGAACTTAGCGTCCCGGCGCGCTGCCAGGCAGGGGCTCAACAACGCCTGCGGCGTCCAAACAAGGCCCCATCTCCAAGCTCTGGGAGGAGCAAGTGATGAAATATGGAATGTTTGGTTTGCTTACGGGTGGCCTGGTTGCTGCCCTGTTTGCCCTGTCGGGCCCTGCCGTCGCTGCTGATAGCGCGTCGGCCGAGATCGACAAGCGGGCGGAAGACCCCAATCAGTGGCCGGCCCCCGGCCGCGACAACAGGCTCACGCGCCACAGCACGTTGAGCGACATCAACGCCAAGACCGTCAAGAACCTGAACTTCATCTGGTCGCAGTCGATGAACTCGCTGCGCGGCCAGGAAGGCCAGCCTGTGGTCGTCGATGCCGATGGCACACCGATGATGTTCTTCGTCTCGGGCTGCCCGAGCATGGCGCTCTGTAACTGGGTCCAGGCCTTGGACCTCACCGATCCGGACAATCCGAGGGAGGTCTGGAACTATGTGAAGAAGACCGACCGCGACGAGTCCGCCATTCCGCGCGCTTGCTGCGACACGGTCAACCGCGGCCTGAACTACGCCAAGGGCCGGGTGATCTTACATACGCTCGACGGCTTCATTATCGCGCTCGATGCGAAGACCGGCCAGGAGCTGTGGACCGTCAAGCATGCCTGGCCCGAGAAGGGCGAGACACATACCGGCCCGACCCTGATCGCCGAGAATCTGGTGATTGGCGGTTTCGGCGGTGACGAATTCGCCGCACGTGGCCGACTGACCGCCTATAACATCGACACCGGCGAGCTAGTGTGGAGCTGCCATTCGACCGGCTCCGACAAGGACGTCTGCTTAACGCCCGATAGTAATAAGGCCAACCCGCATTTCGGGACTTATGGTCAGGATCTTGGCATCAAGACCTATCCGCCGGACGAGTGGAAGATCGGCGGCGGCGCGCCATGGGCGTGGTTCAGCTACGATCCCGAACTGAAGATGATCTATGCCTCGACCGGTAACCCCGGTCACTGGAGCCCCGGCCTTCGCTGTGCCTTCACGGGCGAAAACCATACCCACGAGAAGTGCAACGAATACGATGAAACGATCGGTTCCGGCAAATACGACAACAAGTGGTCGATGACCATCTTCGGCCGCAAGGTCGATACTGGTGAGGTGGTGTTCGCCTACCAGATGACCCCGTTCGATCAGTGGGACTATGACGGTGTCAACGAGAACATCCTCGTCGACATGGAAGTGGACGGAAAACCACGCAAGACGCTCGCGCACTTCGACCGCAATGGCTTCGCCTATGTGCTCGACCGCACCGACGGCACACTGCTCCGCGCCAACAAGTTCGTGACCGTGGACTGGGCCGAGAAGGTCGACCTCAAGACCGGCCGTCCGATCAAGGTGAAGGCGCACTCTCCGTTCTTGATTGGTGTGAACACGCCGTCTTGCCCGTCGGCCATGGGCGGCAAGGATCAGCAGCCTTGCGCTGTCGATCCCAAGGATCCGGCTAACTTCTACTGCCCCACCAACAACTGGTGCATGGAAGACGAGCCGCAGGAGCGCACGCATACGCAGCAAGGCACGGTGTACGTGTTTGCCAACGTGTTCATGTATCCTGAGAAACCAGGCATCACCGGCAAGTTTAAGAAGTTCAACGTGCTGACCGGTGACACCGTGTGGGAAATCCCGGATCCATATCCGAACTGGGGCGGCGCCCTGGTGACCGATGGCGGTCTGGTGTTCTACGGCAGCCTCAACGGCGACTTCCGCGCCGTGGACCGCGACTCCGGCAAGATCCTGTGGAGCCGCAGGCTTGGTTCCGGCATCATCGGCAACCCCATCACCTACAAGGTGAAAGGCAAGCAGTATGTGTCGGTGCACTCGGGCATCGGCGGCTGGATCGGCCTGCCGGTAACCGCCGGCTTGGACTTGAATGACAAGTTCGGCGCCATCGGTGCCACGGCGATGGCCAAGGCTGCGGGGCTCAACCTGATCCCGCAGGGTGCCAACGTCTACACATTTAGACTCTCCTCTGACTAGCTGCTGCTAGTCAAACGACGCCAGGTGCGGAAGGCCACCGCATCTGGCGTCTCCCTTTTTTCCGGAGAGCCGGACAACCGAGAGATCTGCAAGAATCCCGGAGTGAAGTAACGTGAGAGTGCTTAGTGCGGGCCTGCTCGCGCTCTTATTCTTAAGCGCGACCTGCGCGAATTTTCCGGCCGTAGCGGCCGAGCCTGGCGGCGTCGAGCCCAAAGGCTACGACACCAGCAAGACCTTCGATGAGCTGACCCACGCCGAGAAGACCGCGGCGAAGTATGCCTCGCGCAAGAAGAAGCTTCTGTCGCTCCGTGTCTGCGCCGATCCCGGCAACATGCCGATGTCCAGCAGCAAGGGGGAAGGCTACCAGAACAAGATCATCGAGACCTTGGCCCGCGCCATGGACACCAAGGTCGTCTATTTCTGGCGGCCTTATCTCGAGCGCGGCCTTACGCGCGAAACCTTCGCCAACGACGAATGTGACGTCTTGCTCGATCTGCCAGTGGACTATCAGGGCGCGCTGACCACCGTGCCTATCTATCGCACCGCTTACGTTTTCGCCACCCGCGAGGGTGACGATCTCGTTTTCGAGTCTTTCGACGATCCCAGGCTTAAGCAGCTCCGTATCGGCACGTTCCAGCACTCGGGTATCAGGGCGGTGCTGGCCAAGCACGGCGTTCGAAACGTCAAAGTTCATGTCATCAGTCACGACGCCGACCTTTCGCCCGAGAAGCAGCCCTGGCGTCAGGTACAAGAAGTGGTGGACGGTAAGCTCGACGTAGCCGCGGTGTGGGGCCCATTCGCGGGCTACGTCGAAAAGGTGCGGGGCGAGCCGATCACCATCCAGCCGGTCAACCTCCTGGACGACGAGGTGCCGCTCGAATTCGATCTCGCCATAGGCATGCGCGACACCGACGTGGTGCTGAAATACAAGCTCGAAGACGCACTCGAAGCGACCAAGGACGAGATCAAGCAGATCCTCGAAGATCATGGTGTGCCGCTGGTCCAATGCAGCAAATGCGTCATCACCGGCGACATCCCCTCGCATGGCAGCTTCTTCACCGACAAGCAGGAAGTGGCGCGCCGCATCTATCTCGAAGCCCTTCCGGACGAGCGCACGCAAATAAATAAAGAGACGGCGACCAAGGACCAGATCGTCACGGCGGAACGCCTCGACGATTGGCTGAAAGAAGGTGCCGACCTCAATCAGGAACTCGCCAACGCCATTCTCGCCTCCGATAGAGCGCGTGTCGAAATCCTGCTCGGCAAGGGCGCCGACATCGACAAGCGTAATCAGCAAGGCTATCCGCCACTGCACATGGCGGCTCGTCAGCGCGACTCCGACATGCTGGCGTTCCTCGTCGACAAGGGCGCCGATCTGAACTCGACCGACAATGACGGCTGGACGCCGCTCGCGCACGCCGCCTACCGCAATCATGTCCCTTCGATCGGGGTGCTGGTAGCCGGCGGCGCCGACGTGGAAAAGGGGCCTTTAAACTTCACCCCTCTATCGATCGCCATTTCCGAGGGCAAGTTCTTCGCGGCCAAGGCGCTCATCGACTTGGGCGCTGAGGTCAACACGGTCTCCGGCGCCGACCGCCTCACGCCCTTGATGCTGATCGCCTCGCAGCGCCAAGTGGACCAGCGTGCCGCGAGCGTCCACCAGGGCGTGAGCTCGGTCGATCTCGCGCGCATCCTGATCGCCAAAGGCGCCGATGTGAACGCCACCAGCAGCAAGGGCGTGACCCCGCTGATGGTCGCCGCGGCCCACGACAACCCGCCGCTGATGGGCGTGCTGGTCCAATCCGGCGCCGACATTGATGCCAAGACGCCGGCCGGCAAGACCGCGCTCGACATCGCCAAAGACAACCAGAACGCGGGCGCCATCCAGCAGATCGAGGTTCTCCGCCGCGCCGAAGCCAAACGCGGCACGCTAGACATCAAGACGCCGGCGGCTGCCAGGCAACCTACTGTCGGTCAATGAGGCTCCGCGTCCTATGGCCGGAGCGGGGACGGCTCGGTTTCTTGACCGTGGCAGCCACGTTTTTCGCCGGGATGGCCATGGCGCAATCCGAGAGAGGAATGGTCACGCCAGGGCCTGCCGAAAAGGTGAGCGTGATCTATCTCGGCAAGGCCTATGAGGAGCCGCCGCCTCTGTCGCTGTTGGAGAAGATTCTCACCGACGAAGGCCTAGCCGGGGCCCGGCTTGGCGTCAGGGACAACAACACCACCGGGAGGTTCCTCAATCAGGAATTCGTGCTCGACGAGCAGATCGTCCCGGCCGATGGCGACGTTGCGGCCAAGGCCAAGGAGATTCTGGCGAAGGGCGATGCCCTGATCGTCGTCGATCTCGAGCCCGACGATCTCCTTGCCGTCGCCGACCTTCCCGAGGCCAAGGGTTCGCTGATCCTCAATATCCGCTCGAGCCGTGACGAGCTGCGCGAGGAGAATTGCCGGGCGAATTTGTTCCATATCCTGCCGAGCTTCGCCATGCGGGCCGACGCGCTGGCGCAATATCTGATTTGGAAGAGATGGTCTCGCTGGTTCCTGATCAAGGGCAAGACGCCGGATGACGCAGCTTATGCCGAAGCCGTCAAGCGGGCCGCAAAGCGGTTTGGTGGCAGGGTGGTCGAGGAACGCACCTATAAATTCGATGCCGGCCATCGCCGTACCGATTCAGGCCATCAGCAAATCCAGACCCAGATGCCGGAGCTAACGCAAGGCGCCGAGAATCACGATGTGATCTGGGTGGCCGATGTCGGCGAGGCCTTCGGCGATTATCTGCTGTTCCGCACCTACGAGCCTGACCCGGTGGTCGGCACGCAAGGCCTGGTCGCCTCCGCCTGGCACCGCGCCTATGAGCAATATGCCGGCACCCAGCTCCAGCATGCCTTCGAAGAATTCGCGCACCGCATAATGACCGAGCGCGACTACGCCGCGTGGCTCGCCCTTCGCGTGTTCGGCGAGGCGGCGACGCGCACGCGAAAGACCGATCTGCCGTCCTTGCGGGAATACATCTTGTCGGACCGCTTCAAGGTCGCTGGCTTCAAGGGGCAGCAAATGACCTTTCGCGATTGGGACCATCAGCTTCGCCAGCCGATCCTGATCGCAGGTCCCCGCGCGCTCGTCTCCATATCGCCGCAGGAGGGATTCCTGCACGAGAAATTTCCCACCGACACGCTCGGCATCGACAAGCCCGAGAGCAAATGCCGCTTTCCCCAATGACCATGCCTAACCGACACAACCACGGTATGACGATGAGATACACAATTGCTGTTGCCTTGCTTGCGAGCTTCCTCGCGCTTCCGACCGATGAAGCGCTTTCAGCCACCATCTTCGTCAGTAATGAACGGGACAACACTGTCACCGTGGTCGACAGCGAAACGTTGGAGATCATCAAGACCATCAAGGTCGGCCGCCGCCCGCGGGGCATCATCATGTCGCCCGATTACAAGGAAGTGTTCGTGGCGCTCGGCGACGACGAAAAGATCGGGGTCATCGACACGGCAACGCTGGAAGTGTCGCGCTTGATCGACTCGGGCCCCGATCCAGAACTGCTCGACATCGATCCGAAGGGCGAGCGCATCTATATCGCCAACGAGGACGACGCCATGGTCACCGTGGTCGACCGCAAGACCGGCGAGACTTTGGGCGAGGTCGCCGTGGGGCTCGAGCCCGAAGGCATGCGCGTCAGTCCCGATGCGCGCATCACCGTCGCCACCTCGGAGACCACCAGCATGGCGCATTTCATCGACAATGCCACCTTGGAGTTGCTCGCCAACGTGCTGGTCGATACCAGGCCGCGCGAGGCGACCTTCGTTCCGGATGGCAGTACGGTGTGGGTCTCGGCGGAGATCGGCGGCACCGTTTCCGTGATCGACGCCAAGACCTTCGAGATCCTGAAAGTCATCGGCTTCGAAATTCCCGGCATCCCGGCCGAGCTGATCCAGCCCATGGGCATCGACTTCACCAAGGACGGCAAGCTCGCCTTCGTGGCTCTCGGGCCGGCCAACCGCGTGGCGGTCATCGACACCGGCACCTACGAGGTGAAGCAATACATCCTAGTCGGGCAGAGGCCCTGGCACCAGGAGCTCGATCCCGAAGGCAAGAAGGTCTACGTCGCCAACGGCCTTACCAACGACATGACGGTGATCGATGTGGCGACGCTGAAGGCCGAGAAATCGGTACCGGTCGGACGCCTGCCTTGGGGCGTCGCAATCATGCCATGACTTATTCTCTCGTACTTTTGGCGCGGCCTGACGAAAACGGGCCTCAATGCCGCAATTGGCCGGCTAGTTTCATCAAAACTCCAGCCATAAAAAGAGGGGAGTGGCCAAAGCCGTAGCCCCATTCCACGACTAGGTCTCTCGCCGTCGTCCTAATTGTGGTCGGGAAGATGTGGCAACCGTATTACCAGGCTTGCCATTGCCATTTGACGACTTCCGACATGCACTGCTTCTTTTCGCGACTCCCTATGCCAAAGCTTGCAATAAGTGACATATGGAATGCCGGAAACGGGGAGACTCGGAACCGTCCAAGAGAAGAAAACTAGCGCTTGCATTGCCCCTCTAGCGGCCGTGTGAGGCGCTTATCGTTGCGGAGACTATCGGAGCGTGCTGCAAAAGCTTTGGTATGACCGGCCGGTCAGAACCCAACTTCTCATCGCGGTGGGAGTGATCAATCTGCTCGCCGCTTTGCTTGCTGGCGCGGTTTCGATCCTCAACACCCGCACGGCTACGCGGGTCGAGATGGAAGCCTCGCTGGAAGTGGCGCAGCGCTTCGTCGCCGCGACTCTGAAAGATCTGGCCGCGGAGGGACGGCTCAGGCAGCTCAATCAGGAACTGCCGCTGCAGCTCAAGCATTTGCGCCATGTCCGCATCATGTACATGGACGATCTCGGCCAACTCACGATGGTGTCGCCGCAGCCGGACGTCGCCTCGGCCGAGCCAAAGCCTTACGTGCCGGGTTGGTTCGCTGCGCTGGTGAGGCCACAGCTCCCCGATCGCGCCGTTAAAGTAGTCACGGCGGAGCAGGCCAATCCCATCGTCATCGTCGGCGAGCCCTCCGACGAAATCGCCGAGGCGTGGCAGGACTTTTCCGCCCTCGCCATTGTGTGGCTCTCGCTCAATGCGCTGATCCTCGCCGTTCTCTATGTGGTGCTCGGCCGGGTGCTCGATCCGCTCGCGCATCTCTCCAAGGGCATGCTCAATCTCGAAGACGGTCATTACGGCACACGGCTCGAGCCGCCAAAGGTGAAGGAGCTTGCCGTCATCACCGAACGTTTCAACACGCTTGCCGGCGCGCTCGATACGGCGCGCGATGAGAACAGCCGGCTTTATCGCCAGCTCATCACCGTGCAAGAGCAAGAACGGCGCGCCATCGCCGACGAGCTGCACGACGAGGCGGGACCGTGCCTGTTCGGCATCACCGCCAATGCCTCATCGATCCAGAACCTCGTCGATCAGTTGCCCGATGAGCGCACCGGCGAAATTTCCCGCCGCGTCGGCGAGATACTATCGATTGCCGAGCGGCTGAAGACCATGAACCGGGCGCTGCTCAAGAAGCTCCGGCCAGGCCCGCTCGGCCGGGTCAAGCTCTCAGAGCTTCTCAAAGAGCTGGTTGCCGGGTTCGAGCGCCGCCATCCCGATACGCAGATTCTCATTACCGTTGGCGATCTTGCCACCTCTTATGGGGAAGCGATCGATCTCACGGTTTACCGCTGCATTCAGGAGAGCATCACCAACGCCATCCGGCATGGCAAGGCGGCCAGCATCGCCATCGATCTTGGCGAGGAGCCGGTGTCCGGCCGCAACGGCGGCAAGCGGCCTCCGACCCGGCTGTGCTTGACTGTTAACGATGACGGCAAAGGAATCGCACCCACCACGCCGAAGGGCTTCGGCTTGACCACCATGACCGAGCGTGTGCGCTCGCATGGCGGGTCTTGTGTCATCGACAGCACGCCGTCGGAGGGGACGACGATCCGCGTGGAGATTCCAGTGCAGAAAGCAAGCGTCGAGCGTGCAAGGAAGCCTGAGCTGGTTGGGGAGATGTCATGACCCGCGTTCTCGTCATCGACGATCATCCGATCGTGCTGCAAGGCTGCCGTCAGTTGCTCGAGGATGCCGGAGTGGAGCAGATCGTTCAGGCGGAAAGCCTGGCGGACGGCTTTCGGCTCTATCGCACGCAGAAGCCCGACGTCATCATCGTCGATCTCGCCATGCGCACCGGCGCGCTCGGCGGCCTCTCCTTCATTCGCCGGCTTCGCCTGCACGATCAGAAAACCCCGATCCTGGTCTTCACCATGCACTCCGATCCGGTGATTGTGAGCCGCGCGCTTGAAGTGGGAGCGACCGGCTATGTGCTGAAGGACACTTCCTCCGACGAGGTGCTCAAGGCGTTCCAGAAGGTCCGCGAGAACCGGCCCTATCTCAGTCACGACCTCGCCTCCGAGGTCGCTTTCATGGAGGCGAGGGGAACCACCAATCCGCTGCGGCGCATGACCGTGCGCGAGCTGCAGACGCTGGCTCTGGTGGCCGAGGGTAAGCCCTACGGCGTCATCGCCGAGCATCTGCATGTGAGCTACAAGACGGTGGCTAACACCTGCACCCAGCTCAAGGCGAAGCTCGGTGTGCGGACCTTGCCGGAGCTGATGCGCATCGCCATTCAGCACCTCCCTTCCTCTGCCACCAAGACGCCGCGTTAATAATCCCCTGTCGGCGTTGCCGGCAATGACTTGCAGAGTGCATTCGAGAGAGCGCGCCATATGCATTTGTCATTTTCTGCCTGGGAACTTTTGCAAGTCTGCATGGATAATCTGGCAAGTTAGCGGCTGCCGCTTTCCAACGATAATGCGATAACGCCCGACTCATACTCTGCGATAGGTTTTCCTCCATCAGGCATCACGACGATGAGTAACGGAGGACCTGCCGCGAGAACCGGCGCGAAGTGGCCTCGATTGCTTCGGCGTTTCTAACAGCAGCCTCTCATATCCAAGTGATCGCTTGAAAACTGGCAAGAGCGCCGGGGTTCTCTTGGCAATCGCCACGGCATCCGCAGCTCTTGAAACAATGCTCAGCTCTTTCGGTGAACTGAGTAGCTAGGGAGAGGAGAACGACATGAAAATGAAGTTTGGTGTTCTGGCCGGCGCCATCGTCGCGGTGACGATGGGTCTGTCCGGTCAAGCAATGGCAAACACAGACGAGGAGCAGCTTGCGCGTATGGCTGATCCCGACCAGTGGCCAGCCCCTGGTCGCGATTTTGCGCTAACGCGTCACAGCACGCTCTCTGACATCAACACCAAGAACATCGGCAAGCTGCAGATGATCTGGCTGCAAGGCACCAACGCGCTTCGCGGTCACGAAGGTCAGCCACTCGTGATCAAGGACGTTGGCGGCAAGACCATGCTGTTCATGATCTCCGGTTGTCCGGCGATGGTGAACTGCAACGTGGTGCAGGCTCTCGATCTTACCGATCCTGACAACCCGAAGCAGGTCTGGAACTACGTGAAGAAGACCGACCGTGACGAATCGGCCGTGCCGCGCGCTTGCTGCGACACAGTCAACCGTGGCGGTTCCTATGCCGACGGCAAGTTCGTGTATGGCACCCTCGATGGCTTCGTGATCGCCCTCGACGGCCAGACCGGCAAAGAAGTCTGGGTGGTCAAACATGCTTGGCCTGAGAAGGGCGAGACCATCACGCCCGCTCCGGTGATCGCCGACGACAAGGTGATCATTGGCTTCGGTGGCAGTGAGTTTGCCGCTCGCGGCCGCGTTGTCGCTTACAATCTGAAGGACGGCTCGGAAGTCTGGACCTGCCATACCACGGGTTCCGACAAGGACGTGTGCCTAACGCCCGACACCAACAAGGCCAACCCGCATTTCGGGACCTATGGTGAAGAGCTCGGCGTCAAGACCTTCCCGGGTGACGACTGGAAGATCGGCGGCGGCACCGCTTGGGGCTGGTACAGCTACGATCCTGAGCTGAAGCTGGTCTACTACTCGACCGCCAACCCCGGTCTGTGGAGCCCGCAATATCGTTGCCCCGGAAAGACCCACGAAGAGTGCAACACCGGCGACTTCGACAACAAGTGGACGCTCGCCGTGTTCGCTCGCAAGGTGGATACCGGTGAGGCGGTCTGGGTCTATCAGCTGACGCCCTTCGATCAGTGGGACTATGACGGCATCAACGAGAACATCCTCACTGAGATGGAGGTCGACGGTAAGAAGCGGAAAGTGATGAGCCACTTCGACCGTAACGGCTTCGCCTATGTGATCGATCGCGTTGACGGCACGCTGCTCCGAGCCACGAAATACGTGACGACGGACTGGGCCGAGAAGATCGACATGAAGACGGGCCGTCCGATCAAGGTGCGCGAGCATTCGCCGCTTGAAGTTGGCCGCAACGTCTCGACCTGCCCGTCAGCCATGGGCGGCAAGGACCAGCAGCCTGCTTCGGTCGATCCCAAGGAGCCGAACCTGTTCTATGTGCCGACCAACAATTGGTGCATGGAGCTCGATCCTCAGGAGCGCACGCACACGAACCAGGGCACGGTCTACGTGTTCGCGAACGTGTACATGTATCCCGAGGTCCCCGGCGTCACCGGCAGGGTCAAGAAATATGACGTCCTGACCGGCAAGGCGGTGTGGGATATCCCGGATCCGTATCCGAACTGGAGCGGCACCATGGTCACCGACGGCGGCCTGATGTTCTATGGCAGCCTCGGCGGTGACTTCCGCGCGGTCGATCGGAACTCCGGCAAGATCGTGTGGAGCCGCAAGCTCGGGTCCGGCATCATCGGCAACCCGATCACCTACAAGGTGGGCGGCAAGCAATATATCGGCATCTATTCCGGTATTGGCGGCTGGATCGGCCTTCCCGTGACGGCTGGTCTTGACCTGAACGACAAGTTCGGCGCCATCGGTGCTACGGCTATGACCAAGGCTGCTGGCCTGAGTCATATCCCGCAGGGCGGTGAGCTGAACGTGTTCCGTCTGTTCGAATAGACGCGAACGTCTAGGCTAATCGGCGCCCGGTGCCTTTGCGGCACCGGGCGTTTTTATTGGATCAGCCCCTGCGTGGTGGGGAGGGGAGATCAAAGGATGCCCCGAACATTATATATCTCCCGCATATCTCCAGCCTTTCGCAGCGTAGCCGGCCCGGTTGCGCGGAAATCTAGAAAAGAAGGTGAACAGGCCGGTGCACTGCACACAAGTTGCATAGAAATCGCGCAAGTTTTTGCTCTGTGCCAAGGCTATAGCTTCAAAATCTGATGCAGTGCAGCGAAGGGAATGCGCATTTGGCACATTTCATTTCTATGAGCACTTTTCACTTGCAAAGCACTGACATTTGGCAATTATGAGTGGGCAGCTTGGCAATGAGTGGGATGCCAGTTTCCATTTAGAATTCGGAATGACGGGCTCACACTCTGCGATAGGCTGCGATTCCTCGTGAGGTGTCACCGCGTGATGTGTTCAACGGAGGACCCGCCGCTAGAAGCGGGCGCGAGGCATATTGATTTGCTTCGACGCTTTCGGGTTGCCTCTCATATCCACAGTGACAGCTTGAAAACTTGCAAGGGCTCGGTGCTCTCTTGGTATTCGCTCAAGGGAGACAGGCGCCCCGGCAAAAACAGAATAGCTCAGCTTCTTTCGGTGAACTGAGTAGCTAGGGAGAGGAGAACGATATGAAAATGAAGTTAGGTGTTCTGGGCGGAGCTGTCGTCGCAATGACGATGGCGTTTTCCGGCCAGGCAATGGCTGGCTCCGATGCGGAGCAGCTGGCGCGTATGGCTGATCCCGACCAGTGGCCAGCCCCCGGTCGCGATTTTGCCCTTTCACGCCACAGCACGCTCGCTGACATCAATACTAAGAATGTCGGCAAGCTGCAGATGATCTGGCTGCAAGGCACCAACGCGCTTCGCGGTCACGAAGGTCAGCCACTCGTGGTCAAGGACGTTGGCGGCAAGACCATGCTGTTCATGATCTCCGGCTGCCCAGCCATGGTGAACTGCAACGTGGTTCAGGCTCTCGATCTTACCGATCCTGACAACCCGAAGCAGGTCTGGAGCTACGTGAAGAAGACCGACCGTGACGAATCGGCCGTGCCGCGCGCTTGTTGCGACACAGTCAACCGTGGTGGTTCCTATGCCGACGGCAAGTTCGTCTATGGCACTCTCGACGGTTTCGTGATTGCCCTCGACGGCCAGACCGGCAAGGAAGTCTGGGTAGTTAAGTACGCTTACCCCGAGAAGGGTGAGACCATCACTTCGGCGCCGTTGATTGCCGACGACAAGGTGTTCGCGGGATTCGGTGGTGACGAGTTCGCCGCCCGCGGTCGCGTCGCGGCCTTCAATCTGAAGGACGGCTCGGAAGCTTGGGTTTGCCACAGCACGGGTTCGGACAAGGACGTGTGCCTGACTCCTGACACCAACAAAGCCAACCCGCATTTCGGGACGGCTGGTCAGGATCTCGGTCTCAAGACCTTCCCGGGCGACGACTATAAGATCGGCGGCGGCGCTGCTTGGGGTTGGTACAGCTATGATCCAGAGCTGAAGCTGGTCTACTACTCGACCGGTAACCCCGGCCTGTGGAGCCCGTCCTATCGTTGCCCCGACAAGACCCACGAAGAGTGCAACACCGGTGAGTACGACAATAAGTGGTCGATGGTGATCTTCGCCCGCAAGATTGAGAACGGTGAAGCAGTCTGGGCCTACCAGATGACCCCCTTCGATCAATGGGACTATGACGGCGTCAACGAGAACATTCTTACCGACATGGATACCGACGGTAAGAAGGTGAAGGCTCTCACTCACTTCGATCGTAACGGCTTTGCCTATGTCATGGATCGCACCGACGGTAGCCTTCTCCGCGCCACGAAATACGTGACGACGGACTGGGCCGAGAAGGTCGACATGAAGACGGGCCGTCCGGTCAAAGTGCGCGAGCATTCGCCGCTTGAAGTCGGTCGCAACGTCTCTTCCTGCCCGTCAGCTATGGGTGGCAAGGACCAGCAGCCTGGTGCCGTGCATCTGGAAGAGCCGAATGTCTTCTATATGCCGACCAACAACTGGTGCATGGAGCTCGATCCTCAGGAGCGCACACACACGAACCAGGGCACGGTCTACGTGTTCGCGAACGTGTACATGTATCCTGAAGTCCCGGGCGTCACCGGCAAGATCAAGAAGTATGACGTCTTGACCGGCAAGACCATCTGGGAGATCCCGGATCCGTATCCGAACTGGGGTGGCACCATGGTCACCGACGGCGGCCTGATGTTCTATGGCAGCCTCGGCGGTGACTTCCGCGCTGTCGACTCCAAATCCGGCAAGGTTCTGTGGAGCCGCAAGCTCGGGTCTGGCATCATCGGCAACCCGATCACCTGGAAGACCGGCGGCAAGCAGTATGTCGGCGTGTATTCCGGCATCGGCGGCTGGATTGGCCTTCCCGTGACGGCTGGTCTTGACCTCGAAGACAAGTTCGGCGCCATCGGTGCTACGGCTATGACCAAGGCTGCTGGCCTGAGTTTTATCCCGCAGGGTGGTGAGCTGAACGTGTTCCGTCTGTTCGAATAGACGCGAACGTCTAGGCTAATTGGCGCCCGGTGCCCTTGTGGCACCGGGCGTCTTTTTCCTATATAAGGCCTGATAATTAGGCACACGCGGTCGCGCCCCCTGCAGGATTTTCGTCCTAGCGCGTACCGCCTAGCAAAAGTGAAGTAAGGCCCGTGTTCTCCCCCACCTTGCGTGTTTTTACGGCTTTGGCGGTTTGCCTCGCCGGTCTCGGCCTCGCCACGGCCCCTGCTTCGGCGACGGAAAAGCCGGAAAAAAAGGCCATTCAGCGCGATCTCAACAAGCATTACGACGAGCTGACGCCAAGCGAGCACATCGCCATCCGCGCCGCCGCCAAGGCAGCCTACAAGGCCAAGCAGCTCAAGTTCCTGAACGTCTGCGCCGATCCCGGCAACATGCCTCTTTCCAACATGCAGAAAGAGGGTTTTCAGAACAAGATTGCGCAACTCCTCGCTGATGCCACGGGCGCCACCCTCAAATACCATTGGCAGCCCTTTATCGAGCGCGGCCTCACGCGCTCGACTTTCGATGAGCATATGTGCGACGTGATGTTCGACGTCCCGATGAATTACGGACGCCTGCTCACCACCTTTCCAGTCTACAAAACGCCCTACGTTCTCGTTTATCGCGACGACCTGGAGCTCGCCGGCCTCGACGATCCGAAGCTAAAGGACCTGACGATCGGGGTGTTCCAGACCTCAGGAATCCGCGCCGCGCTCGCCAAGCGGGGCATCATCGATAACGTCAAGCTTCAATTGCAGACCCACGACGCCGACCTGGTGCCCGAGAATCAACCTTGGTACGTGGTGCAACGGATGCTCAATGGCGAGTTCGACGTCGCCGCGGTGTTCGGTCCCTTTGCCGGCTGGGTGAAGACCATGAAGGGCGAGCCCATCACCATCCTGCCGGTCAATTTGATGGACGACAATGTCCCCATGGAGTTCGAGATGGCGCTCGGCGTGCGTACCACCGACGCCTTCCTGAAATACTTGCTCGAATTCGCGCTCGAGGATCATGAGGAAGAGGTCGAGAAGATTTTGCGGGATTATGGCGTGCCGCTCGTGCAATGCAGCAGATGCGTGGTCGCCGGCGATTTGCCCGCGCATGGCAGCTACACCGCGCCGCGCGATCAGGTGTTCAAGTCGCGTCCGGATCTCGCCTCGCCCGACCAGGTGGTCACCCAGGAAAAACTCGAAGGCTGGCTCGCCGACGGCGCCGATCTCAACCAGGAGCTTAGCAACGCGGTCATCGCCGGCGACATCGACCGCATCAAGTTTCTGGTCGGCAAAGGCGCCGACTTGAACAAGCCCGACCCGCAAGGCTGGGCGCCGCTGCAAAACGCAGCCCGCCAGCGCAAGGACGGGCTGATCAAGACGTTGGTCCAGCTTGGCGCCGATCCCAATCGCATCGACGCTAACGGGATAACCCCGCTGGCGGCGGCAGTGATGCGAGATCATATGCCATCGATCAAGGCCTTGCTGGAGAACGGCGCCGATATCGAGCAGCCGGCCCTGAAGGGCTTTCGGCCGCTCGCGCTTGCCATCGCCGAGAACAAATACGAGGCGGCGAAAGCTCTCATGGAAGGTGGCGCCGACGTGAGCGTCGCTTCAGGCACCGACGGCCTGACCCCGCTGATGATCGTGGCCGCCCAGATGGCGCCGGCCGAAGGCGCGATGTTCCTGCCGGGCAGCACCAGGCCTAACGATATCGCCATCGGTCTGATTGAACGCAAAGCCGATTTCGACGCCCAGTCGAAGTCCGGCATAACGGCGCTGATGGTCGCGGCGAGCCACAATAACGCGCCCATGATCGGGCTCTTGATGGATGCCGGAGCCGATCCCGACATCAAGAACGAGCGTGGTCAAACTGCCCGTGACGTGGCCAATCTGAACGGCAACCTCGAAGCAGCCCAGGCCATCCTGGTGCTCAGCAACGCGCGGTCGGCGAGCGCGCCCGCTCCCTCCGGTGGCGAACCGGAAGACTCGACGAGCCAGTGATGGTTTTCGGATTCGCACGAAGACTTGGAATTGCAGGAGCCGCGGCCTTGGCCGTGGCTTTTTGCTATCTGGCCCCTTTTGCGGCGTTGGCAGCGGACATCGGCGAGGCCGAGGTAAAGCAGGCCGTCGATAGAATCATTGCGGAACGTTCGAAGGACGGCGTGTTCGTCTTCCACGATCCCAAGCTCGACGCCAATCTCAATCTGGTCTTCGAGCAGGTGAAAATTGTCCGCGGCATGAGCGGTTATGGCTGGTTCGCCAATACGATCTTCCACGACAAGGACGAGCCCAAGAAGCAATACGCCCTCGACTTCTGGTTCAGGCCGGACGGCAGCGAGCTTAAGCTCATGGATATCAGAGTGCAGAAAGGGCCGCGGCGCGACGGCGACGAATGGATCATGGTCACGCGGCTCCCGGTTGCCTGGTGGTGGCTTCCCGTCTCGGAGCATCCGGGCGACATGGAGGTGGTTCGCGGCTGGCATATCATGAGTGCGATCCACAATTACATTGCCGCCAATAAAAATGAGGACGGTGCCATAGAACTAAAGGACGAGAAGACGGGTGAGACTATCCCGCTGGAATTCGTCGAGATACACCAGCCGGTCAGGCGGCTCAAATCCGACGGCCAGTATTTCGCCTGTACCGATTTCCGCAAAGTCGGCAGCAAGGACGAATATTACGACGTCGATTTCTGGGTTGACGACAAGACCGGCAAGCTGAAGGTCGGCGCCGTCAAGCTGCACAAAGTCCCGGTCCAGGAAGATGGCATCTGGACGCAAATTCCCCGCTACAAGTTCGAGGACCTGGATTTCGAAGTCACCCGATGACCCTAAACGTGGTTCTTTAGGGGTAGTCAAAATGCCGCATCTGGTCCCGGCCGCTTCGCCGGGCACCCATTTTGCGCTAAGACTCTTGGTATAAATGGGCTTTTGCCAATGCAGGTTTCCATGACAAGGCCGGGCAGGAGAAGCAATATGCGCGCGAGACTCGCACGGCCTTGAAGGGTGCATGGCCCGGTCCGTCACCGGGCTCTCCAATGACAATGGGCTCAACCAAAATGACAACTAGGGTAAGGAAACAAACGTGCGCAACATCATCACGGCAATTTTTGCAATAGTCCTGGTCGCGGGCATGGGCGCGGTTGCGTGGAATGCCAGCGCGACCGAGGAACCGGCGAAGACTGAAGAGGCGGCTCCCGCCGCCGCAGCAGGCGCCGCGGGCGGCGAATGCTGCAAGGCCGGCGATACCACCCCGCCGCTCGATCTCATCAAGGCGACGCCGAAGGGCGGCCTGCACAATCCCTATAACGATCAGATCGATGCCATCGGCGCGCTTGGTCAGAAGACATATCTCTCCGCCGGCTGCAATGGCTGTCACGGTGGTGGGGGCGGTGGCGGCATGTGCCCGCCGCTCACCAACGACACCTGGGTCTATGGCGCCGATGACGACGTCGTGTTCAGGCTGATCGCGCTCGGCACCGACGGCCTCGTGAAGGAAGGCCCGTATAAACGCCTCAAGAGCGAAATCGTGGTTGGGCCGATGCCGCCCTTCGGCAATATCGTCAAGACCTCCGACGATATGTGGAAAATAATCTCCTTTCTCCGGTTGAAGAATCCGAGTTCGCTGGCCAAGGCCAATCAGCCGGCCCAGTAGAGCTTAGCCCAATTCCGGGTGCAAAAAGGCCGCCAGGCTGCGCGTCAGCTTGGCGGCCTTTGCATCACGGGACGATGACGCCCTCGGTCATTACAAATGCGTAAGCCATTGGCAGAGAGGTGTGCCCCGTCTGGATGGTTCCCTCTGGACCGCCTATATTCCAGGACGATTGAGCTTCCGGTCATTGGAAGACTGGAAGCCCATGCGCTCTATTGTGCAGTGCGCATTGCCAATTGGCGGCATTCTCTAAACAATAGCCGCCCGTGAATGGAGTAACGCCCCAGCCTATGTCGAGTTTGTCCGTTTCATCGTGGTGGCGCGGCTTTGGACCCTTCGCAGGGTTAGCCGCCTCATTTTTTATGTTGTGGCTCATGGTCGAGAGCGCGCCGGCTGCTCCTAGCGAATCTTCCGAGGCGAAGAAGCCGGCCACTGCTGCACCCGCCGCGAGCGCTGAAGATCTCCAGACCACGCGCATCGTCTATCTCGGCAAGGAATACGAGGAGCCGCTGCCGCTCTCTTACGCGGAGGAGGTTATCACCGACAAAGGCATCCAGGGCGCCCGCTTGATGATCAAGGAGGCCAATCAGGCCGGCGGCTTTGTCGGCCATGCCTTCGAGCTGGTCGAGGCCATCCTTCCGGCAGACGGCGACATTGTTGCCAAGGCCAAGGAAGTGCTGGCCGATGGCGATACTTTTATCATCGCCGATCTTGAGCCTACCGATCTTCTCGCCGTGGCCGATCTCCCCGAGGCCAAGAACTCGGTGATCATGAACATTCGGTCGAGCGCCACAAAGCTCCGTCAGGAGGAGTGCCGCCCGAACGTCTTTCACATCATCCCCGACTGGGCGATGCGCGCCGACGCGCTGGCGCAATATCTCATCTGGAAGAAATGGCCGCGATGGTACGTGCTAAGGCGCGATGGGGTGGAGGATCAGGATTATCTCGCGCAGGTGAAGCGCGCGGCGGCCCGCTTCGGCGCCAAGATCGTCGAGGATCAGGTTTATGACCTGCCACCAGGAGCAAGGAACCTGGACTCGGGCCACCAGCAGGTCCAGGCACAAATCCCCATGGAAACGCAAACCGCGCCCGACCACGATGTGTTATGGGTCATCAACACCGAGGACGACTTTGGCGATTACCTGATGTACCGGACCGCCTTGCCCAGGCCGGTGGTGGGTACCCAAGGACTGCAGGCGACTGCCTGGGACCGGTCCTATACCGAGTCAGGCGGCATGCATCTCCAGAATGCCCTTCCCCGGATCGCAAACCGCAAGGCGACCGAGCGGGATTACACGGCCTGGGTGGGGGTGCGCTCCATCGCCGATGCGGTCATGAAATCCGGCAAGACCACGCCGCAGGAGGTCAAGGATTTTATGCTCTCCGACGACTTCAAGCTCGAAGCCTTCAAAGGGCAGGCGCTCAGCTTCCGAGACTGGGACCATCAGATGCGCCAGCCGATCATCCTTGGCGGCGGAACCCGCGTTCCCGTCTCCACCTCGCCGCAAGACGGTTTCCTGCATCAGACCAACCTCACCGACACGCTTGGCTTCGACAAGCCGGAGAGCAAGTGCAAATTTCCATAAACCACCAGCAACGGTAGACCCATGATACGCACGATTCTGGCCGCGGCTTCCGCCGTGGCGTTGTTCCTCTTGACCGCTCCCGCCTTCGCCGAGACCATCTTCGTCTCTAACGAGAAGGATAACACCATTACGGTGCTGAACGGCGATACGTTCGAGATCATCAAGACCATCAAGACCTCGCGTCGCCCGCGCGGCATCATTCTGAGTCCCGACAATTCGGAGCTGTTCGTGGCCGCCGGCGACGGCGATATC
This sequence comes from Methyloceanibacter sp., assembly GCA_035557335.1. GTDB lineage: Bacteria > Pseudomonadota > Alphaproteobacteria > Rhizobiales > Methyloligellaceae > Methyloceanibacter. The sequence continues at coordinate 64,120 of DATMDY010000093.1, forward strand.
ATGGACGTGATTGACACCAAGACGATGGAAGTGACGCGCCAACTTGAGTCGGGCCCGGACCCCGAGCTCATGGCGGTCGATTCAAGCGGCAAGACCATCTACATCGCCAACGAGGACGACTCGATGGTGACCATCATGGATGTTAAGGGCGGTGATGTTCTCGGCGAGGTGCCGGTGGGCGTCGAGCCGGAAGGCATGACCGTGAGTCCCGACGACCGCTACACCGCCGCCACCTCCGAAAGCACCAGCATGGCGCATATCATCGACAACGCGACTATGAAACTGGTCGGTAATATTCTCGTCGACAGCCGCCCGCGCGAGGCCAAGTTCACGGCCGATAAGAAGGAACTTTGGGTGTCGTCCGAGATCGGCGGCACCATCTCCGTCATCGATACCAGCGACTGGGACAACCCGAAGAACTGGAAAATCGTCAAGAAGATCGGCTTCGAGGTGCCGGGCGTTCGTCCCGAGCAGCTTCAGCCCGTGGGCATGGATTTCAGCAAAGACGGCAAGCTGATGTTCGTCCCGCTAGGGCCGTCCAATCGCGTGGCTGTCATCGACACTGCCACCAAGGAGGTCAAGGATTACATCCTGGTCGGGCAACGTCCCTGGCACGGCGAATTCAGCGCCGACGGCTCTAAATATTATGTCGCCAACGGCCTCACCAACGACATGACCATCATCGATGTGGGCACTCTGAAGGCCGTAAAGTCGGTGCCGGTCGGGCGGCTCCCATGGGGCGTTGCGGTGAGCCCTGAGAAGGCGACACCTTAGGCGAGGCGGCCGCGTGCACGGGGTCTGCTTCCGCGGGCTGTGAGTTCCGCCTGCGCTTGCGGCCAATCGGCGTTCAAGATCGGCACGAGGTGCTTGGCCTCGCTGACCAGCGCATGGATCAGCGGGGTCAGCGGATTGCGCTGGGGCACCACCAGGCCTATGGAATGCGTCACCTCCGGCTCGACGATGGGAATGGCGCGCACCTTCTCGGTCAGGCCAAGCACGTCGGCGAGCTTGGCGGGCATGACGGACGCCCAACGCCCCGTGCGTACATGGGCGAAGAGCACCACGATCGAATCCGATTCCAAGGTTGGCGCCACGTCCGTGCCTGCTTGCTTGAGCAGATCCCCGATGATGCGCCGGTTCTGCATGTCGGGCGTGAGCAGGCAAAGCGGCACCTTGCCCACCTCCGCCCAGCTGACCCGATCGCGTTTGCCGAGCGGGCTGTCGGCTGAGGCGAGCAGGCGATACTCTTCGCTGTAAAGCGGCACGGTCTGCACCCGGCCCAGAGGCTCGTTGTCGAGATAAGTGAGCCCGGCATCGACCTCCAGATTTTCCAGCATGCCCAGGACCTCGATCGAGTTGCGCGACAGGATGGTGAAGCTCACGTCGGGATGCTGCGCGCGATAGGGTGTGGTGATCATGGCGCACATGGCGAGCGCCGTCGGGATGGCGGCAATGCGGATATGTCCCGAGAGGCCATGCTTCAGCGCGTCGATCTCCTGGCGCATGGCGCGCGTGTCGCCGACGATGCGGCGCGCCCAGTCGAGCACGCGCTCGCCCTCCGGCGTGAAGCCCTGGAAGCGGGAGCCGCGCTGCACCAGGAGCACGCCGAGCATGTCCTCGAGCTGCTTGATCGCGGCCGAAAAGGTCGGCTGGCTCACGCCGCAGGCTTCCGCCGCATGGCCGAAATGCCGCTCCCGCGACAGCGCGATGATGAATTCGAGCTTATCAATCATAGGGTTATGGGCGGCTCGCGTTACCGGTCAGGCCAAATCGGCGTGATTGTGGGGCCATAGCCCCCCTTCATCAACCACGAAGGCAAGGGCGCCAAGCCTAGCAATCAATGGTTCATATGATCCATCTGCCCGCCCTCCATGCTTTCGCCGTGAGTCTTTGGGGCGCTTTCCACAAGGCTGCGATATTGCTCAGGGGTGAGCTCCGGCAGCTTCCGCAGGAAAGCGACGACGTCCCACAATACTTCGTCATCGTGCGTCACTCCCCAGGCCGGCATGCCTGTCATCTTGATCCCGTGTTTAATCACCCAAAATTGCTCCGCCGGTGTGAGGTGGCTTCCACGCTTGAATTCCGGCGCCCGTGGATAAAGGCCGCGTGCGATCTCGGTCCTTTTCATTCCCGGGGCAAGATGGCAGAGGCTGCACATCTCTGCATATTGCCCACCGCCTGAAGCGATGCGCTTGGCATCGGTGAGGTCGTCCGGAACCACGATGCCGGCGGTCCGCACGGCGATCGACCGCTCCCGCATCGTCTCCAGCAGCCAATAGACCGCGTTGCTGTGTGGCACGTCCGCCGCGACATTGAAGATGCCGCCATAGAGCGAAGTGGCCGCGATAGCGCATAACAGTGCGACTGCTGCTACCGTTGCGAACAGCCAATGTCTCCGGGAAGTTGGAGAGTCAGTCATGCCATCGCCCTCACAGCTATTTCTCGATGGCCTCCATGGCCTTGTGCATATGGGTCATGCAGGCATCCATGTCCTTCTTGGCCATCATGGTCTCTGCCATGTCCATTTCTTTCGTCGCCGTCGTCTTGGCTTCTCCGTCACCCATCGCCTGGATGTCGGCGTGCATCGCGTGAATGGCAGTCTCGCTGCACTCCATGCGATGTTGCTCATGAGCGGTCGCTGAGCCCGGGACACTGCCTGCGAGCATCGCCGAAGCGAGGGCTCCAGCAAGAGCGGTCAAGATGTTCCGCATGATGTTTCTCCCTTCCGTTTGTTCTTTTTGCCTAATGATGCTCATGCCCTGATGGCAGCGGTTCGCTTGCCGGCGTCGGCTTCGTCTCGTGCCGGTGCGGCTCGCCGGCCTCAGCGGCATCCACCGCGTAAGCCACCGTGCCCGGTGGGTGCCGGTACCAGCCCGGATCGCTGTAGTCGCGCGGCGCCAAACCTTCGCGCACCTTCATCACTGTGAACATGCCGCCCATTTCGATTGGCCCGAACGGTCCCGTCCCCGACATCATCGGCAGTGTGTTGGCGGGAAGCGGCATATGCATGGACCCCATCTCGGCCATGCCGTCGGTGCCCATGGCCATGGCGCCTGGCCCCGCGTAGCTAAGAGCGCTCGCTAGATCGCGGCGCTTCATGCCGATGAAGTTCTTCACCGTATGTCCCATAGCGTTCATAGTGTGGTGCGATTTGTGGCAATGAAATGCCCAGTCGCCCGGCGCATCGGCGACAAAATCGATGGCGCGGACGGTGCCTACGGGAACGTCGACCGTCGCCTCCGGCCATTGCGCGCTTTCCGGCACCCAGCCGCCGTCGGTGCAGCTCACCGCAAAATGATGTCCGTGCACATGAATCGGGTGGTTGGTCATGGTGAGGTTGGCGACCCTGATGCGCACCTTGTCACCGAGTCCGACCGGTATCACGTCGATGCCGGGAAAGACGCGGGCGTTGAAGGTCCAGATATTGAAGTCTGTCATCTCGGTGACTTGCGGCAGCGATGTGCCGGGGTCGAAGCGGTATGAACTCATGATGAAGGCATAGTCGCGATCGACGCGACGGAAGTTTGGGTCCTTGGGATGCACGACGACAGTTCCCATCATGCCCATGGCCATCTGCACCATCTCGTCGGAATGGGGATGGTACATGAAGCTGCCGCTCTTGGTGAGCAGGAACTCGTAGACGAAGGTCTTGCCGACGGGGATATGCGGCTGGGTGAGGCCGCCCACGCCGTCCATGCCGCTCGGCACCAGCATGCCGTGCCAATGGATGGTGGTGTGCTCCGACAGTCTGTTGGTGACGAAGATGCGGACCTTGTCGCCCTCGACCGCCTCGATGGTAGGGCCGGGCGTCTGGCCGTTATAGCCCCAGAGCTTTGCTGTCATGCCGGGCGCGATCTCGCGCTCGACCTCCTCGGCGACAAGGTGGAACTCCTTCCACTCGCCATTCATGCGCCAAGGCAGCGTCCAGCCGTTCAGAGTCGCCACCGGCTGATAGTCCTGGCCGCTCGGCGGGGGAATCGGCGGCTGCATTGAAGGCGAAGAATAGGTCGGCGCCTCGGGGATGGTTGCGGATTGTGCGCGTCCGCTGATCGTCGTGGCGCTGACCAGGGTCACCGCAGAGCCAGCAAGGAAATTCCTTCGAGATAACATTGGCTTATCCTCTTTGCTCAATGGCCGCGCCGGGATCCGCCGATATCGCCGGCAAGAATCGGGTCGGCCCCATTGCTGATGCTCACGCCTCCAAGCACGGCGGCGCTGAGGTCTGTGTAGGCGATCCAGAAATTGCGCCTGGCCTCGATGCTGGCCACCTTGGCCGCGGCATTGGCACGCGCGGCATCGAGCAAGGTGAAGGCATCGACCTGCATGGCGTTGTATTGCAGCTCGGTCTCCGCCGAGATGGTGTCGCGCAGAGGCAATACTTCCTGCTCGTATTTCGCCACGATGGCGCGCGCCGCGCTGTAGGCGCCGTAGGCTTCACGCACCTCCGAGCGGGCGTTGATTGCCTTCTCGGTGAGCGTGTTAACCGCTTCGAAATAGCGCTGCTCGGCCTCGCGCACGCGCGCCCGGCCAAAATCGTAGAGCGGAACCTCGAACACGATATCGAAACCGCCGCCGCTTGCGCGCCGCTCGCCCTTGTCCTTCTGCGTCTTGGAGATGCCGCCGGCATCGAGCACGTTGATCAGACGCGTGGTACGCGTGAGCCCATAGGACCGCGCCAAGGCCTCCACTTCGAGCTTGGCGATGGCCAACTCGACCCGGTGGTCCATGACTTCCTGCTCCATCGATGCAAGGCTCCGCGACCGGCGCGGCAAAGGAGGCAGCGAGCTTGGCAGCAACCGGCCGAGATCGGTGCCCCATAGGCCCATCAGCCTTGTAAGACGCTCCTGCGTGGCGGTGGCGTTCTGGCGGGCCGCGGTCAATTGCGCCGATATTTCGGTGGCGAAGACTTGGTGCCTCGCCTGGTCGAGCTTGTTCAGAGCGCCAGTCTGCTTGAGCTTCCCGGCAAGCTCGGCGGACGCATCGGCACTCGCCTTTGAGGTGTCGAGAGTCGCCAGGATTTGGCGTGCCGCCACGGCGCGAATATAGGCCCGGCGCGTCTCAGCGGCGAGGCGCAGGGTTTCCTCGGCGGCCTCAAGCTGGGCCTGCTCGAAGCGGACGCCGGCGATCTTCGATCGCGACGGCCACACGGCAAGCGCCAGGATCGAGCCGACGATCTTGCGCTCGATGTCGAGCTCGACCGAGGTCGACACCCGCTCCAGCGAGAAGGCCGGGAGCGGCGGCCGGCTCGCCTGCACGGCGATCGCCTCGGATACACCGAGCCGGTTATAGGCTGCTTGCAGGCCGGGATTGTTGAGCAGCGCGACCTGCACCGCGGCATCGGCAGAAAGCGGCGCGTGCAGAAGGCGCGAGACCCTGGCTTGCGTGTGAGTGGCATCGGCCTCGGTACTGATCCGCACCAAGTCTTTGTTCAGACCTTGGCCGGCTACCAGCGCCACCATCCCCATCCCGCCGTCGGGCGAGAGGCTCTTGCACGCGGATAGAAGTGCGGCAGCCGCAAGGGCTGTGGCGCACACCCGAAATTGAGAGAACATGGCTCATCCCTCGTCTGTCGTTGACGAAGCTCAAGGCGGGACGCGCGGTCCCGCCCAAGCGGCTCAGACGGAGAGGAGGGAGATCGGCGGGCGGTCGAGGCGGTCCGAGATGCGGGTCAGCGGATTGGGCTCGCCGGCAGTCTCGTGCGCGGCGTGCGAGCCGTTATCAACGACTGTCCCGCCGTCGGTGGTGACGGCGCTCAGGCAGAACAGCCCGCAGCAGGTCATCTGCTGCTCAGGAGCCGGAGTTGAGTCATCGCCGGCAGGGGTCGAGTGATCGGCGTGGTGCGTGTCGCCAGCGGCTTTTGCCTTGCCATGGTTCACGCTGTCGGCCATCGACAGGCAATGGGCGGTGTTCTCGCCATGACCGAAAGCGAGCAGGGCAGGGGGCGCCACGAAGCAAAAGGCGGCGAAGGTGGCAAGCGCGATCGCCAGCCTGAAGCGGAGCCCGGTGGAGAGCAGGATCAACATTGAACTCCCTCAAGCCCAACTCTAGCCAATTTCCGCCGGCGTAACAACGCCCCCACCCGACACCAATGGTCACGTTTTCGTAGGGCTACGGCCGTAAATGTCGTCATATCTGACGATATCGTCCTCATCGAGCGTGGTCCCCGTCTGGACCTCGATGAGGAACGCCGGGACCTTGCCGGGATTGGCGAGGCGATGCTTCTGGCCGGCGGGGATATAGGCGGATTCGTTCTCGCCTAGCCATTTCACCTCGTCACCTTTGGTCACCTCGACCGTGCCGCCGACCACCACCCAATGCTCGGAGCGGTGGCGGTGGCTCTGGAGCGATAGTCTGCCGCCGGGCTTCACCATGATGCATTTGACCTGATAGCGGTCGCCGCGGTCGAGGCCCTGATACCAACCCCAGGGGCGATAGACGCGGGTATGCTGAAAGGCGAGATCGGCGCCATTGCCTTTCAGATAGTCGACCACGCGCTTGATCGATTCGGCATGATCCTTTGAGGCAACCAGGACCGCGTCCTCGGTCGCCACCACCACGACATTCTCCACGCCCACCAGCGCCACGCTGGCACGATCGCTGAAGGCAAGGCTGTTGCGCGTGTCCTCGAGGATGATCTCTCCCTCGCCGCGCGTCACGTTGCCGGCCTGATCCTTATCCATGACATTCCATACGGCCGACCATGAGCCGACATCGCTCCACGCAGTGTCGAGCTTCACGCAGCGGAGATTGCCGGCTTTCTCGGCGACGGCGTAGTCGAGCGAGATGGAAGGCGCCTCGGCATAGCTTTCGCCGAGCACCAGGAAGGTGAGGTCCTCTGCCGCGCCGGCAAGCGCCTCGCGGCACGCGGCCATGATCTCGGGCGCATGGGTTTGCATCAGGTCGAGCAGGGTCGCGGCCTTGAATAGGAACAGCCCGGCGTTCCAATAGAAATTGCCGCTATCGAGATAATCTTCCGCCGCCGCGAGAGACGGCTTTTCCACGAAGCGCTGCACTTTCAGATCGGCGCCCGTGCCGGGCTCGGACTCGATATAGCCGTAGCCGGTATGCGGGCAGTCGGGCGCGACCCCGAAAACCACGAGAGCGCCCGCTTCCGCCGCGCCTACGCCGCTCTTGACGGCCCGGGCGAAGGCTGCGTCGTCGGCGATCATGTGATCCGCCGGCGCGAGCAGAACCAGTGCCTTTTCATCCTGCTCAGCGGCAATCAGCGCGGCAACGCAGGCGGCGGGCGCCGTATTGCGGCCGGACGGCTCGAGCACGATGGTTTTTGCTGGGGCGCCAATCTCCTCGAGCTGCTCGGCGACGAGGAAGCGGTGGCGATGGTTGGCGAGGACGGTAAGCGCGCCGAACGGCGCGCCGCTAAGCCTTCGGCAGGTCTGCTGGAACAGCGTTTCCGGTCCGATAAGCCGATGAAACTGCTTGGGGAAGGCCTCGCGCGATAGCGGCCACAGACGCATGCCGGTGCCGCCGCACAAGATGAATGGTAGGACCTGACGCATCACCTTCCATCGGAGGCGTGAAGCCTATTTGAACTCGACCTTGACCACCTTGTAGGACTTGCCGCCGCCAGGCGTAGAAACCTCGACGATGTCCTTCTTGCGCTTGCCGAGCAGCGCGCGGGAGAGGGGCGAGGTGATCGAGATCTTGCCGCTCCGGACATTGGCCTCGAGTTCGCCCACGATCCGGTATTTCACTTTTTCGTCGGTATCATCGTCGAGCAGGGTGACGGTCGCCCCGAACATCACCTGGTCTCCCTTCAGCTTGGAGACGTCGATGATGTCGGCGCGCGAGAGCTTGTCTTCGAGGTCGGCGACGCGCGCCTCGGTAATACCCTGCTGCTCCTTGGCGGCATGGTATTCGGCGTTCTCAGAGAGGTCTCCATGGGTCCGCGCGTCGGCAATCTGTTTGATGATCCGCGGCCGCTCGACGGACTTGAGATGCTTGATCTCAGCCTCAAGCGCGGCATAGCCCTCCGCGGTCATCGGCACTTTCTCCATGTCAGTCGAATCTCCTTCGGGCAACCCGATATTGTTCAGGAATAGCCAAGTCTAAGTCAAGAATCCGTTGATTTTGACCGTTTTCTTAGGCCGTCTCGGCGAGCTTTTGGGGGCGCTTGCCGACATAGCTTTGCAGGGGGGTAACCGTAAGGCCACCCTTCTTGAGCGCCTTGATGGCCTCGGTCACGGCCAGGGCGCCAGCTAAAGTTGTATAATAGGGAATGTGGTTGAGCAAGGCCGACCGGCGGATGGAGAACGAGTCGGCCAAAGCCTTGGCCCCTTCCGTGGTGTTGAACACGATATCGACCTCACCGTTGGTGATGGCGTCGACCACATGCGGGCGCCCCTCCAGGACCTTGTTGATCCGCTCGCATTGGATGCCGTGGGCATCGAGATGGCGCTTGGTGCCGCGGGTGGCGATGATGCGGAAGCCCATTTCGGCCAATTCATGGACCGGGGCGACCACTTTGTCCTTGTCGCTGTCCTTGACCGAGACGAACACCGTGCCGGAGAGGGGGAGCCTGGAGCCCCCGCCGAGCTGGCTCTTGGCGAAGGCGATCGCATAGTCGCGGTCGATGCCCATGACCTCGCCGGTCGAGCGCATTTCGGGTCCGAGCACCGGATCCACGCCGGGGAAGCGCGCGAAGGGAAACACCGCCTCCTTGACCGCTATATGGTCGAGCTTCGGCCGCTTGAGGCCTAACGAGGCGAGCTTGGTGCCGGCCATGACCCGTGCGGCGATGCCGGCGACGGGCAGGCCGATCACCTTGGCGACGAACGGCACGGTGCGCGAGGCGCGCGGATTGACCTCGAGGATATAGATGTCGTCGTTCTGGATGGCGAACTGCACGTTCATCAGCCCAACCACATTCAGCGCGCGGGCAAGTTCCTTTGTCTGGCGCTCCATGTCGGCGACGATCTCGTCCTTGAGCGAATGGGGCGGCAGAGAGCAGGCCGAGTCGCCGGAATGCACGCCGGCCTCCTCGATATGCTCCATCACGCCGCAGATGAACACGTCCTTGCCGTCGGCGATGGCGTCGACATCGACCTCGATGGCGTCGCGCAAATAAGAGTCGAGTAGCACCGGACTCTTGCCCGACACCACCACGGCCTCGGCGATATAGCGGGCAAGCTGCGCCTCGTCATGCACGATCTCCATGGCCCTGCCGCCGAGCACGTAAGACGGGCGGATGACCAGGGGAAAGCCGAGTTCACCGGCAATCGCTTTGGCCTGCTCGGCCGAACGGGCGATGCCGCTGAGCGGCTGCTTCAAGCCGAGCCGGTCGATCAGAGTCTTGAACCGGTCGCGGTCTTCGGCCAGGTCGATGGCATCGGGAGAGGTGCCGAGGATCGGTACCTTGGCGTTTTCGAGCGCCGC
>DATMDY010000094.1:0-7600 GCA_035557335.1 Methyloceanibacter sp.
CTCCTCGAGCGAGGTGATCGCCTCCTTCAGCGCGCGCACGGGATCGAGCGGCACCGGCGACATCACCTCGTCCATGCGGTCGTAAAACTCCTCGACCTCAAGCTGCGATTGATCGAGCGAAAAGTCGCCATATTGCGGATCTTTGGCGATCTCGGCGTTGGTCAGGCGCCGCAGTGTGCCGTTCTTCTCGCGCACGATCGGCCGGAAGCGCTTGAACCCGGGGCTGCCGAGCACGGGATCCTGCGCGAACAGAAAATTGCCTCGCCAGAAACGCTTGCGCGCAACGGTCCCATCGGGCTGGCCGTCGACGGCGAGAATGACCCCGGCTGCGCCGTCCGACTGCGGCAAGCGCCGCACCAGCACCAGGATGTGCCCGTACGGATCGGCATACACGGTCCCCGGCCGCAATGTCTTCTCACTCAGCGCCACGGGGTAATAGTCGGTATCGTCGTCGTCAGCCGCCGTCCGCCCAGACCCGGAATGGACACCGTTGGCGACGGTCACCCGCAAATAATGGCCGAATCCGGGAACAAGCCCTGCCGGCCGCCGGGAAACCTTGATCGCCGGCGCCGGCGCGGCCCGCGCGCCGAACAGCCCGAACTGTTCTCCGGATGCGGATCTTTGCTGGGCCGGAACCGGAGGCGGCTCCTCCTTGTGTATGTTCCACCATGCCGGGCAGTGAGGAGGCTTGCCGCCGCCGCCGCGCGTGCAATTCGCGTAGCCGAACGGCAACCCCATCTTGAACGCGAAATAGGCCCTCAAGAAATAGGGAAGATCGGCGCAGTCGGGGCGGATAATGAGCTTCTTCTCGTCTTCGCGCCAACCCAGATGGTTGAACAGTATGTTGCGCGAGGGATCGCGCAGCACCTCATGCAGTGCCGGCCACGATGGCGCCGCGTCGAGCGGGTCATCGAAGAGCTTCTCTATCCACGCGGAATACAGATTTTCCATCTCGCGATCCCAGGCAGCACGCACCGGCCAGACGCCTTTGCTCGTCGCGCCAGCCCGCGGCGGCTCTTTACGTGCCACCGTGATTTCGCGAGCGATCGTGCCGCACGCTCCAGACGCGCCATCGCGCGTGAGCTTCGCAATCCATGTGCCTGCGGCCGGCGACGCCGTCTCGGCGAACCAGAAATAGGGAGGTCCGCCTTGCCGATCGCGTGATTTGGCCGCGACACTCCCGTCGGGTGCAGTCAGGGTGAGTTCGCCGTCAAGCAGCTCCTCCGCGGCGAACACGACGCGCAAGGGAGCGCCCTTCCACGGTGCTATAGGTGAGGAGAGGACCGCGATTTGCGCTTCGTCTTCACAGCTGCCGGATGAGCCTTGGGCCCGCACGTCCGTCACCGGGAGGAGGCAGACAAAAGCCGAACCTGCGACAAGCGACCAGGCGGTCGCAGCGGCGGCGGTAAACTGGCGTGCAGGTATCATCGAGCACCCTCGCGCGCTCTTTAAACGGCAACTTAAACCAAATTGTGGAGACTGCAAAAACCGTAAAAAAAAGATGCTGACAGCTACGGTTAGCAGTCTCCTTGGCGCCGCCTGCGTAAATCTACATGAACCAGCAGCCACTATGGATCGGAACCGCAGGCTGGAACGTGCCGGCCCGCTATGAGGTGCCGGTGGGCCGTGGCCAGCTCGATCGCTACGCGCGGGCGCTCAACGCGGTCGAGATCAATTCCTCGTTCTACCGGCCGCATCAGCGCAAGACTTACGAGCGCTGGGCTCTAGCCACGCCTGAAGCCTTCCGCTTCTCGGTGAAGATGCCGCGGACGATCACCCACCAGGCCCGGCTCGCCAATTGCGACGCCATGCTCGACCGGTTCATCGCGGAAGTGACCGGGCTCGGCTATAAGCTCGGCGTCCTGCTCGTGCAGCTTCCACCGAAACTTGCCTTCGACGAACACATCGCCGGCCGGTTCTTTCAGAAACTGCAAGCCCGCATCGTCACGCCTGTCGCGTTGGAGCCGCGCAATGCGAGCTGGTTCGCCCCGGACATGGAGGCATGGCTTGCCGCGAACCGGGTCGCGCGCGTGGCCGCCGATCCCGCGCGCGTGGACGGCTCACAAGCGCCCGGCGGCTGGAACGGGCTCGTCTATTACCGATGGCACGGCGCGCCGAAGATCTATTATTCCAACTATGACGACGCTGCGTTGGCGGCGCTTCGGCTTTGTCTCAACAAGGGCGTGGTGCGCGGTGCCCAGGCTTGGTGCATTTTCGACAACACCGCTTCGGGCGCGGCGTTTGGCAACGCGCTCACGCTGGCGTCGTCCGAAAAAGCCTAGCTGTTATCCGCCCGGCGCTTGGCCGCCAGGTCGCTATAGCGGATGATCGTGTCCCGAATTTTCTCGAGTTGCTGCGCGGTCAAAGCGCGCTTGCGATTATGCTCGTCGTTATGGCTGCCTTGTATGACGTGTGGCTGAAGCACCACATTGCGAAACTCTCCTGGCTAAGGGTCTCGCGGGAGCACAAAGGGGCCTGCCTCGCGACTCACTTGCATCGGAAAAGTCCATGCCGTCTCGGGCAAAGACCAACTTTTAGACCTCGCGGTCTTGAGGAGGGCGCCGTGCCGCATGACCCTACAGGCCGCAAGCCATTCGACTAAGGCCTTGAGGATGCTGCCCAATGCTGCCAAAACCGAGACGATGGCCACATGGTGGACTGTGTCAAAGTTGCGGCAGTGGGGAAACCATTCCAAGGGCCTATGGTTTTTAAAGCCTGGGTCGGCTAATTTCCTGGTCCCGCGTTCAACAGCGGCACCCCACGGGAACCGCGTGACCCGTCGGAGGAGGAGGAGGAGGACTTACATGATGCGCAGATTTCTTTTAGTGGCTGCTGCCGGGGCTATCGCCCTTCTCGGGTTGTCGGCCAATCAGTGCAGTGGCGAGCAGAAGCCAGCGGAGCAGACGCAGCCGGCACCCGAAGCGCCGCCGATGGAGCAGGCACCTGCTCCGGAAGCACCGGCTGAGTCACCGCCTGCCGAGACGCCGCCGCAGTAAATATCAATGGAATGGAGCGAGCGGCTGAGGCGCTTTAGCGTCGGCTGCTCGCCTTCCTTCGGCTCTCGGCTTTCATGATCGGTCTCCCGCCCGCGCGGGAGTCAGCGCGACGTTGCTTGCACCGCGACGAGGCGATCGTCACCCGCCTGTCTTCCAGCATTCCACAACACTGCCACGCCGATCAGCGCCGACACGATCGAAGCGGTGAACACCGCGATCTTGGCGGCGAAGAAATCCGTTGCCACCGGGAATACTTGACTGGCGATGAATAGCGACATGGTGAAGCCGATGCCGGCCAAGGCGCCCGCGCCCGCCAGCTGCCGCCAGGAATACTCGCTCGGCTTGATTGCGGCGCCGAGCCACACCGCGAGCGCCGAAGCGCCTACCAGGCCGAGCGGCTTGCCTATCACGAGCCCGACCATGATCGCCAGCATCAACTGCTCATGCCCGTGTATCACCTCCATGTTCATCGGCACGCCGGCATTGGCGAGGGCGAAGAGCGGCAGCACGATATAGCTCGACCGCGCACCGGCGTGGCGCAACAGGCGGTCCGCCGGCGATTCCAGCCGGTCATGGATGGCGTCGAGCGACCGCAACGCCGGCAGCGACGGCCCGTGCCGCAGCACCTCATCGCTATACTGCGCCTCCGTCGCCAGGATGGCGTTCGCCTGGGCCATCAAGGCATTCAAATCCGCCGGCGGCCGCGTGGGGATGAACAGCGCCAGCACCACCCCGGCCAAGCTGGCATGCAGGCCGCTTTCATGCACGAGTGCCCAGAGCGCGATACCGAGCAGGATGTAAGGCGCGAGGTTGTAGATGCGCACGTGATTGAGTAGCGCTAACAGCGCGACGACCGCCGCGGCGGCGACAAGATATTCGATGTGAACGGCGTCGGAATAGAACAACGCCACGACGATGATGGCGCCGATATCGTCGACGATGGCCGCGGCGGTCAGGAAGATGCGGAGCTCGACCGGTACGCGGCTCCCCATCATCACGATCAGCGCCACCGCGAACGCCGTGTCGGTCGCCATCGGCACGCCCCAGCCATGCGCCCAGGACCCTGAGGGGATCAGCGCGATATACAGGGCGGCCGGCACCACCATGCCGCCGATGGCGGCGGCGATGGGGAGGGCGGCGGATCGTACCGAGGCGAGATGGCCGACGGTGAGTTCGCGCTTGATCTCGAGCCCCACCACCAGAAAGAAAATGGTCAAGAGCCCGTCGGTGACCCAGTTCAGCAGCGACAGCTCGAAGCTCGCGCCGTCGAAGGTGAAACCGAAACTTTGCTCCCAGAACGCCTGGAAGCCGGGACCGAACGTCGAGTTGGTCGCCACGATGGCGAGCACTGTCGCCAGCAGCAGCAAGATGCCGGCCGACGGCGCCCAGGCGGCGAAGTCGAGCGCCGCAGCGTGCACGCGATGACCGAGCCGGCCGATCATGGCATCGATAAACGAACTCTCGTCCCAGGGGCCGTCATAGCGCCGCCCGTTGATGAAGAAGGTCGGCGTGAACATGACGCCGCTTGCGCTCGCGCTCTTCTCGTCCGCCTCGACACGCGCCTTGGCGCGCTTGACCGCTTCCTCAGCCTTGATTGTGTCCGGCGGGGCCCCGAGGTTATTGGCTACGGCAGCGAGGTCGTCCTCCGTCAGCTCGCCCGATCGCGTCATCAAGGTGACATGGGCGTCCCAGAACGTCTTGGCGTCGGGGGCGCGCTCGACCAGATCGGCGGCGCGGCGGGCAAGCTCGTTGCCGGTGAGCGGCCTATGCCGGAACACATAGCGCAGGCGGTCGCCAAGCTGATCGCGCACTTCGGCGATGCGCTCGTTGGCCGCGCGGCAATGGGGACAGGCATAGCTGCCATATTCAACCAGCGTAATGGGCGCGTTTCGCGGCCCAAGCACGTGGTCGCGCGCTTCGTCGACCGGACGGTCCAGCCGATTGTTCAGTCCTGCCTGCGCCACGCGCTCACCTCGCCCTGGCTGGGATTGAGCCGTTCTGCACGACCTTAATCGTCGCCAAGGCAACCACGAACATCATGGTGAACAGGCCGGTGATGGCGGCAGTCTCGTAGATGTCGCCGCTCAGCCATGCCGCGCCGGTGGCGTCCGTCACCGGGGCGCTGTCCTCCACCAGAAAGGTGAGCACGAAGCCAAGCGCGACAATCGCGTACATGGCGATGGCTTGGATGAAATAGGATTTCGGTTGCAGCAGTTCGGGCACGGGCGCGCGGGCGCGGAGATAGAGCGCGAAGAGCTGCATGAAGACATAAACGGTCAGGAACCAGCCGAGATAGTTCGAGACCGGCACGCCGAAGAATCCGCCGCCACTTTCCCAGATCCACCATTTTTGAACAGTCGAGGCGCTCGGGTCCATGGTCAAATCCCACAGCACCATGATGAAGGCGGCGACGAACGGCGTGGCGAACGTGGAGAACGCACCGGCGCCGCGTCTGACGTCACCGGTGAGGATCGTGGCGAGCACCCAGGCCATGTAGCCGACACTGAGATAAGCCGGCCCGATCATCAGGGGCACGTAGAAGAGTTTTGGTCCAAGCGCGTCGGTGTAGTGATAGGGCCCGAACGGGAAGCCAGTGGCGACACCCAAATTCTCGAAGATGTTGCTGACCACGAGACAGATGACGGCGAAGACGACTATTCCCTCTACACGATAACGAAGCACGCCATGCAGGAGCATGAACGCGATCATGGTCGCGAGTTGCAGCACCGTACTCGCGAGGTTTTGATAAAAGACACCGGCAACCGTCTCGACGGCGAATAGTGCGACCAGACCCCAAAGCAGCTTATGCGCGTTCATGGCAGTTCTCCCCTAAGGCCGATCAGACCCCACCTATGTCAATGCCGTGATGGCTTGCAGCACCTCTTCGGCGTGGCCGGGCACTTTCACCTGGCGCCAGATGGCACGGATGACGCCCTTGCCGTCGATAAGGAAGGTCGAGCGCTTGATGCCCATATATTTCCGCCCATACATACTCTTTTCCACCCAGGTGCCGTAGGTCTCGCACACTTTGCCGTCCTCGTCCGAGGCGAGCGGGAAGGGGAGGTTGTATTTCTTCTTGAATTTCTCGTGACTTGCGACCGAATCGCGGGAGATGCCAACGATTTGAGCCTCGACCTTGGAGAAATCGGGGGATGCGTCGCGAAAGGCGCAAGCTTCGGCGGTACAGCCCGAGGTATCGTCCTTGGGATAGAAATAAAGCACTACAGGCATGCCTTTCAGCGCTTTAAGGGAAATTTTGCCGCCACTGCCGCCGTCGGCCGGCAGGGTGAAATCCGGGGCTTTGTCGCCCACTATGAGGCTCATGCTCTTTCCTCTCAAAATCTGCCGCGCCTTGGGCGATAATGGTCCGATCGGCGCCATCCCCACCACATCCCTATAACGGCAGTCATAATGTTCTGGGAACTGCTCGTCCTCGCTGTCCTCATTCTGATCAACGGCTTCTTCGCCATGGCCGAGCTCGCCATCGTGTCGTCGCGCCGGGTCAGGCTCCAGGAGATGGCCAAGGCGGGGAAGCGGGGCGCGGCGGCCGCGCTCAGCCTGATCGACGATCCGGTCGGCTTCCTCTCCACGGTGCAGGTCGGCATCACGCTGGTTGGCATCGTGGCCGGCGCCTATAGCGCCGCGATCTTTGCCGGACCGTTTGGGGAGATCTTGAAGAATATCCCGGCAATAGCAGTTTACGCCGAGGAGATCGCCTTTGCCGTGGTGGTGGTCGCCGTCACATATTTCTCGCTGGTGATCGGCGAACTGGTGCCGAAACGGATCGCGCTCAATCACGCCGAGACCATTGCCGCCGCGGTCGCGCCGCTGATGCGCCTACTCGCCAAGGTGGGCGCGCCCTTTGTGTGGTTTTTGCGGTTCAGCACGCACGCGGTGATGGCTCTGCTACGGCTCAAGCCGGCGCCCGAGAGCGCGGTGACCGAGGAGGAGGTCAAGGCGCTGATCGCCGAAGGCGCTTCCTCCGGCGTGTTCCAGCCCGCCGAGCGGGAGCTGATCGAAGGGGTGTTGCGCATGGGCGACCGCGCGGTGCGCTCGATCATGGTGCCGCGCACCGCCGTGGTCTGGCTCGACGTGGAGGACACGCAAGAAGAGATCTACGCCGCCATCGCCGAGAGCGGCCATTCCCGGTACCCGGTCGCCCGCGGCGACATCGAGGACGTGATCGGCGTGGCCCACACCAAGGATCTGCTCGAGCAGCAACGGAAGACCGGGACCATCGATCTCATCGCCGCCGCGCGCGAGGCCCCTTACGTGGTGGACCGGATGCCGGTGCTGCGCCTGCTCGATCGCTTCAAATCGTCCTCCGTGCATATGGCCTTCGTGGTCGACGAGCACGGTTCCTTCGAGGGCATCGTCACGCCGACCGACATTCTCACCACCATCGCCGGCGATCTGCCGCAGAGCGAGGAGGAGGCCGAGCCCGAGGCCGTGCAGCGGGAGGACGGCTCGTGGCTGATCGACGGGCTCATGGCGGTGGACGCCGCCGAGCGCACGCTCGGCATCGAGGGCATGGCCGAGGAGGGGGATTTCAACACGGTCGCCGGCTTTGTCCTGCATGAGCTGGGGCACTTGCCGGTTGCCGG
>DATMDY010000095.1:0-29708 GCA_035557335.1 Methyloceanibacter sp.
TGGCAGCATGGACATGTTCATGCGCCGCTTCTCGCTGTGACGTGGCGCGACGACTACGTCTTGCGCTTGAGCACCCGGCCGGCCACAGCCTCAAGCTTCTTGAGCAGCCGCTTGTCGCGCGCCTCGGGCGCGGTGATCAGCGCGGTGTCGAGCACGCGGTCGGAGCCGATCGGGCACGGCTCGTGCTCGCGCGGGAAATCCTTGGCGAGACGCGCCACCAGCCGCGTGGCCTTGCCGGCATTCGCCATCAGCACCTTGATGATGTCCTGCACGGTCACCGCGTCGTGGTCCGGGTGCCAGCAGTCGTAATCGGTGACCATGGCGACGGTCGCGTAGCAGATCTCCGCTTCGCGGGCGAGCTTGGCCTCCGGCATGTTGGTCATGCCGATCACCGAATAGCCGAGATTCTTATAAGTATTGCTCTCGGCGAGCGTGGAAAATTGCGGACCCTCCATGCACACATAGGTGCCGTCGCGCACCACGTCGATGCCTTCGGCCATCGCCGCTTCCGCAAGATGGATGCGAAGACGCGGGCTGACTGGATGGGCCATGGAGACATGGGCCACGCAACCTTTGCCGAAGAAGGAGCTGGCGCGCGCGAAGGTGCGGTCGACGAATTGGTCGATCAGCACGAACGTTCCTGGCGGCAGGTCTTCCTTGAATGAGCCGCAGGCCGCGAGCGAGACGAGGTCGGTGACGCCGGCGCGTTTCAGCACGTCGATATTGGCGCGGTAGTTGATGTCGGTGGGGGAGAGTTTGTGCCCTTTGTCGTGGCGCGACAGGAACACGATGGGAAGCCCGTCGATCTCCCCGATCCGAAGCGGCGCCGATGGCTCGCCCCACGGGCTTGCGATGCGCTCCTCGCGCACATTCTTCAAGCCAGGCAGGTCGTAAATGCCTGACCCGCCGATCACCCCGAGCACCGCTTTGGTCATGTCGCCGTCCCGATCAATCGCCGACGTGGAGATACATCACGGCCCACACCCAATGGCCGCGCTGGTCCTCGCGTGCCTTCTCGCTGTCGGCCCGCGTGTTGAGCATCCAGATCGGCCCCTGTTGGCCTAAGCCGAGCGGCACGCCGTCGGCCTCGAGCGCGAGTATCCAATCCGACCCGTCGATGTCCTCCGGCGTGAGCCACCCTTCATAGCCGTTGACCGCAAGCACGGTGACTTTCAGCTTTGCCGCCTCGAGAAACCCGAGCAGCTCCGTCAAGAGCGGGCCGGTGAAGGTGGCGGGCTTGTCAAACTCAGGCGGCTGCACCGTGACGCTTCCCTGCTTGAGGCGAAGCAGCATCGCCCGGTCGAAGGCGAAGGCGCGCTCGAACTTGGCGCCATAGCGCGCGAGCAGGCTGTCCCGCTTTTCGTCGAACGCGCCACGATTGGTCTTGCCGATCATGCCGCTCACGGTGAGCACCACCATGTCGCGTGGCGCTTCCGTGGCTGACACCATGGATGCGCCGAGCGCAACGATAAGAGCAGTGAGTATCAGTTTCATGGGACGCAATCTGCCACGCGCCGTCATTCCGGCGAAAGCCGGAATCCAGCGATAGCTACAGAATATTGCATTCTGGATCCGGCTTGCGCCGGCGAGACTGTTGTGTAAGCCCAGGGAATGCGTTCACGCCTTCTTGGCGCCATCGCGATGGCGGTGCAGCGGCGCCCAGACGGCGCGCTTGGCGAGATACATGATCACCGCGAACACTAGGAGGAAGACCATGACCCGCGTTCCGACCTTGTGGCGTTCTTCGAGCTTGGGCTCGGCCGTCCACATCAGAAAGGTGGAGACGTCCTTGGCGTAATTGTCGAGGGTCCGCTCGGTGCCGTCGGTGTAGCCGACCATGCCGTCGCGCAAGAGCCCCGGCATGGCGATCTGATGTCCGGGGAAGGCTTCGTTGTAGTGCATGCCCGGCGCGAGTGTGAAGCCTTCCGGTGGGTCGCGATAGCCGGTGAGCAGCGCGTAGATATAGTCCGGCCCACCCGGCCTTGCCTTGGCCATCACCGAGAGGTCGGGTGGCAATGCGCCGTTATTCGCCATCCGCGCCGCCTGGTCGTTGGCGAAAGGCGAGCGGAAGCGATCGGACGGACGCCCTGGCCGCTGAAACATCTGGCCCTTGTCGTCAGGCCCGTCGGTTATCTGCGCTTGTGCGGCGAGAGCCTCGACGGCTTTCGCCGAAAACTCCGGTCCGCCCGGCTCTCCGAGATTGCGGTAGGACAAGAGGCGCAAGGAATGGCACTGAGCGCAGACATCCCGATAAACATGGTAGCCACGCTGGAGCTGGGCATTGTCGAACGTGCCGAAAGGCGGCGCGAAGGTCCAGCTCTGACGCTGGAGCTCGGGCGCATGGCCGTGCTCTTCATCGCCGATTCCGCGATCCGGTAAAGCTAGTGCCAGCAGGAAGAGACCAAAGAGCTTGAGGCAGGTGTGGCCCGTCATGCCACCGCCTCGCGCTTGCGCGGCTTGGCCGCCGGGGTCTCATGTCCAAGCACCGCTTCGGTGATGCTGCCTGGCAGTCTGCGCGGCCGCTCGAATTTGCCGAGCACGGGCATCACCACCAGGAAGAAGGCGAAATAGTAGATGGTGAAGACGCGCCCGAAGAAGAGATACCAGCCGTCGGGTGTTTGGGCGCCGAGATAGCCGAGCGCGATGCAGGTCACCACGAAGGCCCAGAAGAACCATTTGTAGACGGGCCGGTAGCTGGTGGACCGCACCTTCGAGGTGTCCAGCCAGGGCACGAAGAACAGCACGCCGATGGAGGACAAGAGCGCGACCACGCCCAGCAATTTGTCGGGAACGGCGCGAAGAATTGCATAGAACGGCAGGAAATACCATTCCGGCACGATATGAGGCGGCGTCTGTAGCGGATTAGCCGGAATATAGTTGTCGGCATGGCCGAGGAGGTTCGGCGCGTAGAACAGGAGCACGCCGAACAGCAGCAGGAACATCACCAGCGCAAAGCCGTCCTTGATCGAGTAGTAGGGGTGGAACGGCACCGTCTCCGCGGGCGACTTCACGTCGATGCCGGTCGGGTTGTTGTTGCCCGGCACGTGCACCGCCCAGATATGCAAGCCAACCACGCCGGCGATGATGAAGGGGAACAGATAGTGCAGGCTATAAAGCCGGGTGAGCGTCGGACCGCCCACCGAAAAGCCGCCCCAGATCCATTGTACCAGCGTCGTGCCGAGCCCCGGGATCACCGCATCGAGCGATGAGAACAGATTGGTGATGACGGTCACCGCCCAAAAACTCATCTGCCCCCAAGGCAGCGAGTAGCCCATGAAGGCGGTGGCGATCATCAGCAGCAGGATGAGCACGCCGAGGATCCACAGCACTTCGCGCGGGGCCTTGTAGGACCCATAATAAAGTCCACGGAAAGTGTGGATATAAGCGGCGAGGAAGAACATCGAGGCGCCGACCGCGTGCGCATAGCGCAATAGCCAGCCCCAATTCACGTCACGCATGATCCGCTCGACGCTATCGAAGGCGCGGTCCTCGGCAGGGATGTAGTGCATGGCGAGCACCACGCCGGTGACGATCTGCGCCACCAGCATGACGGTGAGGATGCCGCCGAAGGTCCACCAGTAATTCAGATTGCGCGGCGTGGGGAAGACCATGAACTGGTCGTGCACCACCCGCACGACCGGCAACCGTTCATCGAACCATTTCTCGACGCCGCTTGCCGGCTGATAGAGAGAGGGATGGGCCATGACGGCGCTATCCGATCCTGATCTTGGTATCTGAGGTAAAACCGTAAGGCGGGATGTACATGTTCTGCGGCGCGGGACCGACGCGGACGCGGCCGGCGGTGTCGTATTGCGAGCCGTGGCAAGGGCAGAACCAACCGCCATACTCTCCCTTGTATTGGCCGGGCGACTGTCCCTGCGGAATGCAGCCGAGATGGGTGCAGATGCCGATCATGATGAGCCAGGGCTCGCGCTCGGGCGCGGCGCGGTTCTCGTCCGTGGCCGGCGCGTCGTCCGGGAGATTGACGTTGCGCGCCAGCGGATCGATCAGATCGTCGAGCGGGGTGACCTTCGCCTGCTCGATCTCCGGCGCGGTGCGATGACGGATGAAGATGGGCTTGCCGCGCCACATCACCGTGATCGCCTGTCCTACCTCGATGGGCGCGAGGTCCACGTCGGTGGTGGCGAGCGACAGCGTCGAGGCGTCAGGGTTCATCTGGTCGAGCAGAGGCCAGAGCGCCGCCGCCGTGCCGATGGCCGTGAAGCCTCCCGCCGCGATCAGGATAACGTCGCGCCGCGACAGCTCGTCATCGTCAAGGATGACAGGGTCTAGGGGAGTTTCGTGGCTGGCCACGGGCCCAGGGCTCCTCGGTCAAGGCTTTGGAAATAAACGCTTTCGGTGAAATCTGAAGGTCACAAAACGAAACTTGAGCAAAGCTCAAAGCTTTCGGTCTGAATTTCGCTCACAATCTCTCGCGAAGCCGCGATACAGCATTTTTTTCTGCCGCTTTTTTGCATCAGGCCTCATAGTTGTCCAGGGCCGGTGGCTTGGGCAAATTGGCGCACGAAGACCTGATGAAGCTCAAGTCCTTGAGCGGCACGTCATGCCATTGAGATAGACACATGCAACAGGACCGCAAAAGCGAGCGGGAGGTACCGAAAGTTTCAGGCAAGACGCTCGACGCGCGCAAAGAGCGGGCGCGGGTGTGGTTCGAGCAACTGCGCGACGAGATCTGTGGCGTGCTCGAGGCGATCGAAGGCGAGGTGGCGGATCGGCCTGCGTTGAAGGGCAAGGCCCCTACCCGCTTCGTCCGCACGCCCTGGACCCGCCAAGAGCAAGATGGCGGCGATGGCGGCGGTGGCGTCATGGCGTTGCTGAGCGGCGGCCTCGTGTTCGAGAAAGTCGGCTGCCACGTCTCGACCGTGCATGGCAGCTTCCCGCCGGAATTCGCCAAGCAAGTTCCTGGCGCCGAGGAAGACCCGCGCTTCTGGGCCTCCGGCATCTCTTTCATCGCGCACCCGCTGAACCCGAATGTGCCCACGGCGCATATGAACACGCGCATGGTGGTGACGTCCAAGAGCTGGTTCGGCGGGGGCGCCGATCTCACGCCCATGCTCGCGCGCCGGCGCGGCCAAGAGGATAAGGACACGCGCGATTTCCATGCGGCGATGAAGGCGGCATGCGTGGGTCAGGCTTCCGCCGACTATCCGCGCTTCAAGCAATGGTGCGATGAGTATTTCACTTTGCCGCATCGTGGTGAGATGCGCGGCATCGGCGGCATCTTCTACGACTATCTCGACAGTGGCGATTGGGAGGCCGACTTCGCCTTCACGCAAAGCGTGGGCCGCGCGTTCCTGGCGGTCTATCCCGAACTTGTCAGGCGCAATCTCGACATGCCTTGGACCGAGGCCGACCGCGACGAGCAGCTTATGCGGCGCGGCCGATACGTCGAATTCAACCTGTTATACGACCGCGGCACCCTGTTCGGACTAAAGACGGGCGGCAATGTCGAGGCGATCCTGTCCTCCCTCCCGCCGCTGGTCCGTTGGCCCTAGCCGCGGATGCCGGCATACATGAGGGGCGGATTGAGGGGAACGGCGGCCTGGGTCACGGCGCTGTCATGGGCGACGCGGGCCACGAGGACGGCCAGGACCGTGAACAGCAGCACGACCGCGATTTTCCTCATTTCCGCCTCCCTGAAACCTGGAACGTCGGCGCTTCCAAGCGCCCGGCACGCTCTTAGGTTTAGGGATTGGCGGCTGAACCCGGCCTGAGGCGGCCGTTCATTTGCGGTTTAGAATGTGAACGGAGGGGCCACTTCTGACTTGCCAAGCCCCCCAGCTTCGCTCATCCTTGGCCTACCGGGCGCCCAAGGCTTTGGGCGCGACTTGGACGACGGCAAGTGACTATCGCGGCTGCAACACCACGACGACCTTTCCTGACATCTCAAGACGCCGAAGGTCCCTTTCGGGGCCTAGGGCCCGTTTGTGTGAAACTTTAACGGGAAAGGATATTCCCTGATGACTCGCGTCAACGGCACAGTGAAATTCTTCAATCATGCGCGCGGCTTCGGCTTCATTCAGCCGGAAGATGGCGGCAAGGACGTGTTTGTCCATGCTTCGGCTCTCGAGCGTTCGGGCGTTCCCGCGCTCAACGAGGGCGACAAGGTCTCCTTCGAGATCGAGGACGACCGTCGCGGCCGGGGCAAGCAGGCGGCCAACGTACAGCTCGCCTAAATTCCGCGCTTCCTAGGATTGAGAACCGCCGGGCTCAGCCCCGGCGGTTTTTTTATGGCGTTTTCGGGCTTTGGCCAGCCCGTTCATGCGCCGTTCAGACTTAACGTGGGATTCATTTTACGGCGCTATTTTGCCCAAAACCAGGTGCTAGATGGCGCCTTCCCTATCCCTGGGAAACCCCCCGCTCGCTTAGGGGCACTTTGCGAGCATCACACGAAGGAATGCGGACAAGATGACCAGCATGAACTTGAAAGCCATCGCCGCTGCGGCGGCGATCGGTCTGATCGCCTTGACCTTCGCGGCTCCGGCCGAGGCCGGGCGTTATTACCGCGGTGGTGGCGGCAACGCCTTGGGCGCGGGCCTGATCGGTTTCGGCATTGGCGCCATCATCGGCAGCGCGCTGACCCCGCGCGAGGTCTATGTAGTTCCGCCACCACCGCCTGACTATTACGCCCCGGTCTCTTACGGGCCGCCGGCGTGGTCCCCGGAGTGGTACGAGTACTGCACCGATCGCTATCGGAGCTTCAATCCAAACACCGGCTATTTCATGGGCTATGACGGCATGGCCCGTTTCTGCCGGTAGCAGATACGCAGTTTGATTGAGCCTGCGGGACCGGCTTCGATTGCCGCCCGCAGGCTCTTTCTTTGTAACCACCCCATTCCCACGAGTTAATGATCGGCGTTTTCACTGCGGCAAATCGGACGCAGTCCATCGCCGATTGCGCCTTGATCAAGGCGCGCGCGCAGCGCAAAATTGGCTTTCCGAGATGAGTCCAAGGAGACCGCAGGCCCGCCGCATGCGGGCCGGCAAAACAAAGCTAAGGGGGACCTTAAAAGAAGGATTCTTGGACCATGCCTTTGCCGGCCGCGGCCATTGGGCCCGAAATCGAAAATCCGCGTGATACCCCGAACGTGCCTGCCGACCGGGAGGCTCTGATTCTCGTCAGGCCTTATCAAGGCATGGTGGCGTGGCCGACCGTATTCTTGGCGATCGGCATCGTCGCCGCTTTCGCACTGGTCACGACGCTTGCGACCATGCGCGTCATCCCTCTCTGGCTCGGCCTGATCTTCAACACGCTGATTCTCTACGCCTCACAGACGCCGCTGCACGAGGCCTGTCACGGCAATATCGCCGGCAAGGAGTCGCGCTGGCTCTGGCTCAACCATCTCGTGGGCTATGCCTGCGGTTCGATCCTGCTGCATGAGTACAAAGCGTTCCGCTATATGCATCTCGCCCATCACCGCGACACCAACAATCCGGAGATCGATCCGGATCACTGGGTCGCGGTGCAGAACCCGTTCAATGTGCTGTTCCGCTGCCTGACCATCGTGTTCTGGTATCATCAGTATTTCTGGAAGCAGATCGCCTTCCAAGCTCACATCCCAGGCAGGTGGCCGCTGACGGTGCATATCGTCGCCATGCATGCGATCTATTACGGCATTGCGTTGGGGCTATCGCTGATGGGCTATTGGCGCGAAGTGCTTATGTTGTGGATCTTCCCGCACATCCTCGGCTCGGCGCTGATCATCTATTTCTTCGCCTACCTCCCCCACATGCCGCATGAGGTGCATGAGCGCTACCGCGACACCAATGTGTTCTGGGCGAGAGGCAATATCCGGGAGCCGATCGTGAATTGGCTCTATATGTTCCAGAACTTCCACCTGGTTCATCACCTCTTCCCGCGGGTGCCGTTCTATCTCTATCCGAAGGCGTTCCACTCACTGAAGCCGGTGTTGGAGCGGGAGAAGGCGCATATCTACGAGTTCGGCCATTAACCCGATCTCGTCATACCGCATGAGGGTCAGCTTGAATGCCCGCGTGAAGCATCGCGAGCCCTTTCGCCCCTTCGCTCCCGCCATTCTGCAGGAGCGGGCGGCCGAGGTTTTTCGAGATCGAGCAGTTTGATCCCTTCATGACGATGGCGCCGCGAGTGCGTCCCGACAAGGCCACGCTCATTCCGGCAGGAATCCATGTCGATGGAACAGCTCGCATCCAAACCGTGGATCGCGTCTCGAACCCGCGTTTCTATGGTGTCATCGAGAAGTTTGCCGAGCTCACGGGGGTTCCTGTCTTCTCAACACGAGCTTCAATTTGCAGGAGCCGATCGTGCAAAGCCCCGAGAATGCCATCTCGTGCTTCTTGCGCACGCGAATGGATGTGCTGGTGCTCGGCGATTTTTACATTACCGACCGGAACCCAACGCCCCCGGAAAAGACTTGATGCGAGGGCGTCTTTGCTCTTGAGTGTGCGCGCCTGCAACCGACTTTTTCATGAACTCCTAGCTCCGGCGAAGAATGGCCCTCTGGCGAGATCTCGAATCCTCTGAATTGACCCGCCCGACCACCTGCCGGGCTCTGCCGCGAGTCGTGGAAGCGAATGGCCCACGATCGCTGGCGGACCTCCGTGCTTTCGTGACCGCCGAACGCGGCCGGCTGCGGGATGAAATGTTGAAGTGCGGCGGCGTTCTCCTCCGCGGGTTCGAGGTTAACGAGCCGGCAGGCTTCGCTGACATCATCGGTGCCCTCGGCTACCGACCCGAGGCGGAGAACCCGTTCGACACCAGCCCGCGAAGCAAGGTCGCCGAAAGCGTATACACCTCGACCGACACCCCTAACGCGTACCCCATTCTCGCCCACAACGAGAATAGCTTCCTCAACGAACGACCCCGCATGATTTCGTTCTTCTGCCTGGTCGAACCCCGCCGCTACGGCGAGACGCCGCTGTTCGACTCGCGTGCTGCCGCCGTGACCCTCGACCCCAGCATCCGGGCGAAGCTCGAGGAAAAAAAGGTTTGCTATCGGCGGCGTCTTCCGAAGAAGCGCCCGGCCTGGGCGCCGGTGATGAACCGCGACTGGGACGAGGCTTTCGGAACCCGCGACCGCGATGAGATCGAGGACATGGTGACGTCGCGCGGAATGGTCTGCCGCTGGCATCCGAACGGGCGCATCCTGCACACCGAAAACGTGGTCAATCCCCTGCCTCGCCATCCCGAGACCGGGGAGCAGTGCCTCAACCTTCAGGCCTTTCACCGGACGAGTATCCTTCGGGATCTCGACGAAGTCAGACCGCGCCAGAATCCGGTCCGCAACGCCTCTCTGAAAATGGGCCTTAGGATCCTTTACGCCCTCGACGTAATGCCGGTGCAAATCCTATATGGCGACGGCACGCCGATTCCCGCCGATGAGATGGCCGAAATCCGCCGGGCCACCTGGGATCACTCGGTACTTTTCCGGTGGAAGAAGGGCGATGTGCTCGTGCTCGACAACATCCTGACGGGGCATGGCCGGATGAATGTCGAAGGTCCGCGCAAGATTCTCGCCTCATTCGCAGATCCGGTTTCCTTTCCGGTGTAATGCCGTAGTCCAAGAGGCCAATAAGTTACGCAACGACGCATCTCCGAGAGCATGACGTCCGCGGCATGATCTCACCACTGCCAAACTCATGCTTAAGGATCGCCTCGCTGCGCCCCCCGCCGCCCGAGCCTGGTTTGCGTCCGGGCTTGGACTTGCCACCTTTTGGGCATTGTCATTTCATCCCCTCCCGGGCTATTGCACCTCTCCGCTGACCGTATTCGAAGGTGAGGTCGGCGGGCGAGATCAACACCGAGAACTGCTCGCACCAGATGACCACGCTCGGAAACTTGGCGAGGTCGATGCCGGCCGGCACCACATATTTCTGGCTGCCTTTGAAGGCGCGCAAGCGTCCGAGATCGACGAACATGGTGCCGGTCACGTCGCTCGCTGAGCGGATGTTCGACTCCGGCACGAGATAGACGTGGAATTTCGGGCCCGGCCCGACCTCGAAATCCTCGTGCAGAAAAACCGTCCCCTGATAGACGCTGACTTGGCCTTTGCCCCAATGGATCGGATCGCTCGGGTTGGCATGGATGAAATTGCCTTTGGCAACGAGCGTGCCCTGCTCCGCGGCGGTCAGCCGTTCCATCGCCTCCGGCGGCGGAAATAGGAAGGGGAACAGGAATAGCCCGAGCGCCAGCCCGCAAATGGCGCCGAACACCCCGCCTAGCAGAAAAATCCGAAACGACCGCCACATTACGAGAGCTTGCCACGACGAGGCCACCGTGGCGACTCTCCTTACAGGGGGAAAGTCAGTGCAGGCGGAGTTCGCCGGCGACGAAGCTGAACTCGGCCGGCTGGATCAGCCGCCGATGCGCGACCAGCACGCGGTAGAGCGCGCCGTCGAGAGTGCTATCCCAGAAATCGAGGAAGTCGATGAGCTTAGGGAAGCGCGGCGCGACATCGTAATCCTGCCAGATATAGCTCTGAAGCAGCTTGGGGTGATCGGGCAGGCGGTAGAGGATCTCCGCCGTGGTCAGCGAGAACCCCTCGATCTGCCGGAGGAAGTCGGTGTCGGTCATGGGCAGCCTGCAGTCTTTTTCGAATCTCTTCCGGTTTACCAAGTCTTAACCATACGACGCCGTTCGTCGAGACAGATTCGTAAGGCAAATCAGTACTCTAGCAGCCATCACGGGGGCCTGCTAACAGCGCTGGCACTCCCTTCTTGAAAGTGCCAAAACGCCTCTCTAAATAGCCGCCGGGGGGAGTAGCTTGCGATTCCCCGCCACCCAAAACCCATCTGAACTGACACGCATATTGGAGGAGGTTCACCCATGAAGTTTCGTCCATTGCATGACCGCGTTGTCGTGCGCCGGATCGATGAGAACGAAAGAACGAAAGGCGGGATCATCATCCCCGATACCGCCAAGGAGAAGCCGCAGCAGGGCGAGGTCGTTGCCTTAGGCCCCGGCGCCCGCGACGAGAAGGGCACCCTTCAGCCCCTCGACGTGAAGGCCGGCGACAGGGTTCTGTTCGGCAAATGGTCGGGCACCGAGGTCAAGCTCGACGGCGAGGAGTTGCTCATCATGAAGGAGAGCGACATTCTCGGCGTGCTTGAAGGTGCCGTGGCTAAAAAGAAAGCCGCGTAAACGAGCATCCTCATCCTGAGGAGCAATGGAGAAAAAGAAATGGCTGCCAAGGAAGTGAAATTTTCCCAAGACGCCCGCGAGCGACTGCTTCGCGGCGTCGACCTCTTGGCCAACGCGGTCAAGGTAACGCTCGGCCCCAAGGGCCGTAACGTCGTGCTCGAGAAATCCTTCGGCGCGCCCCGCATCACCAAGGACGGTGTGACGGTCGCCAAGGAGATCGAGCTCGAAGACAAGTTCGAGAACATGGGCGCGCAGATGGTGCGCGAGGTCGCCTCGAAGACCTCCGATACCGCCGGCGACGGCACCACCACCGCCACCCTTCTCGCCCAGGCGATCGTCAAGGAAGGCGCCAAGTCGGTTGCCGCCGGCTCGAACCCGATGGATTTGAAGCGCGGCGTCGATCTCGCCGTCACCGCCATCGTCAACGAGCTGAAGGCCAAAGCCAAGAAGGTCACCTCCAACGAGGAGATCGCCCAGATCGGCACCATCTCCGCCAATGGCGACCACGAGATCGGCCGCTTCATCGCCGAAGCCATGCAGAAAGTCGGCAATGACGGCGTGATTACCGTGGAGGAAGCCAAGGCGCTCGACACCGAGCTAGAAGTGGTCGAGGGCATGCAGTTCGACCGGGGCTATATCTCTCCCTATTTCATCACCGACGCCGACAAGATGCGCGTCGAGCTGGAGAGCCCCTACATTCTCATTAACGAGAAGAAGCTCTCCAATCTGCAATCGATCTTGCCGCTGCTCGAATCTGTCGTGCAGTCCGGCAAACCTTTGCTGGTGATCGCCGAGGACGTGGAGGGCGAGGCGCTCGCCACGCTGGTGGTCAACAAGCTCCGTGGAGGATTGAAGGTCGCTGCCGTCAAGGCCCCGGGCTTCGGCGACCGCCGCAAGGCCATGTTGCAAGACATCGCCGTGCTGACGGGCGGTCAGGTCATCTCCGAGGATCTCGGCATCAAGCTCGAGAACGTCACCCTGGACATGCTCGGCCGCGCCAAGAAGGTGGTCATCACCAAGGATGATACCACCATCGTCGACGGCGCCGGCAAGAAAGCGGACATCGAGGGCCGCGTCGCTCAGATCCGCCAGCAGATCGAGGACACCACCTCCGACTACGACAGCGAGAAGCTGCAAGAGCGGCTGGCCAAGCTCGCCGGTGGCGTGGCGGTGATCAAGGTCGGCGGCGCCACCGAGATGGAGGTGAAGGGGAAGAAGGACCGTGTCGACGATGCGCTGAACGCGACGCGTGCCGCGGTCGAGGAAGGCATCCTGCCCGGCGGCGGCGTGGCGCTGATCCGCTCGGCGAAGGTCCTTGACGGGCTCAAGGCGGCCAATGACGACCAGAAGATCGGCATCAACATCGTCCGCCGCACCCTGCAAGCGCCTGCCCGCCAGATCGCCGAGAATGCCGGCGAGGACGGCGCCGTGGTCGTGGGCAAGATCGTCGACAAGGACGATTATGCCTACGGCTACAACGCCGCGACCGGCGAATACGGCAATCTGGTCAAGCAGGGCGTGATCGACCCCGCCAAGGTGGTGCGCAATGCACTCCAGGGCGCCGCTTCGGTGGCCGGCCTGCTCATCACCACCGAGGCGATGGTGGCTGAGAAGCCAAAGAAGAAGGGCGGTCCTGCCATGCCTCCGGGTGCGGGCGGCATGGGCGACATGGACTTCTAGGTCCGGCGTTCCTACATAAGGGTCAGTTGCGTAACGTGAGTTGCGTCCCTGCGTAAATGTACCCCCTTGAGTATTGAGCCGCGCCTTCGGGCGCGGCTCTTTCATTTTGGCGTATGATGGCTTGCGATGAGTAAGTCAGGACATGTTCGCGTCGGTGTTGGCGGGTGGAATTATGCGCCGTGGCGCGGCGTGTTCTATCCGAAGGGACTGAAGCAAGCCGATGAGCTTGCTTACGCGGCGAGCCATCTCACCTCCATCGAGATCAACGCCACACATTATCGGCTGCAAAGCCCCAAGATCTTTCGCAAATGGGCGGACACCACGCCGGACGGTTTCGTATTCTCGGTGAAGGGCCCGCGCCTCGTCACCAATCAGAAGGCACTGGCCGAGACCGGCGAGTTCGTCCAGCGCTTCATTGGCTCGGGCCTAGCCGAGCTTGGCGACAGGCTCGGACCGGTATTGTGGCAGTTCCCACCCTTCAAGATGTTTGACCAAAACGACTTCGGCAAATTTCTCGATCTCCTGCCCCAGGCCCTCGACGGACGGAAGCTCAATCACGTGATCGAGGTGCGCCATGCTAGCTTCAGCACGCCGGACTTCGTCAAGCTGCTGCGCGAGCATGGCGTCGGCGCGGTCTACACCGATGCCGAAACCTGGCCGAATATCCCCGACTCTACCGGCGATGTGGTCTATGCCCGGCTGCAGAAGGGCGACGACAAATTAGAGACGGCCTATCCGGCGGTAGAACTCGATGCATGGGCCTCCCGCGCAAAAACCTGGGCGCAAGTACGCACACCCGAAGACCTTCCGCTAGCTGACGCCACGCATCAGGCCAAGGCCGCGCCGTGCGACGTGTTCATCTACTTCATCCATGAAGGGAAGCTGCGCGCGCCGGCCGCGGCCATGGCGCTGATCGAGCGACTTGCCTAATCCTAAGGCCAGCGTCGAATTGTCCGGCCTAGTTGCGGAACCTTCCCATCCAACACAGATTAGAGTCAGCGATAAAGCACGGCGGATGTGGGGCAGCATCTTTGGAGGCAGCCATGTCAGTGCCTGCACCGAGAGAGGCCGGCGTCCATCCGGCCGTCATCAAGATCGCGGTCGGAGCCGCGATCTGGTTTCTGGTGGTAACCTGGTTCAGCTTCGCCTGGGACGGAGAGACCGACTTTCTCCTCGCCATCGTGATCCTGTTCTTCGCGATCTTCTTCACATTGTTTTTGCTGACCGCGTCGTTTAGCGCGCATGACCCGCGATGGCCTGCGCGGGAAACGAGCTTCCGCGAATTCCTCAAAAGCAATGTCGGTATTGGCAGCAGCACCCTGCGCGGCCGCGACGTGTTGATTCAAATCGCGCTCATCCCGGTGGCTCTTGCCTTAGCGGCCACCCTTATCGGTCTTGCTTGGATGATCTTCGGCTGAGCTCGGTGGCGCGGGCGAGAAGCTCCTCGCGCGATGCTGCAAAGCCGCCGGCGATCCACTCTGCTTCGAGCAGCCGCAACAGCTCGCCGATCTCGGGGCCTTTGGCCGTGCCGATCTCGACAAGGTCCGCCCCGCGCAGGGGGAAGACGGGTGCCTGCCAGCTCCTGGGCAGTCTAAAGATAGCGCGCCACTGCGGATCTTCGGTTGACGCGCCGGAAGCGGCCCAAGCAAGCAGCACACGAGAGCGGAAGTCATTTTCATCAAGGCGATAGAGAGCCTCCTTGGCGCTTGTCTTGTCCGCAAACACCGGCTTGCCGCCCTCCTCGGCGGCATGTTCGAGCGTAGCTTGCTCGGCATTGGAAAGGTGCAAGCGATCGGCGAGGCGTGCGGCGTCCTCACGCACGAACACGGCAAGTGCCGCGAGTCTCAGCGCGGCGTCGGGTGTTAGGTCCAGCGCATCCTCTATGTCGATCAGCCGCTCGACCCGGTCAAGACGCGGCACGCCGCCAAGCACCTCGGTGAGCAACCCATAATCGTAGAGCGCCTCAAGCCCTCGCATCGCCCGAGGGGCCACCAGCAGACGCCGCATCTCGGCCGCCACCCTTTCCGCCGAGAGCTGCGCCAGTCCTTCGCGCAGCTTGACGGATGCCGCAAGTCCGTCCGCGTCGAGCGGTCCTTTGCCGTAATAGGCGTTGAAGCGGAAGAAGCGGAGGATACGTAGATAGTCCTCCTTGATGCGCGCCTCGGCGTCGCCGATGAAGCGGACGCGGCCCGCCATGAGATCGGCATAGAAGCCGAGCGGGTCGAACACGCTTCCCTCCCGGTCGGCATAGAGCGCATTCAGCGTGAAATCGCGGCGGCGCGCGTCCTCTTCCCAATTCTCGGTGAAGGCAACCTTGGCGTGACGGCCGTAGGTTTCGACGTCGCGCCTGAGCGTGGTCACCTCGAACGGCATCTCGTCGACGACCACCGTGACGGTGCCGTGCTCGATGCCGGTGGGGATGGCCTTCAGTCCGGCCTCTCGCGCTAGCGTCATGACCTTCTGCGGGACAGCGGTGGTGGCGAGATCGATCTCGGTCACCGGGAGGCCGAGCAAGGCATCGCGCACGGCACCACCGACCGCGCGCGTCTCGACACCCTCGGCGTTCAAGGCGGCAAACACCTTGGCCGTCTCAGGTCGTTGCAGCCATTCGGTCTCTTTAAGTGAAAGGGGCGCGGACACGCGTTCGGACTTGGACATCGTGGCAAGCCGTCAATCGATCGTGCCAGGCTTGATCTTGCCGTCCTCGATGACGGGCGGGTGATAGGTTCCCCCGCGCTCGCCGCCAGAGAACTGAATAAACGTCGCCATGACCACGAGCAGGAGTCCGCAACCCGCTGCAAGCAGCCAGAACACCGGGGCGTCCTTCCACAGATCTCCTGGTGCCGTGCCCTTCACTGCGACCCTATAGGCGCCGTAGATCAGGAAGGGCAGCGCGAACAGCAGAATGTCGATGAGGGCGATACGCAACATGGGTGGACGGTCTCTCTCTCCGGGCAGACCGGCGCGCACCATAGCGGCGCTCAGGTCACAAAGCGAGCATCGCGCTCAGCCCTCACGTCGCAGCGGGAAAGGTAAAGAACGCGCCGCCGCTCCACACCCCACTGCCCGCTTCCGGGCCTTCGACGGTAAGGGCGGCAAGCTCGTAATAAACCGGGCGGGCGAGGCGGGCCTTCAAACCGTCCCGCACCACGATGGAGGGAACGAAATCGCCGCCGGCCGCGGCTTGAAAGCCAAGCGTATGCTCGCCATTTGCCGTGACGACATCATCCACATTGGTGCGGAAGGACAGACGCTGATCGCGGCCCTCACCTTCTTTGAACATCTCCACGGCGACGAAGGGCAAGTCCGCGACCTCGATCGGTACCTTCTCGGCCGGCGTGACCAGGTAGTAATTCCCGTCGCCTTCCAGGCGGAGCACCGAGGCGAACAGCTTGACCAACGGCAGCCGCCTGATCGGGCTGCCCTCATAGTACCAGGTGCCGTCGCCACCGATCTTGAGGCCTATGTCCCCACAAACATTAAGGTTTGGCAATAACGCCTGGCGCGGTTTGCCGCGGGCGTCGTCCGGTGCTACGAAAATGTCTCTTTTTTGGTCAGGCATACCTATATGCCGCTTCTAGCGTGACCCAACCGCCCTTTCAAAGCGTTCCGCCTTTCAAGGGCTTTGGCCCTTAGTCTTCCAGCCCAGGATCGAGTGAAACCGAAGCCATGACAACACTTGCCTCTACCGAGACCCAGCTCGTCAATCGCATCGAGGAAACCGGTGCCAAGATCCAGAAGGTGCGAGAAGCCACGGGGAACGTGATTTTCGGCCAGGAGCGCATCATCGACCTCGCGCTGATCACGGTCCTTTCCGGCGGCCATGCGCTTTTGATCGGCGTGCCCGGCCTCGCCAAGACCAGCCTGGTCGAGACACTCGGCACCGTGCTCGGGCTCGAGAACAAGCGCATCCAGTTCACACCCGACCTGATGCCGTCCGACATCGTGGGATCGGAGGTGCTTGAAGACGGCACGGCGGGCAAGCGAAGCTTCCGTTTCGTCAAGGGGCCCATCTTCACCCAGTTGCTCATGGCGGATGAGATCAACCGGGCGAGCCCCAAGACCCAGTCGGCCCTGCTTCAGGCGATGCAGGAGCATCACGTCACCGTGGCCGGCGTGCGCCACGACGTACCGCGTCCCTTCCATGTGCTCGCCACCCAGAACCCGCTGGAGCAGGAAGGCACCTATCCCTTGCCGGAAGCCCAGCTCGACCGCTTCCTGTTGCAGATCGACGTCTCCTATCCCGATGCGGCGGCAGAGCGGCGCATGCTGTTCGCTACCACCGGCGTCGAGGAACGCCAGATGAAGACCATCCTGTCCGCCGACGAGCTGATGATGGCGCAACGCCTGGTGCGCCAGCTCCCGGTCGGCGATCAGGTGGTTGACGCAATCCTGAAGCTTGTCCGCTCCGCCCGTCCCGGCACCGGCATCGATGCCGAGCTTGACGACATGATCGCCTGGGGCCCTGGTCCCCGCGCGAGCCAAGCCCTGATGCTCGCCGTCCGCGCCAAGGCGATGATGGAAGGACGCCTCGCGCCTTCCGTCGACGACGTGATCGAGCTTGCCGAGCCCGTGCTCAAGCACCGCATGGCGCTGACCTTTGCCGCCCGCGCCGAAGGCGTCGAGATGAGCGACATGGTGGCAAAGCTCGTCGAGCCTCTGGGGTGACCTGAGCTTGGCCGCCACGGAGAGAAAGCTTCAGCCGTTTCCGGCCGAGGAGGCCGAGGCCCATAGCCTCGCCGCGCGCATGCCTGCGCTTCTCATCGAGGCGCAGCGTGTGGCGCATACCGTCGCCCACGGTACGCATGGGCGCCGCCGCGCCGGGCCGGGCGAGACTTTTTGGCAGTTCCGCCATTACGACCAGAACGATTCCTTGTCGGGCATCGACTGGCGCCGCTCGGCCAGCTCCGACCATCTGTTCGTGCGCGAGCGCGAGTGGGAGGCGGCGCATACCGCGTGGCTCTGGGTCGATCTCTCGGCATCGATGCGCTTCCGCTCGACCCTGGCGCGGGTCTCGAAGGAAAGCCGTGCGGTGGTGCTGGCGCTCGCCCTGACCGAGCTTCTGGCGCGCGGCGGCGAGCGTGTCGGCATCATCGGCGGCGTGCCGTTCAGGGGCCGCAACGCCACGCGCCGCGTCGCCGAAGTTCTTCTGCGCGATACCGGCGACGCGAGCCTTCCGCCGCACGCGAAATTGAGCCGCTTCTCGGAATGCCTTTTGTTCAGCGATTTCCTCGAGCCGGTGGAGGAAACGGCCGAACGGATGCAATCGATCGCTTCGCAAGGCGTGCGCGGCCATATGGTCCAGGTGCTCGACCCCGCCGAGGAGACGCTGCCTTACGAAGGCAGGACCGAATTTTCCGCGAGCGAAGGCCGCGATCGGGTGATTGCCGGGCGCGCCGAGAACTTGCGAGAACTGTATCAGGAGCGTCTGAAGCGCCATCGCACCGATCTCATCAAGTTGGCGCAGCGGCTCGGCTGGTCTTTTCTGATTCACCACACCGACCGTCCGCCGGAGGAAGTGGTGCTTGCCGTCCACAATCGTCTGGCCGGACTCGAGCGGGATTACCGTTACCGTGCGCACCGGCCCATCGTCCTCGGCAAAGCCGTCGCGGCTGAACAGCCATGATCACCATCGGCACCATCGGCTTTCTCCAGCCCTGGATCTTGGCGGCGCTCGTGGCGCTTCCCGCCATCTGGTGGCTGTTGCGGTTCACGCCGCCGAGTCCGCAATTGGTGGTGTTCCCGCCGACGCGGCTGTTGAAGGATTTGAAATCGACCGAGGAAACGCCGGCACATAGTCCCTGGTGGCTGACGGCGCTGCGCATGCTGCTGGCCGCCTTACTCATCCTGGCACTGGCGCGGCCGGTGCTCAATCCCGACCGGGAGACCTTCACCGGCACGGGCCCCCTCCTCCTCGTCATCGACAATGGCTGGGCGTCGTCCGGCCATTGGGCCAAACGGCGCGAGGCGATCGAGGCGGCCATCGACCGCGCCGGACGCGACGGCCGCGCCATTCTGCTCGCCACCACCGCCAGCCAATCGGTGAGTGGACCGCTCTCCCCCGATCAGGCGCGCGAGCGCATTGGCGGTCTCGCGCCCGAGCCATATGCGCCGAACCGCACCGAACTTGCCGCCACGCTGGAGAAGGACCTCGCCAAAGACACGCCCTACAGTGTGCTTTGGCTGTCTGACGGTCTCGAGCATGGTGAGGGCCCGAACTTCGCCGCCTCTCTCCGCAAGCTCGCGGGTGAGACCGGCAGCTTTGCAGTGATCCGTCCCGAACGGGAGGCAGCCCCCCTTGCCCTCGGCCAGGAATCAAGCCAAGGCGGCGAACTTGCCGCGCGCGTGCTGAGCGGCGCCGATGGGCCGCACTCCGGCACGGTTAAGGCACTCACCGGACGTGGCGAGCCTCTCGGTGAAGCTTCGTTCTCGATCAAGGAAGGCGCGCGCGAAGCCAAAGCGAGCTTCGGCCTGCCGCTCGAAATCCGCAACCAAGTGGCCCGCATCGAGATCGCCGGCGAGCGCTCGGCCGGCGCCGTGCATTTGCTCGACGCCCGCTCGCAATGGCACCGCGTCGGCATCGTCTCGGGCGAATCTCGGGAGGAGGCGCAGCCTTTGCTCTCGCCTCTCTACTATGTGCAGCGCGCGCTCTCGCCCTATGCCGAAATCGTCACCCCGCAAGAGCCCAATGTCGCTACCGCCGTGCATGACTTGATCGACCGGCAGAAGGTCTCGACCATCGTGCTCGCCGATATCGGCAAGCTGGTCGCCGGCACCCAGGAGGAACTGGAGGCGTGGATCAAATCCGGTGGCGTGCTCGTGCGCTTCGCCGGACCGCGCCTTGAGCAGGGCGGCGACGAGCTGTTGCCGGTAGCCTTGCGCCGCGGCGGACGTTCGCTCGGCGGATCACTGTCCTGGGGGCAGCCGCAGCCTTTGGCTCCATTCGAGGAGAAGAGCCCGTTCCGCGGCCTGACCGTGCCGGAGGACGTGAAGGTCAACCGGCAGGTCCTGGCCGATCCCACTGTGGCCATGGACGCCGAGGTCTGGGCCACGCTTGCCGACGGCACGCCCCTTGTCACCGCCGCCAAGCAGGGCGACGGCTGGGTCGTGCTGTTCCACATTACGGCGAATTCCGACTGGTCCAACCTGCCGCTCTCGGGCCTGTTCGTGGAGATGCTTCGCCGCGTCGTCACCCTTGGGCCAAGCCAGGTCGGACCTCACACCGGCGAACGGGGCGCGACGCTTGAAGCTTCGACCCAGGCCCCCGGCGCCAGTTCGGCGACCGCGCTGCCCCCGATCCAGACGCTTGACGGCTATGGCCAGCTCACCACGCCGCCGCTCCGCGCCGCGCCGATCGCGCCCGACAAGATCGACACCATGGTCCCCAGCCCCGATCATCCGCCGGGCTATTACGGCCCGGCCGGCGCTGCCCGCGCCTTCAACATCATCACCGCCAAGACCGTGCTCACGCCGCTGCGCGCGGTGGAAGGCGCCACCGAGCTTGGCGGCTACACGCTGAAGAAGCCGCTCGCGCTCGAACCGTGGCTCTATCTTGCCGCGCTCCTCATATTCGCCGCCGACATCATCGCAGTGCTCGCGCTCAGCTCCGGCTTAAGGCTGCGCCGCCGCCGTGCCGTCGCGGCAGGCGCCGCCGTGCTGCTGGCATTTGCCTTCCTGCCCGCAACCCTCGACTCCGCGCAGGCGCAGCAGCCAACCGATGACGCGGCCAGCGCGCTTGAATCACAGACCGGTAATTCCGTTGACGATTTCGCGCTGAAGGCTTCGCTCGCGACCCGGCTCGCCTACGTCGTCACCGGTAACGCCGAGATCGACCGGACCAGCCAGGAAGGCCTGTCGGGCTTGAGCAAGGTACTGCGCGCCCGCACCGCGCTTGAGCCTGGCGATCCCATGGGCGTCGACATCGACCAGGACGAGCTGTCCTTCTTCCCCGTTCTCTACTGGCCGGTACGCGAAGACGCGGAACCGCTCTCGGACGAGACGCTGGCCAAGATCGACGCCTTCATGAAGCAGGGTGGGCTCATCATCTTCGACACGCGCGATCACGAGAGCCCCATGTCGGGCACGGGGCAGAGCAATGCGTTGAACCGGCTGATCGGCCAGCTCGACATTCCCTCGCTCGAGCCGGTCCCCGAGGACCATGTCCTCACCAAGTCGTTCTATTTGATGCGGAGCTTCCCCGGCCGTTGGGATGGCGGCTCTCTTTGGGTCGAGGCCGAGCCGGTTGACGAGGCCGAGCGCAGCGAGCGCTCCCGCCGCACCGACGGCGTAAGCTCCATCGTCATCACGTCGAACGATCTGGCTGGTGCCTGGGCGCTCGATGAGTCGAACCGGCCGATCTACCCGACCGTACCGGGTGGTGAGGTCCAGCGCGAGATGGCATTCCGCGCCGGAGTCAATCTCGTGATGTATGCGCTCACCGGCAATTACAAAGCCGACCAGGTG
Organism: Methyloceanibacter sp.; assembly: GCA_035557335.1. Classification (GTDB taxonomy): domain Bacteria; phylum Pseudomonadota; class Alphaproteobacteria; order Rhizobiales; family Methyloligellaceae; genus Methyloceanibacter. Next base: position 21,284 of record DATMDY010000095.1, read on the forward strand.
CACGTCCCCGCCCTGCTCGAACGCCTGGGACAATGAGATGAGTTGGTCCATCGAATTCATCCCCTTTGTGCCTTGGCCGGTGCTGTGGACCATCGCCGCCATCGGCGCCGTGCTGCTTCTCGCGCTGTTCTGGTGGGCGCGACGGGGCGCCGTGTTGCGCCTGCTCGCTTTTGCGCTGCTCCTGCTCGCCGTCGCCAACCCGCATCTGAAGCAGGAGGACCGCGAGCCCTTGAACGACGTGGTGGCCGTGGTGGTCGACGAGAGCCAGAGCCAGGCCATCGCCGGCCGCACCGAACGCACCGAGGCGGTTCGCAAGGATCTGGAGGAGAAGCTCAAGGCTTTCCCCAATCTCGACCTGCGCTTCGTGCGCTCAACCTCGACCTCCGCCGACAGCGAGCGCGACGGAACCATGCTGTTCACCGATCTCGGCCAGGCACTGGCCGATGTGCCACCTGACCGGCTGGCCGGCGTGATCATGATCACCGAAGGCGAAGTGCATGACGTGCCGGGCGCCGCCACGGCGCTCGGCTTCGACGCACCGCTACATGCGTTGATCACCGGCAAGGAAGGCGAGTTCGACCGCAGGCTTCAGGTCTTGAGCGCGCCGCGCTTCGGCATCGTCGGCAGCGCGCAGCCGGTCGAGGTCAAGATCACCGAAACCACCCCGGACAGCGGCAAGACAGTGAATTTGACCATCACCCATCAGGGCCAGCCGCCGGTGACCAGCGCCGTCAGCGTCGGCGAGAAGATCGAGATCCTCGTCGACATCGAGCATGCCGGCCCGAACATTGTAGAGATTGAGGCCGAGGCCGCACCCGGCGAGCCGACCACCGTCAATAACCGCGCCGTGCTCACGGTGGAGGGCGTGCGCGAGAATCTGCGCGTGCTCCTCGTCTCCGGCGAGCCTCATGCCGGCGAGCGCACCTGGCGCAATCTGCTGAAATCCGACGCCTCCGTCGACCTCGTACATTTCACCATTCTCCGGCCCCCGGAGAAGCAGGACGGCACGCCCATCAATCAACTGTCGCTGATCGCCTTCCCCACGCGTGAGCTGTTCCAGGAGAAGCTCGATCAGTTCGACCTGATCATCTTCGACCGCTATCAGCGTCGCGGCGTGCTGCCCCTGCTCTACCTGGAAAATGTCGCCCGTTACGTCGAGCGCGGCGGCGCGGTGCTGGTCTCGGCTGGCGACGATTACGCCTCCCCGCTCAGTCTCTACCGCACGCCGCTCGGCCAAATCCTTCCCGCCGTGCCGAAGGGCCGGGTCACCGAAGCGCCCTTCAAGCCCAAGCTTAGCGAGCTTGGCGTCAAGCATCCCGTCACCAACGATCTGCCGGGAGCCGCGGGCGACGAGCCCTCTTGGGGACGCTGGTTCCGCGTGGTCGATGCCGAGCCGCGCGATGCCGAGGTGCTGATGACCGGCGCCGCCGACAAGCCGTTGCTGGTGATCGGCCAGCGCGGCGAGGGCCGCGTCGCCATGCTTCTCTCAGACCATACCTGGCTCTGGGCGCGCGGCTATGAAGGCGGCGGCCCCTATACCGATCTCTTACGCCGGTTGGCCCATTGGCTGATGAAGGAGCCCGAGCTCGAAGAAGAAACTCTGAAGGCGACGAGCCGCGGACAGACGCTCACCATCGAGCGGCGTTCGGTCGAGGACGAGATCGAGCCCGTCATCATGACCGCCCCGTCGGGCCAGGAAGAAACAATCACCCTCGACAAGGGCGAGCGCGGCGCATGGAAGAAGACCATGACCGTGAACGAGCAGGGCGTGTACCGCATCGCTTCGGGCAAGCTCGCCAGCGTGGTGACCGTGGGCAAAGCCAATGCGCGCGAGTTGGCGGCCGTGACGGCGACCGAGGAGAAGCTTGCACCCATTCTCGAAGAGACCGGCGGGGGCGGCTTCTGGCTCGGGCGCGAGGCAGCGGAAGCGGCCGACCTTCCGCGCCTGGTGATGATGCGCAGCGGACATGTGATGCATGGCAGCGACTGGCTCGGCCTGCACAAGCGCGAGGCCTATCACGTGAAGGGCGTACGCCTATTCCCGCTGTTCACCGGCTTCCTGGCGCTCGGCCTTCTGCTAGGCGTGCTCGCCGCTACGTGGTTCCGCGAAGGCCACTAACGCACATAACCTTGGACCTTTCCGCCGACGCCCTGCAGCGTGCCGGGCACGAGTTCGAGCGCGAGCAGCCGTGCCGGATCGACCGGGCCGGGCAGGATGATGCGACCGGGTGGAACCGGCTGAAAGCCGAAACGTCCATAATAGGGCATGTCGCCGACCAACAGCACCAGGCCGAAACCTTCTTGCCGTGCTCGCCTCAAACCTTCCTCCGCGAGCGCCTTGCCATAGCCGTTGCCCTTCATCGCCGGGTCGACCACGAGCGGGCCGAGCAGGCTTGCATTCTCCTCAGCTCCGATCCTGATGGCGGTGAAGCGGATACCGCCGACCAGCCGTTCGCCGAGCCAGCCGATAAGACAAAGAGAGGCGACCGGCGCCACGCCTTCGCGCACGCGATAAGCGCTCCGGGCAAAGCGGCCGGGGCCGAAGGCATCGGCCGCAAGTTCATACAGGATTGGTGCGTCGGCCTCGGTTTCGAGGCGAATTTTCAAGCTTGGCATGGCGTGAATCCCGGAGAGACTGAGCGAGAGAGGCCCTCAGCCTGGGCACCAAGCACGAATTTGAGGAGAGTGGCGAGGTGGCGGCGAGGAGGCTTAAGCGACTGGCGCGTATGCGCGAGCGCGGCCTCGTCGTCGGGGCAGGGTCAGCCGTTCGATCCTCGTCCACATGGCGGCGTTGCCATATCATGGGCGAGAACGCGGGTCCAGCGAGACAATTTGGCCGGCGAAAAGGTCAAAGTTCATGAAATCGCCCAACTTCACTATCTTATCGCCTCTGGACACTATCTTTAATCTGCTGATCTTATGACCTGGCGAGGAGCGGCAGTCGATCGCTCCCCCTGGGTGAAGTAGGTGGGGGAATTTCTATGGCTGACACAACGCGACTGCTCGTTCTGTATCACTCCTCCTACGGACATACCGAGACCCTGGCCTATGCCGTGGCCCATGGCGTGCGCGCGGTCGACGGCGTGCATGTCAGTGTCAAGCGCGTGCCCGAGCTCATCCCCGAGGACGTGATGCGCGCCGCCGGAATGAAGGTGGAGCAGCCCGCGCCCGTCGCCGACCCACAGGAGCTTGCCAATTACGACGGCATCATATTCGGTACGCCCACGCGTTTCGGCAATATGAGCTCGCAGATGCGGAATTTTCTCGATCAGACCGGGCCGCTCTGGGTGGGCGGCGCCCTGATCGGCAAAGTGGGCAGCGTGTTCACCTCGACCTCAACCGGCGGCGGCAACGAGACCACCATCGTCTCGTTCCACTGGACCTTGCTGCATCATGGCATGATCGTCGTGGGGCTGCCCTACTCCGCGCCCGACCTCGCCGACATCAGCGAAGTGAAGGGCGGCTCGCCCTATGGCGCCGGCACCATCGCCGCGCCAGACGGCTCACGCCTGCCGTCGCAAAAGGAGCTGAATCTCGCGAGCTTCCAGGGCCACCACGTGGCCAAGATCACCAAGCGGCTCGCCATCACGCAAGATCAGAGCTGACGGCACGGCTATTGGCGCTCCGGTCTCGTCCGCCATTCATATAGCTGCTGTTCCGCCGCGGCAATCTGCTCCTTGGTCATGCGCGCGGTCAACTTGTCGCGCAATGGGACTGCCTTGTCGCTAAGGCGCTCGTTCAGCGCGGCAAACGTGGCCCAGCTATAGGCGAGGACATCGTCCCGTTTCACGCCCTGCCCCTCCGCGTACATGGTGGCAAGGTTTAACTGCGCGTCGGCATGACCACGCTGCGCGGCCTCGCGGAGCCATCGTGCCGCCTCGGCCGCGTCCTGTTGCACGCCCTGGCCGGTTTCATACAGACGCGCGAGCCTGTATTGCGCGTCGACGTCTCCTTGATCCGCGGCCGCGCGATACCAGCGCGCCGCCTCTGCAGGATCCTGCTTCACGCCCCAGCCGTTGGCGTACAGGATGCCGAGATTGACTTGGGCCCCCGTATGGCCCTGCTCGGTGGCTTTGCGAAACCATTGCGCCGCCTCCGCGTCATCTCGCTTCACGCCCCGGCCGGCATGGTAGATGAGTCCGAGATTGAGTTGCGCGCCGACATGGCCTTGGGCGGCGGCCTTGCGGAACCACTGCGCCGCCTTGGCATGATCCTGCGGCACGCCTTGGCCTTCGTCGTACATCAAGGCGAGAGTGACTTGCGCGGCGGCAAAGCCCCGGTCGGCCGCATTGCGGATCCACCGCTCTGCCTCGGCGTCATTCTGCTCCACGCCCTCGCCGTTCGCATACATGATTCCGAGATTGACCTGGGCGGCGGCCTGGCCCTGATCGGCAAGAGTGCGGAAAATCTTCAGGGCAGTGGCGAAATCCTCGGCCTGATAGGCCTTCATCCCCTCGTCGAATGTCTGAGCCGGGGCCGGCACGGCGCTCATCGCCGCGGCGGCAAACACGATGGCGAAAAACAAGCAGCTGCCGGCAATTCCAATGCTGCGCATGTCTGTCTCTTCAACTCCCGATTATGACCGTTGCTTACCATGAGGGGCTGAGTGGAGCTCGATCGAAGATCTCGGCGAGACGCTTTCGCGTGCCGGCATCGGTGAAGGCCGGCGGCTCGTCCGCCGCGAACATCGCCGACTCGGCAATCTCGCGGGGTACGCGGTAATTCTCCTTCCGCTGCCACTGGCGCACGACGAACACGGCGATATGGTCGCCGGGGAAGTTGGTGAAATTGGCGAACACGCCATGCAGTTCGGGCGCGCCGGTCAAGATCACGCCGACCTCCTCGTCGAGCTCGCGGGCGAGCGCCGTCTCCAGCGTCTCGCCCCATTCGACGCCGCCGCCGGGGAACCACCAGCCCGGACGGTAGCTGTGCCGCACGAGCAGGATGCGGTTCTCAGCGTCGATCACCACGCCTTGCGCGCCGAGCGTCAAGCCCCGGCGCATGCGCCAGAGGGGCCGAAGCACTTTGTAAAGCGCGCGCGATGCGCGGGCTTTGCGTGGGGATACGGGGCTCAGTCTTCCCTCCTCGCGTCCAACGAGGCCCTTCCTGCCTCATTAGAAGGACCATTTGCAAGCGACGCCGCGCCATTTAGTGTCCGGGCGAGCAGCAATAGGAAAGTCTCTTTGTGTCCGTGTTCACCCTCGCCCATCTCTCCGACATCCATCTGAGCCCGATGCCGCGCGCACGGCGCCGCGATCTTCTCGGCAAGCGCGCGCTTGGCTACGTCAACTGGCATCGCGGGCGCAAATTCGTCCACCGGCGCGAGATCCTCGACCTGCTCACCCGCGATCTCATCGAGCGCAAGCCCGATCACATCGCGGTAACGGGCGACCTCGTCAATCTCGGCCTGCCCGAAGAGTTCCTGCGCGCCGCCGAGTGGCTGCATCATCTGGGTCCGCCGAGCCGTGTCACCGCCATCCCCGGTAATCACGACGCCTATGTGCGGCTCCATCCCGAGGCCGGTACCGGTCATTGGCAGCCTTTCATGGAAGCGAACCCGGACGGAGCGGCGCTGATGCCGACGCCGGAAACACGCTTCCCCTTCGTCCGCCGCTTCGGCGACGTCGCCATCGTGGCGCTGTCCTCGGCCATCCCAACCATGCCTTTCATCGCCGCGGGCAAGGTCGGCGAGGCGCAACGCATCCATGTAGCGAAAGTCTTGGAGGAGCTCGGCGGCCAGGGTTTGTTTCGTGTCTTGCTGATCCATCACCCTCCATTGCGCGACCAGGCCGGCTGGCACCGGGGCTTGCGTGACGCCGCCAAGTTCACCGACGTGCTGAAACGGCATGGTGCCGAGCTCGTGCTGCATGGGCACAATCATGCGCAGACCGTGCACGAGCTCGAGACCGCGACGGGGACGGCCATGGTGGTCGGCGTTCCCTCAGCGTCGGAAGCGGTGGAAGGCGGCCTGCCCGCCGCGCGCTACAACGAATATTGCATCGCCCGCGCCGGCAACGGCTGGCATGTCGAGATGGTCGGCCGCTCGGTGGCGGCGACGCCGGAGCATGTCTGGGAATGCGAACGACGCGTTCTCAGGGAGCGCTGAGCCACACGGCGGCGAACAATCCCACCGCTCCGGTCAAGAGCCCGATCAGGAAGGCCGAGACGATCACGCTCATGCCCGAGCTTGCGCGCGGTTCCTCGTTGGCGAATTTGCCCAGCGCAGGTCCGGTCAGCGCCGCTTCGAGCCGCTCGCGGCGTACGATCTCGTGCGCCATATGGCGGGTGATGCGATCGGCCATGTCGGCGACATTGCTCGAGCTGAACAAAGTGCGGCGCCCGTTCTCGCTGTTGCGCACGAAGAGATAGGCGCCCGATCCGTCGTCGACCGCGGCATAGGTGAAGAGGTCGATCCACAGCCGCGCCGGCCGGCTCGGCACCAGCACGAGATTGAACCGGTCGTCGCGAGCGGGAATTTCGGCGAACACGGTCTCGAGCTCGGCCTTCAACAGCTCGAGCCGCGCGATCTCGCCGTCGCGACGGTCGGCGGTGACGTCGAGCCGCTCGGCCTCGTCGAACCGCGCCTTGCGGATCGCCTCGCGCAAGGAGCGCGAGGCCGCGGGACGCGCCAAAGCTTTGCTCTTTTCTTCCATTGGTTCAGAATATCGCCGGACACGGGAAATGCGACTGAAATCCGCTTATCTTGCTGCCCCTCCAGGGCATCATCGCCGGGTAACGTTAAGGCGCGCTATTTCGTGGCGAGCACGACGGAGGCGCGGGCGTCGTCGAACCATTTGTCGATGGCCGTATCGAGATTCGCCTCAAGGCCCGATTTCCAGGTAGCGATGGTGGCGTCAAGCGCCTGCTCGTTGGCGGCGACGAAGCTCTCGCGGTTGAAGGCCTCGTTCGCCTCGTTGGCGAGGTAATCGACGCCGGCGCCGAGCGCCACGCCGATCGCGGCGCCGACCACTTGCCCGCCCATGGGTTGCACCAGCGTCCCCGCTACCGCGCCTTGCTGCGCAAGCACGATCCGCGTGCCGAGCGAAGCGGCGACGCGGCTCGACAGATGGCCGAAGCTTCGCGTCAGCACCGCATTGATGGCGGGTCCGAGCGCGAGCGCGCCGACCGTGCCGCCGGCCGCCGCCGCGCCGATGCCGGCAATGCCGTCGAAGGCGCGATCCTCCATGAGATAGGTCGGCGCCTTCCATTTCTGCGCGTCCCAATCGAGCTTCACCGAGGTGACCGGCGTGGCGGGCGGAATGTCTTCAAGATGGCTCGTGTGCTTGGCGAGAAAGAGCTGGAGCCGCATGTCGCCGTTGGCAATCACTCGCCTATAACTGTCATGCGCATGGCGCGCCGCCTGTTCGACACCCTTGGCGATGACCTGGTCGCGCAATTCGGGCTTCAGCACCTGCTCCTTGTAGTTCCGCAAGAAGTACTCTTTGACGTCGGCCTCTATGGCCTCGTTCACCGACTCGTATTTGCCGGCCTCGAAGAAGCGGGCGAAGGCGGAGGCGATGGTCTCCTTCAGCACCACATAAGAGCGCTTCCAGGCGAAGTACCAATCGGCGTAAGCGGCGATCGCCTGCTCGCGATCCTGGAAGGCGAGCGCGAAGTTGCGATCGAGGTCGTCATGCGCCGCTTGCTTGATGCGCGCGCGCTCCTCGTCGAGCATGAGGATGGTGTCGTTGACGAATTTGTCGGCCTCCGATTTGCTCGCCACCACTTTACGCAGTCTGCCGTCGATATCCTTGATGACGAGATCGACGGCGTCCGACGGCAGGCTCTTGTCGCCGAAGAAGATGTCGAACACGCTTCTGTCGGGATGGACCGCGACACTGTGGTCGAGATACCGGTAGTAGCTGCGATAGAAGGTGGTGCCGAGCGAGACGATCGCGTAGGCGCAGAGCACGATCCCGGCCGCGATGCCGATGGGCCTGAGCAGCATGCCGAGTGCGCCCGGCTTGATGATCTTGACGCGGCGCGCGTGCGACCGGCGCCCAATCGTAGTCGCCGGCTTGGAAGGCGGATGGGCAAGGGCGGCCAGGGACTCTTCGGGATGAGCGACAAGGGCGTCGCCTGGAGGCTTGGTCATGTCGTCCAGCATTTGACACCTCGGAGCTTGCTCTTTCGCCGCTCCCCAGCGCCCCCGCGCCTATATAGGGCGAATGGGGCCGTCATGTAAGCATCATGACGGCCCCCTCCACCTTAAAAGCATTGCCGGAAATTAATGTTCCTCGGCCAGCCTCTTGGCTACAGCGCGTCGGCGCCCATCTCGCCGGTGCGCACGCGCATGGCGCCTTCGAGCGGCAGCACGAACACCTTGCCGTCGCCGATCCGCCCCGTTCGCGCCGCCTCGCCGATCGCCTCGACCGCGGCATCGGCCACCGAGGCGGCGACCGCGATTTCGACCTTCACCTTGGGC